>CANCCJ010000105.1 GCA_947374535.1 Comamonadaceae bacterium | reverse complement strand
CTCACGCGTTTGGGTGCAGCTACGGCCAAATATTGCAACTTGCCTGCGCGGTACATAGCGCCGGCTGTGGCGTTCGAGCCCAAAGCAAATGACAGTTCGCGATTGGCCACGCCTGTGTAGAGCATGCTGGTTTCTTTGTAAATCACATGCTGCATGTCTGTGCCTGTGACCGACTCAAACAAGGCTGAGCCCAAATGCACGGGGTTGCCAACAGACCAAGAGCCGTAGTTCAACTGGCCCGGATGCGCCTTGGCATCGGCGATGAGATCAGCCACCTTTTTGTATTTGCTGTCGGTCGCAACCGTAACAAAAAAGTAGGTTTTAAATAAAGGTGCCAAAGGCTCGAAATCGGCCTTGATGTCATAAGGTAGCTTCTTAAACAGATGCGGGTATGCCGACAAATGCACGCTGTCGAGCTGAATCAAATCGTGACCATCGGTGGCACCACGCTTGAAAGTGTCAATCGCAATGAAGCCATTGCCACCAGGCTTGTTTTCCACCACCACCGGCTTGCCCCAAGTGCGTGACAACTTATCCGCCACCAAACGCAACACGCCCTCGGGGCCACTCCCCACAGGAAACGGCGTGAGGATGCGCACGGGTTTGGAGGGGAAGTCTTGGGCGTGTGCGGACAGGCCGCACAGCGCTAAAGCACTCAACGCCAAAGCTGCAAACAGTTGACGTTTAGAAGTGTGTGTCATGAGGCAAGTTTTCAAAGTCGTTGGAATTAATCGATGTACTTTAAGCCAGCAGCAGCCAAGGGCTCGCGCATTTTGTACATGTCGAGGCCCAAGATCCCTGAAGCCAATTTGTCGCGTTTCTCGCCTTCAAAGCTCTCGCGTTTTTGTGCGGCAGCCAAAGTTTCTACGGCACGGGCAGCTGGCACGCACACCACGCCGTCGTCGTCCGCCACGATCACATCACCTGGTGTGACCAGCATGCCTGCACACACCACGGGGATATTCACAGAGCCGATAGTCGCTTTGATGGTGCCTTTGCTGCTGATGGCTTTGCTCCAGACAGGAAAGTTCATCTTTTGCAGCTCTTTCACATCACGCACGCCCGCATCGATGATGAGGGCGCGAGCGCCACGCGCTTGGAACGATGTGGCTAACAAGTCACCAAAATAACCGTCGGTGCATTCGGCCGTGATGGCCGCCACCACGATATCGCCGGGCTGAATTTGTTCAGCGGCCACATGCATCATCCAGTTGTCACCGGGATGCAAGAGCACGGTCACTGCGGTGCCCGACACTTGCGCGCCTGGAAAAATGGGACGCATATAAGGCTTGAGCAAGCCCACGCGGCCCATGGCTTCGTGCACTGTGGCCGAGCCTAATGCGGCCAATCCGTCTGCTGCTGCGCGGTCTGCGCGTTGGATGTTGCGATACACAACGCCGAGTTCGTACATAAGAAATCTCCTGTGAATGGGTTAACGGCCTTGCGACTTGAGTTTGGTGTCCAAGCGCGAGAACACGCGACGTGCGTTGCCTTCGTACACCTGATGGCGTTCGTCGGCATTGAGGTTGAGCGTGGATTCGATGTAACGCTTGGTGTCGTCGTAGTAGTGGCCAGTTTCTGGATCGATGCCGCGCACCGCACCAATCATCTCGGAGGCGAACATGATGTTTTTGACCGGAATCACCTTGGTCAACAAGTCGATGCCGGGCTGGTGGTACACGCAGGTGTCGAAATAAATGTTGTTCAACAAGTGCTCAGTGAGCAAAGGCTTTTTCAGTTCTTGCGCCAAGCCACGGAAGCGGCCCCAGTGGTAAGGCACAGCGCCGCCGCCATGCGGAATCAAAAACTTCAAGGTTGGGAAATCTTTGAACAAGTCAGAGGTCAAACACTGCATGAACGCTGTGGTGTCTGCGTTCAAGTAATGCGCGCCGGTGGTGTGGAAGCAGCCGTTGCAGCTGGTGGACACGTGAATCATGGCAGGGATGTCGTACTCAACCATTTTTTCGTAAATGGGGTACCAAGACTTGTCGCTCAAAGGCGGCGATGTCCAGTGGCCGCCGGAGGGGTCTGGGTTCAGGTTGATACCGACGTTGCCGTATTGCTCCACGCATTTCACCAACTCAGGAATGCAAGTGGCGGGGTCAACACCAGGCGACTGGGGCAACATGGCCGCAGGCACGAAGTTGTTGGGGAACAGCTCGGACACGCGGAAGCACAGCTCGTTACAAATCGCCGCCCAAGTGGATGACACTTGGAAGTCGCCAATGTGGTGCGCCATGAAGCTCGCGCGTGGGCTGAAGATGGTGATGTCAGAGCCGCGCTCTTTCATCTTGGCGAGTTGGTTGGTTTCGATGGTCTCGCGCAACTCGTCGTCGCTGATTTTCAGCTCGGACACTTTAGGCATAGATGCTGGGTCTTTGATGCCAGCGATTTGCTTGTTACGCCATTCTTCCAAGGCCTTGGGCGCTGTGGTGTAGTGACCGTGAACGTCGATGATGAGAGACATGAATACCCCTTACAGAATGAAATTAGAAAATTAAAGCCAGTCCATGCCTTGCTTGCGCTTGACGTCTTCCACGCCAGTCGAAGCCAAGAACTTCAGAAAAGATTGCGCCGCAGCCACGCGGGCCGTGTCATCCGCAATGACCGCTGGAATGCCCGACGAGAACGTGGTGATGAACGCCACATCCGCAGGCAAAGTACCCAGCACATCTATACCGGGCAAAGCAATGAGTTCGCTCAGTTGCTGAAAGCCCAAAGCGGCTTGGCCACTGGCCACCAAGGCGCCCACAGGCGTACCGGGTGGCGGCACCACGATGCGCGCTTTCACCTCGTCGGCAATGCCCCAGCGCTCAAACAATTTTTCAAGGTACACGCCGCTCGGGCCGGTGGAGTAGCTGAGTGTGGGGCTGGCCAACACAGCCGCTTTCACCGCGGCTTCGTTGCTCAGGTCGGGGCGTGGCGCGCCCGCTTGCACGGCCACCGCCACGGGTGAACGCACCCAGTCGCTGCGTGAGCCGGTTTGCACATGGCCAGATGCCATCAAACGATCAATCGCGTCTGAGGCCAAAAGCACCATGTCAAAGGCCTCACCCGCTTGCACACGTTTAGCGGCATCGACACCGCCCACAGATTCAATCTGCACCGACACGCCGGTTTGCGCAAAGTAAGCCCGGGTCAAATCAGCCAGCAAAGCCTTGGTGGCCATGGAAGAAATACCACGCAGGACAAAAGATAAGGTTGGGGTTTGCATGGCCGTGATTCTAGAGATTCACCCCAGAATTGGGCCTCAAACTGCGAACTAGCTGCTATAACGTTTTTAAATAACAGACAATTGGTTATTCAAAATCGAGAATCATATGGAACTCAAACAAATTGAATCATTTGTCCGCGTCGCTGAGTTGGGTAGTTTCACCAAAGCCGCGTTGGCCTTGAGCATTCCTCAGCCGCTTCTGAGCCGCCATGTACGCCAACTGGAAGTGGAGTTGCATCAAAACCTACTGATGCGCAATGGGCGTGGTGTGACCGTAACAGAAGCAGGCTTGGTGATGCTGGAGCACGGGCGTGGCATCTTGCACCAAGTGGCAGTAGCGCAAGAAGAGCTGGGCTCGGTACGCGGCGCGTTGGCAGGTCGCGTCTCGATTGGCTTACCCCCAAGCTTGTCCAAGCTGGTAACGGTGCCACTGACCATGTCATTTCGCCAAACCTTGCCCCACGCGCAGCTGTCGCTGACCGAAGGTTTTTCACTTTTGATGGCGGAAAGCTTGCGCGCAGGACGCCTCGACATGGCCGTGCTCTACAACCCACCGCCCTCCCCTGATTTAGAAATGACGGTGCTACACGAAGACACCTTGATTTTGATTGCGGGTGAGAAAAGCCAGCCACTCACCCCGACCACGCCGCTCAAAGACGTGGTGCAACTGGCCGACTTGGCCAAGCTGCCCCTCATCGTACCCAGCCGCCCAAATGCATTTCGCTTGTTGATTGACACCGAAATGCTGCGCATCAACTGCAAGCCCAACATCGTGCTAGAAATTGATGGCTTGAATGCAATTTTGGAATTGGTGAAAGAAGGTTTGGGGTACGCCGTGCTGCCCGCCTATACCCTGAGTAATTTTGCAAAACCGAAAGACTTCACCACGCATCGCGTAGAGAAGCCTAAGTTGATGAGCCAGTTGATGTTGGTGTGGTCAGCGCGCCGCCCGATGACGGCGACGCACAAAGCGGCCATGCAGCTCACCCACGAGGTGGTGTCACAGGCGTTGCAAGCCAACAGCTAAGCAGCGATTACCAACTGTCGTCGCCACCACCGCCCGAGTCGGCACTGTCCCAATCACTGCCGGAACCTGCATCGAAAGAGCCGAGGTCAGGTTGAGCCGGCGTATCAAACGGCACGTAGCCCCCGTTGCCTGCCACAGGAGAGGACCCCGAAGATGACGGGGCTGATGCATGGTGATCGCCTTCTAAAGCTTTAGACAAGGCATAGCCCGCCGCCACACCCGCCAAACCGCCCACCACAGCGCCCGTCATGGTCGAGCCACCACCAACAGGCTGTGCGTAACCTTGAGGAGCATAGCCACCTTGCGGCGCATTGGGAGTGAATTGAGCGCCAAAGCCACGCGGTGCGGGAGGCGTGCCCACAGGGGTTGCAAATGGCGCATAGCTTGTCGCATTGGCATTGGCTGCGGCAGAACGACGCAACCACAGGCCCAACACCACCAAACCTGCAATGGCCAGCCACACATAAGTCAGCGATGAACCACCGCTACTGGGCGCAGCCACGGGTACAGCTTGAGTGGCCGCATGCGTGCCAGGTGTGGCCGAAGGTGCCATCACCACAGAAGATGATGGCGCAGCGGCCAGCTCGTTCACTTTGGTGAACACAGCATTGAACTTTTCAGGGCTGGTCGCGAACTTCAAGGTCGGGTCGATGGTCTTGGCTTTTTGCAACTCAGTTTGCGCATCTTTGTAGCGCTGCTGGTGAGCCAGCACTTGACCCAACTCGTAGTGCGCCTTCGCACTTTGCGGCTTGTCTTGCAGAACCTCACGCAGCATGGTTTCAGCTTGCGTGTAGTGGCCAGCAGCCACAGCCGCTTCAATGTCTTTGGGTGTGGGCAGCGCCATCGCAAGCGTGGCACTGAGCACCAACGCACCTGCCACAAGAGATTTCAACTGTCGAGAAAACATGGGTTTGATACCTTTCAATCCAATCTGAATCATTCAGCGGCGTTGCATTGTGCGCCAGCGATATAACGACTTGGTCAAGCACGCACACATGACGTCTAGATGGGCGTGTTCATCAGAAATACAAGGGGGTAAGAAGATAAAGCAGAAACGAAAAAGGCTCCTTGCGGAACCTTTGATTTTTGCTTTTAAGAAGCCTTGAATTGATTAAGTTTTATTTGGTAAAAATGGTGGGCGATGCAAGTTTCGAACTTGCGACCCCCACAGTGTGAATGTGGTGCTCTACCCCTGAGCTAATCGCCCATTTATACCGCTTTCCATCTCTGGAAAGACAGTGATTATGCCACAGAATTTTCCGTATTCCGCCAAATGGTTTTTCCGCCGCTCGATTTATCCAACTGAGCCAGCACGTCTTCATGCTGTGCCACCTCTTGCTCAGAGGCCGCAATCACGGGCAGCTGAAAAAGACTGAGATCGATGCGCTCTGATGTACGGGTTTGTGCGTCGGTGCTCTCCACTTCCATGAGCAAGGCGTCTTGGCCGCGCGTCATGTTGATGTAAACATCCGCCAACAGCTCGGCATCGAGCAACGCGCCATGCAAAGTACGACCAGAGTTATCGACCTCTAAGCGGTCACACAACGCGTCCAGCGAATTGCGCTTGCCCGGGAACATTTCTTTGGCCATCACCAAGGTGTCGGTGATGCCGTCCACAAAGGTGGTGAAACGCGGGCGACCTTGCAGCTCTAACTCTTTGTTCAAAAATCCAACGTCAAACGGAGCGTTGTGAATGATGATTTCTGCACCCGCGATGTAGTCCAACAGCTGGTCCACCACCTCGCCGAATTTGGGTTTATCTTTCAAGAATTCGGTGGTCAAGCCATGCACACGCAAGGCGCCTTCATCGCTGTCACGCTCAGGATTCAGGTAAATGTGTAAGTTGTTGCCTGTGAGCTTTCGGTTCAACAGTTCAACGCACCCGATCTCAACAATTCGGTCACCGGTGTCCGCGTAGAAGCCGGTGGTTTCGGTATCTAGAAAAATCTGGCGCATGGTCAGTGGTTTTCTTTGGCGTGGTTGATGGTGTACTTTGGAATCTCCACCACCAAATTTTGCTGCGCCACGATGGCTTGGCAGCTCAAGCGTGAATTGGGCTCCAAGCCCCATGCACGGTCAAGCAAATCGTCTTCGTTTTCATCCGCTTCATTGAGCGACTTGAAGCCCTCACGCACGATGACGTGGCAGGTGGTGCAGGCGCAGCTCATGTCGCACGCGTGTTCGATGTTGATGTGGTTTTCCAACAGCACTTCGCAAATGGTGCTACCGGCTGCAGCTTGCAACTCTGCACCCTGTGGACAGAGTTCGGCATGGGGCAAGATTTTGATGACAGGCATTTAAATATTCTCGATGTTTTGTCCGGCCAAGGCGTGTTGAATGCCTCGGTTCATGCGTTGAGCGGCGAAGACTTCTGTGCCTTTGGCCAAGGCTTCGGTGATGGCTTCAATGGCGGCTGCGTCTTCCAGCTTTTTGGCTTCTAGCGTCGCCACCATCAACGCATCAATGCGCGTACGGTCTTGGGCAGACAGTAAATCACCATCGGCTTGCAGAGCGCTTTGCGTGGCCAGCCACATGCGGTCTGCATCGACACGCGCTTCCACCAAAGCACGGGCTTTGATGTCTTGTTCTGCGGTCTTGAAGCTGTCTTGCAACATGGTGGCGATTTGGTCGTCCGACAAACCATACGAAGGCTTGACGGTGATGTTGGCGGTAACGCCACTCATTTGCTCCACCGCGCTCACACTCACCATGCCGTCGGCATCTACCGTGAAAGTCACGCGAATGCGGGCAGCACCTGCGGCCATGGGCGGAATGCCACGCAGCTCAAAGCGGGCCAAGCTGCGGCAGTCGGCCACCATGTCACGCTCGCCCTGCACCACATGCAAAGCCAAGGCGGTTTGACCGTCTTGGTAGGTGGTGAAGTCTTGCGCCATCGCGGTAGGGATGGTTTGGTTGCGCGGCACGATACGTTCCACCAAACCGCCCATGGTTTCAATGCCGAGCGACAAGGGAATCACATCGAGCAAGAGCAACTCGCCATCTGGGTTATTGCCCGCAAGTTGGTTGGCTTGAATGGCCGCGCCGAGGGCCACCACTTCGTCTGGGTTGAGGTTGTTCAGTGGGGCGCAGCACAACAAGTCGGCCACGGCTTGCTGCACTTGCGGCATGCGGGTGGAGCCCCCCACCATCACCACGCCTTGAATCTCATCTTTGCTCAGCTTGGCATCGCGCAAGGCTTTGCGCACGGCAGACAAGGTGCGCAGGGTCAAAGCGGCAGTGGCAGCTTCAAACTCGGCGCGGGTGACAGCGTGGCTCAGTGCGCCACTCGACAAGGCCACGTCAAACGTGGCGCTGTCCGCTGCAGACAAAGCTTCTTTGCAGGCACGCGCAGCCACCAACACATTGGATTTATCAGCGGGCGTTGCAATGACGCAGCCGGTTTGGGTTTGCACCCAGTCGACCAAGGCGCGGTCGTAATCGTCGCCGCCCAAAGCGGAATCGCCGCCGGTGGCCAACACTTCAAACACGCCGCGCGTGAGGCGTAGCACAGAGATGTCAAACGTGCCGCCACCGAGGTCATACACGGCGTACACGCCTTCGCTAGCTTGGTCTAAGCCGTAGGCAATGGCTGCAGCGGTAGGCTCGTTGATGAGGCGAAGCACGTTGATGCCGGCGAGTTGCGCGGCATCTTTGGTGGCTTGGCGTTGGGCATCGTCAAAGTATGCGGGCACGGTGATGACTGCGCCGTACAAATCGTCGTTGAAGGTGTCTTCGGCACGAAAGCGCAAGGTGGCCAAAATCTCAGCACTCACCTCGACAGGAGACTTCTCACCCACGCGGGTTTGAATGGCCAACATGCCGGGCTTATCGACAAACACATAAGGTAGTTGGTCGCGGTTGGCAATGTCAGCCACACCACGGCCCATGAAACGCTTCACAGATACGAGCGTGTTTTGCGGATCTTCGGCTTGCGAGGCCAATGCAGCGCGGCCAATTTGGCGGCCATCGTTTTCAAGGTAACGCACGGCCGAAGGCAAGATGACTTGGCCTTCTGCATCGGGCAAACATTCGGCAAAGCCGTTGCGCATAGAAGCCACGAGCGAGTGGGTGGTGCCTAAGTCAATGCCCACCGCGATGCGTCGCTGGTGCGGGTCAGGCGCTTGGCCAGGTTCGGAAATTTGTAACAACGCCATAGATGTGTATTGTCGCTTTCAGGAGGCGTCTAGTTGGTCAATTCGGGCTTCGATGTCATGCAGAAACTTCTCGATGAACATCAGCCCCCGCACCTGCTGCGCGGCAGCGGGCAGGTCGTGTGCGGTGTCAATGAGCTGTGCGCATTGCAGCAAGGCAGTTTTGTGGGCTTGCTGCACTTCGTCAAACAAGGCTTCGAGTGCGGCCACATCAGTGGCATCGTCCATCGCCTCGCGCCATTCCATGTGCTGCATCAAAAATGCAGCGGGCATAGCAGTGTTGTTCTCGGCTTGAATGGGTGCCCCGCCCAGTTCGCACAAATAGGCAGCGCGACGCATCGGGTCTTTGAGGCGCTGATACGCCTCGTTGATGCGCACCGACCATTGCATGGCCACGCGTTGCGCAGCTGCGCCTTGGGAGGCAAATTTGTCGGGGTGAGCTTCGCGTTGCAAGTCTTTCCAACGCGCATCAAGCTGGGCGCGGTCTTGTGCAAAGTGAACAGGCACACCGAAGAGCTCAAAGTCGCTGACCGCGAGCTGGGCCGACAACGGCAGGGCCGGTTCGTTCACGTCACGCCTCGCTTTAATCTATCGAAATTTAAATACGGAACGATTCGCCGCAACCGCAACGGTCACGTTCGTTCGGGTTCAAAAACTTGAAGCCCT
>CANCCJ010000104.1 GCA_947374535.1 Comamonadaceae bacterium | reverse complement strand
ACGCGGCATTGATGTTGGCGAGCGTGGGATTGGCCAATGCCTACGGGCCCCAGGGCGTGCGTGTGAATGCCATCAACCCAGGTCTCACTTTGACTGACCGCTTGCAAGAAGGCTTCGCCGCCGATGCGCGCATGCGCGGCGTGAGCACGCAAGAGGTGTTGAACCAAACCATTGCCAAGCTCCCTCTCGGGCGTATTGCGACCCCCGAAGAAATTGCCAATGCCACGGTATTTTTAGCCTCCTCAAAAGCCAGCTACATCACTGGCATTTGCATGAGCATGGATGGGGCACTGAATCCGATCGTGGTCTGAGTCGCGGGCCACGCCACGCGCGCTTACTTGACGCCGTAACGCTCGCGGTACGCCTGCGTACGTGCCAGGTGCTCGCCCATGGCGTTGCCGTCTTGTGCATTCAAGTACGTCAACAAATCGCTCAACTCTGCGATGGCGCACACCTGCAAGCCCACTTGCTCGCGCACGTATTGCACGGCGCTGTAGGGCACATCCTTCGTTGTGCCATCGGCTTGTTTTTCAGTTGCCATTTCTTGGCGATCCAAGGCAATCGCCACCGCGTGGGGCGTCGCGCCTGCTGCCTTGATGAGGGCAATCGACTCGCGTGCGGCAGTCCCCGCGCTCATCACATCGTCCACGATCAACACGCGGCCCTTGAGCGGCGCACCCACCAAGCTGCCGCCTTCGCCATGGTCTTTGGCTTCTTTGCGGTTGTAGGCAAAAGGTACGTTCTTGCCCAAACGGGCCAATTCAATCGCTACGGCAGCGCCCAAAGGAATGCCTTTGTAGGCGGGGCCAAAGATCATGTCGAACTCAATGCCGCTTTGCATCAAACGCTGCGCATAGAAGCTCGCCAACTTGCCTAACTTCGCGCCATCGTCAAACAAACCCGCATTGAAGAAGTAAGGGCTCATGCGGCCCGCCTTGGTTTTGAACTCCCCAAACTTCAACACGCCACAATCCAGCGAAAATTGCACAAACTCTTGTGCCAACACATCGTTGGCAGCGGCACTCTGACTCATGGGGAAATTCCTTGTTCAAACTAACCAGCCTCAACCTCAACGGTATTCGTTCGGCCGCCCGCAAGGGCGTGGAAGCTTGGCTCGAAAAAGCCAGCCCTGATTGTATTTGCGTCCAAGAAATCAAAGCCCAAGCGCCTGACGTCGAAGGCATATTCGACCGTTTGGCGGGTTTGCAAGGTCACTTTCACTACGCCGAAAAAAAAGGCTACTCGGGTGTGGGCGTGTACACACGGCATGAACCCAGCGACGTGATCGTCGGCTTTGACGGTGGCGAGTTCGACAGTGAGGGGCGCTATGTCGAACTGCGGTTTGACACACCTACCCAAAAACTCTCCATCATCAGCAGCTACTTTCCCAGCGGCTCCTCTGGCCCTGAGCGCCAAGAGGCGAAATACCGCTTTTTAGCCGCCATGTCGCCCCACCTCAGCGCCTTGAAGCAAACGCGCGAGTTTGTGCTGTGCGGCGACATCAACATCGCGCACAAGGAGGCCGACTTGAAGAACTGGAAGGGCAACCAAAAGAACAGCGGCTTCTTGCCCGAAGAGCGTGCATGGATGACCCAGCTCACCACCCTAGGCGGCATCGTGGATGTGTACCGTCAACTCCAACCCGACACCACCGACGCTTGCTACACCTGGTGGAGCAACCGAGGCCAAGCCTATGCCAACAACGTAGGTTGGCGCTTGGACTACCACCTGGCGACCCCCGCAGTGGCCGCCAAAGCGCGCCACGAGGCGATTTACAAAGATGAGAAATTTTCAGACCATGCGCCCATCACCGTTGCGTATGAGGGGCTGATCTGAATTTCGAATCAAGCCAAAGCCATCACCCGATACACCACCCAAGCGACGTTGACAATCGCCGACAAGGCCAGGGCCGCAAAAGTAAGCTTCATGCCTCTGACCCGTTGGGTGAAATTAGGCGGGGGCTCGTTGATACCTTTGGCATGAAAGTAACGCCCAGCCACGAGCAAGGCACCCAACACGGCCACCAGCCCCCACGGAGCACCGTTGAGCTCCAGAGCGCCGATCAAAAACAGACCCAACGGCACGTATTCAGCAAAGTTGCCGTGCGCGCGTATGGCTCTTTCAAGCTCGTCCACGCCTCCCGCACCCAAAGAGACCTTGTTCTTGCGCCGAAAACCAATCACATTGAATGAGAGTTTGATGAACATCAATGCCAAGATGCTGGCAAAAACAGCGGTTGTCAAAAGCATGGCTTACTCCTATTTTTCAAGC
This sequence comes from Comamonadaceae bacterium, assembly GCA_947374535.1. The sequence continues at coordinate 6,787 of CANCCJ010000104.1, read as the reverse complement.
ATCACACCAACATCCCCTTGGCCTCAATGAATTTGACCACGGCTTGCAAGCCGTCCAAGGTGCGTAAATTGGTCATCACAAAAGGCTTCAAGCCACTGGCGTTGGTGCGCATGCGAATGGTATCGGCTTCCATCACCGACAAGTCCGCCCCCACATGCGGCGCTAAGTCTGTTTTGTTGATGATGAACAAATCGCTCTTGGTGATGCCCGGGCCACCCTTGCGTGGAATTTTTTCACCCGCCGCCACGTCGATCACATAAATCGTCAAGTCGCTCAACTCAGGGCTGAAAGTGGCCGCCAAGTTGTCGCCACCGCTCTCGATGAACACCACATCGGCATCGGGAAAATCGACCAACATGCGGTCGATGGCTTCAAGGTTAATCGATGCATCTTCGCGAATCGCCGTGTGCGGACAGCCGCCCGTTTCCACACCCATGATGCGCTCCGCAGGCAACGCACCGCTGATGGTCAACAAGCGTTGGTCTTCCTTGGTGTAGATGTCGTTGGTGATAGCCACGAGGTCGTATTTTTCTCGCATGGCTTTGCACAGCATTTCCAACAAGGTGGTTTTGCCAGAGCCCACAGGCCCGCCGATGCCCACGCGCAAAGGTGGCAGTTTTTTGGTGCGGTGCGCGATGGTGTGTAAGTGCTTCATGATCGGAACAGTCGAGAGTATTGGGTTTCATGTTGGGCCGAAAGAATGGCCAGCATAGGGGAGAAGGCTTGGCGCGTGTCGTCCGTCACCTGCATGGCGTGACTGACTGCGGGGGCGATGTGTTGGGCGAGTTGGGTCAACATGCGCTGCCCCGAGTTTTGCCCCAGCGGGACCGACTTGATGGCGGCTTGCACCATGTTCTCAGCCCAGCCAAACGCATAGGCTTGCAAGCATTGTTCTAGGGGTGCGCCGGTGCGTGACAAGGCCAACGCAAACATCAGCGGATAGGTGGGTACCCAACGGTTGCACAGGGCGATGGTGTCTGCATCGATGGCCTCTTGGTTGCGCAGCCACTCCAGCATGGAGCGACCCATTTGCTCGCTTTGCAAGCGCAGCTCGGCGCTCTCGCGTGTGGCGTGTACCCATTGGCTCAAGGCTTGCAAGCGCGTCACATCATGCTGCTGCCACGCCGTCACCATCTGGCCCAACACCGCCATGTCACCACGCGATTGGGTCAGGTGCAATTGGTCAACCAACCACGCAGCGGCGCTGTGTTCGTCATGCACGAGGCCATGGTCGATGGCAGCTTCTAAACCTTCGGAATATGAGAAGCCGCCAATTGGCAAAGCGGGCGAAGCCAGCCAAATGAGTTGAAGCAGCGCGGGCGTGGCAGCAGGCGCTGTGATGGGCGCATCAGTGGTCATGCTGGCAATGGGGGCCGTGTACATGGCCATGCGCTGTGTGTTCCTGCGTGTGCGAATGTCCGTGTCCGTGCCCGTGTGAGTGGCCTTGGCTGCTGTACGCACCGCCTTCAGGTTCAAACGCTTCTTGCACGGCCACCACCGTCATGTGCATGGCACGCAGCATGTCCGCCAACACATGGTCGGGCTCGATCTTCAAATGGTCAGGCTTGAGTTCAATCGGCACATGGCGGTTGCCAAGGTGATAGGCCGCACGCGTCAAATCAAAAGGTGAGCCATGCTCTGCACAGGCGGTGATGCGCAGCACTGCTTGCGGTGCAGCCAGCACGCGCACGAGCGAGCCGTCTTCCAGCACCAGCACATCGCCGCCACGCACCAGGGTGCCGCGTGGCAAAAAGACGCCCAAGGCGCGGCCCGTCGAATCCGTCGCATCAAAGCGGCTTTTTTGGCGCACATCCCAATCCAGCTCTACCGTGGCCGCACGTTTGACCAAGGCAGCGGCCAAGCCTTGACCGCCTGCAATCAATTTAGAACAAGTGAGCATCAGAACCTAGTTAAAACAAGAAGTAGCGTTGGGTCATGGGCAAACTCACCGCAGGTTCGCAAGTGAGCAAATGACCATCGGCGCGCACCGCATAGGTTTGTGCATCCACCTCCATGCGCGGCGCGTAGTCGTTGTGAATCATGTCACGTTTGCCGACGCTGCGGATGTTTCTCACCGCACTCAGCGTTTTGTGCAAGCCAAACTTCTGCCCAATGCCCGCAGCCAAGCCCGCTTGCGACACAAAGGTCAGTGAGCCTCGGTGCAAGGCACCACCATACGCGCCAAACATCGGGCGGTAATGCACGGGCTGGGGCGTGGGGATGGACGCATTCGGGTCGCCCATCGCGGCCATCGCAATGAAGCCCCCTTTCAAAATGATGCTGGGCTTGATGCCAAAGAACGCCGGCTTCCACACCACCAAGTCGGCCCACTTGCCCACTTCCACGCTGCCCACTTCGTGGCTGATGCCGTGTGCGATGGATGGGTTGATGGTGTACTTGGCGATGTAGCGTTTGACACGGAAGTTGTCATGGCGGTCGGTGTCGCCAGGCAATTGACCCCGCTGCGCTTTCATCTTGTGTGCGGTTTGCCAAGTGCGGATGATCACTTCGCCCACACGTCCCATGGCTTGGCTGTCGCTGCTCATCATGCTGATGGCACCGAGGTCGTGCAAGATGTCTTCGGCGGCAATCGTCTCGCGGCGAATGCGGCTTTCGGCAAAGGCCAAGTCTTCCGCAATCGCGGGGTCGAGGTGATGACACACCATGAGCATGTCCACATGCTCGTCGAGTGTGTTCACCGTGTACGGGCGCGTGGGGTTGGTGGAGCTGGGCAGTACATTGGCCTCGCCCACCACTTTCAAAATATCGGGCGCATGGCCACCACCCGCACCTTCGGTGTGGAAAGTGTGGATGGTGCGGCCCTTGAAAGCCGCCACCGTGTCTTCCACAAAGCCCGACTCGTTGAGCGTGTCGGTGTGGATGGCCACTTGCGTGTCCGTGGCTTCGGCCACGTTCAAACAGTTGTCAATCGCGGCGGGCGTGGTGCCCCAGTCCTCATGCAGCTTTAAACCAATGGCACCTGCGTTGATTTGCTCGTGCAACGAATCGGGCAGGGCCGCGTTGCCTTTGCCTAAGAAGCCGAGGTTCATCGGAAAGGCATCCGCCGCTTGCAACATGCGTTCGATGTTCCAAGCGCCGGGTGTGCAGGTGGTGGCGAAGGTGCCGGTGGCGGGGCCTGTGCCACCACCCAACATAGTGGTCACACCACTGGTCAAGGCTTCTTCAATTTGCTGCGGTGCGATGAAGTGGATGTGCGTGTCCACACCGCCTGCGGTGACGATGTTGCCTTCACAGCTGATGACTTCGGTGCCGGGGCCAATCACAATGTCTACGCCCGGTTGTGTGTCGGGATTGCCCGCTTTGCCAATGGCCACAATGCGACCGCCTTTTAAACCAATGTCGGCTTTGACGATGCCCCAGTGATCGATGATGAGTGCGTTGGTCATCACGGTGTCCACGGCGCCGCCGGCTTGCGGGCCAGTGCCTGCGCCGTCGCGTGTGCGCTGCGACTGCGCCATGCCATCGCGGATGGTTTTGCCGCCGCCGAACTTCACCTCTTCGCCATAGCCACCGGCTTGCAGCGTGAAGTCTTTTTCAACTTCAATGACCAAGTTGGTATCTGCCAAGCGCAGACGGTCGCCCACGGTGGGGCCATACATTTCTGCGTAAGCGCGTTTGCCGATGGTTGCCATCAGATGTTTCCTTTGCGTGACGCGTCGACAGAGCCGTTCACCAAACCGCGAAAACCAAACACTTGGCGATCGCCACTCAAGTCCACCAGTTCGACCGTGCGTTGTTGGCCCGGCTCAAAGCGCACAGCGGTACCTGACGCAATGTTCAGCCGCATGCCATGTGCGGCGTCGCGGTCGAAACTCAGACCCGCATTGGTTTCTGCAAAGTGGTAGTGCGAGCCCACTTGAATGGGTCGGTCGCTGGCGTTTTGCACCACGAGTGTGTGCATGCGTCGGCCTGGGTTGAGGGCGTGCTCGCCCTCGTCAATCAACAGTTCACCGGGTGTCATGTACATCTCACTTTATTTGCCACGGCCCATCCACCACATGGCGACAACGACAGCAAGCGCTGCCAAAAAGCCCCAAGCATCGGTGGCGTGGTAGTGCGAAGCGCCTTCGATGCCGTGGCCTTCATGGGCGTGTGCGAACACAGGCAAAAGGATTAAAACAAAAATCAAACGTTCCATGAGGGTGGCGCTTTCAAACAATGGGTTGGTGCACGGTCACGAGCTTGGTGCCGTCGGGGAAAGTGGCTTCGACTTGGATATCCGGAATCATCTCGGCCACGCCGTCCATCACATCCGCGCGGGTCAGCACGTTGCGACCAGCACTCATAAGCTGAGCCACGGTTTTGCCGTCGCGCGCGCCTTCCATCACAGCGGCACTGATGAGCGCGACCGCCTCGGGGTAGTTGAGTTTGAGGCCACGGGCTTGTCGACGCTCGGCCAGCAAAGCGGCCGTGAAGATCAAGAGCTTGTCTTTTTCGCGGGGAGTGAGTTCCATAGTGGCTTTGACTATGCAACTTGCGTGCCCTGTTTTGCAGGATGCCAGAGGCGCCAAGTGCATGCTTTGGTGCACGAAACCTGTCTTGGTGCGCACATCGTCACACCTCAAGTTGCGCCAGCTTGGTGCATCGTCCTTAAGTTGAACTTTATTGGTGCACGTGCGCGGTGTTTGTGATGCACCTTATAGCGAAGCAATTTTTCAGCTAGGAGAAGTGGGCGTTGGCACAGGCTTTGCGATAGCTGTTGTGAAGCGCACCGTTACCGCGAGCGCCGAACCAACCCTTAATTTTTGGAGTGAACCCCCATGATGAATCGTCGAGGAAATTTGAAAGCTTTGGCCGCCGCTGCCGCGCTGTCGGTCGGGTCGTTTGTGATGGCGCCCCAAGCGCTGGCTGCCGATACCATCAAAGTGGGCGTGCTGCACAGCTTGTCTGGCACCATGGCGATTTCTGAGACCGTGTTGAAAGACACCGTGCTCATGGCCATTGACGAAATCAACGCCAAGGGCGGCGTGTTGGGCAAAAAGCTCGAACCCGTGGTGGTCGACCCCGCTTCCAACTGGCCTTTGTTTGCTGAGAAAACCAAGCAGTTGCTCGGCCAAGACAAAGTGGCCGTCATGTTCGGTTGCTGGACCTCGGTGTCGCGCAAGTCGGTGTTGCCTGTGGTGGAAGAAATGAACGGTTTGCTGTTCTACCCCGTGCAATACGAAGGTGAAGAGCTGTCTAAAAACGTGTTTTACACCGGCGCAGCGCCTAACCAACAAGCCATCCCTGCGGTGGACTACTTGATGAGCAAAGACGGCGGCGCTGCCAAGCGTTGGGTCTTGTTGGGCACCGACTATGTGTACCCACGCACCACCAACAAAATTTTGCGCGCTTACCTCAAGAGCAAGGGCGTGGCTGACAAAGATATCGACGAGAAGTACACACCGTTTGGTCACAGCGACTACCAAACCATCGTGGCTGACATCAAGAAATTTTCTGCGGGCGGCAAAACTGCCGTGGTGTCCACCATCAACGGTGACTCCAACGTACCGTTTTACAAAGAACTGGGCAACGCTGGCTTGAAGGCCAAAGACGTGCCAGTCGTCGCCTTCTCCGTGGGTGAAGAAGAATTGCGTGGCGTGGATACCAAGCCTTTGGTGGGTCACTTGGCGGCATGGAACTACTTCATGTCCATCAAGAGCCCCGCCAATGATGAATTCATCAAGAAATGGGCGGCCTACGCCAAGGCCAAAGGCATCGCGGGTCACAAAGACAAGCCTTTGACCAACGACCCGATGGAAGCGACTTACATCGGCATCAACATGTGGAAGCAAGCGGTTGAAAAAGCCAAGACCACCGATGTGGACGCGGTGATCAAAGCGATGGCGGGCCAAACCTTCAAGGCGCCAAGCGGCATCGTGAGCAAGATGGATGAAAAGAACCACCACTTGCACAAGTCGGTGTTCATCGGCGAGATCAAGGCCGATGGCCAGTTCAATGTGGTTTGGAAAACACCAGGCCCTGTGAAGGCCAAGCCATGGAGCCCTTACATCGAAGGCAATGCTGCAAAGCCTGATGAGCCTGTGAAGAAGTAAACCTTTCTCCGAGGGATGAACTTGGGGGAGGGCTCTGCCCTCCCCTTTTTTATGGGAATCTGGATGACCTGTTTTTCTTTACCTGCCTGGATGCGTCAGCTCGCACTGCGCAGCACTTGTGCGCTGGCACTCGGCGTGTTCAGTCACGCCTCGGTGCAGGCACTGACCACGGAACAAGCGCGCGCCCTCACCTTGGGCGACACCGATGCACGCGTGACCGCGCTGCAAAAAGCACTGGCCTCACCTGACGTACAAACCGCCGCCTTCTTGCAAGACATGGCCAATGATGCGGTGAAGGTCAACGGCACGCAAGTGCTGGTGGTACGCGATGGCAAAGCCGTTGACCCTGTCAGCGGTGCAAACACGGACTTGCCGGATACCGCAGAAGACGTGATCAACAACAACCGCATGCGCGGGGAAATTGACGCCGCCTTGTCTGCCCTGCAACTGCTCAGCCCCGACGCCGCCTTGCGTTTGCAAGCGGCCAAATCGGTGCTGAAAGAACCTGATCCCACCAAACTCGCCATGCTGGAAAAAGCATTGACCAGCGAGATCAACGAGGACGTGAAAAAACAAATGCTACTGGCGCGTGCAGCAATTTTGCTGAACAGCGACAACGCCGACGAGCGCTTTGCCTCAGCCAAAACTTTGGCCGACAGCCAAACGCCCGACACCCAACTCTTGCTCAACCAACGTTTGAGCCAAGAGGAAGACAAAAAGGTTCGAGCTCA
>CANCCJ010000103.1 GCA_947374535.1 Comamonadaceae bacterium | reverse complement strand
CGCAAGACCAGAGCCGTTCAAGGTGTGCACGAGTTCGTTCTTGCCTTGGGCATTTTTGAAACGCGCTTGCAAACGACGGGCTTGGAAACCTTCGCAGTTCGACACCGAGCTGATTTCGCGGTAGGTGTTTTGTGCAGGCAGCCACACTTCGAGGTCATGCGTTTTGGTGGCGCCAAAGCCCATGTCGCCCGTACAGAGCAACATGACGCGGTAAGGCAAGCCTAACTTTTTCAGCACGGCTTCAGCATGGCCGGTCATTTCCTCCAAGGTCTCGTAGCTCTTGTCGGGGTGCACGATTTGCACCATCTCCACCTTGTCGAACTGGTGTTGACGAATCAAGCCGCGTGTGTCGCGGCCTGCGCTGCCGGCTTCAGAACGGAAACACGGCGTGTGTGCCGTGAGCTTGATGGGCAACTCGTTTTCAGCCAACACCACGTCGCGCACGAAGTTGGTCAAAGGCACTTCGCTGGTGGGAATGAGGTAGAGCGCCGTGCTTTCGCTGGTGGCTTCGCCTTCTTGGCCGCCTTTTTTGGCGGCAAACAAATCTTCTTCAAACTTGGGCAATTGACCTGTGCCTTTGAGACTGTCGGCGTTCACGATGTACGGCGTGTAGCACTCGGTATAGCCATGCTCTTGGGTTTGCACATCCAGCATGAACTGCGCCAGCGCACGGTGCATGCGGGCGATTTGACCCTTCATCACGGTGAAGCGTGAGCCTGAGAGCTTCACGCCCATCTCGAAATCAAGCCCCAAAGGCTCACCTAAGTCCACATGGTCTTTGGGCTCGAAGCCCAAGGGTGCTGGCTCGGTGCCTGTGGGACTCCAACTGCGCAGCACCACGTTGCCATGTTCGTCCTCGCCCGCAGGCACGCTGTCGTGCGGTAAGTTGGGCACGGCCAGCAAGAGGGATTGCAACTCGGCCTGCAAGGCGTCTAAGCGCACGGCCGAGGTGTCGAGTTCGGTTTTGATGTCGGCCACTTGGGTCATCACGCCCTCGGCGCTCTCGCCTTTGGCTTTGAGCATGCCAATTTGCTTAGACAACGCGTTGCGACTGGCTTGCAACTCTTCGGTACGGGTCTGCAAGGTTTTGCGCTCAGCTTCTAAAGCTTGGTAAGCATCGACGTTCAAAAACGCTTGTGGATTTTTGCGAGTTTCGAGCTTGGCAATGACGCTGGGCAGATCGCGACGGAGTTGGTTGATATCGAGCATTTACTTCAGTCCTTTTACTTCAGCCCTTTGGGCAGAGGGAATTTGATGGTTTCTTCAACGCCATCAAGGGTTCGTACAGATACGGCCCCCAAGGCGCGCATACGGGCAATGACTTGTTGCACCAAGATGTCGGGGGCAGAAGCGCCAGCAGTCAGGCCCACACGGGTGACGCCAGCGAACCATTCTTCTTGGAGTTCGTCGGCGTTATCAATCATGTAGCTTTGCGCGCCTGAGCGCTGCGCCACATCACGCAAGCGGTTGCTGTTGGAACTGGTGGGGCTGCCCACCACGATGACCAACTCGACCTCGCCACTCAGCACCTTGACCGCGTCTTGGCGGTTTTGGGTGGCATAGCAAATGTCTTGCATCTTAGGTTTGCGAATATGGGGGAAACGCGCCACCACAGCCTCGGTGATGTGCGCAGCATCATCCACACTGAGGGTGGTTTGGGTGACGACGGCCAATCGTTCGGTTTGTTTGGGCTGCACATGGGCCACATCGGCCACGTCTTCCACCAAATAAATACCGTCCAGCAACTGGCCCATCGTGCCTTCAACTTCGGGGTGGCCTTTGTGGCCAATCATGATGAACTCGAAGCCTTCTTTGTGCAGCTTGGCCACTTCCACATGCACCTTGGTTACCAGCGGGCAGGTGGCGTCAAACACCGTAAACCCACGGCGCACAGCCTCTTGCTCGACAGACTTGGGCACGCCGTGCGCGCTGAACACCAGCGTGGCACCGGCAGGCACATCAGCCAAGTCTTCGATGAAGATGGCACCCCGGTTTTTGAGATCGGCCACCACAAAAGTGTTGTGCACGATTTCGTGACGCACATACACGGGCGCGCCAAACTTTTCGAGGGCACGGTCTACGATGTCGATGGCGCGGTCCACCCCCGCACAAAAGCCGCGAGGCGCAGCGAGGACGATTTCTTGTAGTTGCTGGCTCATGGGTTTACAGAATGCCAATGACTTGCACTTCAAACGTCACGGGCTGGTTGGCCAGTGGGTGGTTGAAGTCAAACAGCACTTGATCGTCGGTCACTTGCTGCACCGCGCCTGCAAACGAACCTTGGCCGTTGGGCGCTGGAAACTGCACCACATCGCCCACGTTGTATTGCTCGTCGGGATCGCCAAATTCTTTGAGCAAGCTCTTGCTTACCCACTGCTGCATCTCGGGGTTGCGCTCGCCAAAGGCCAAGCCTGGCGCCAACTCAAACGTGACATGCGCCCCCTCTTCCAGCCCTAATAAACGCTGCTCCAACGCAGGCGACAACTCGCCCGAGCCCAGCGAGAGCGTGGCGGGTTTGTCGTTGAACGTGTTGATCACGTCGCCTTGCGGTCCCGAAAGCCGATAGTGCAGCGTCAAAAAAGAATCGGGGCCGATGGTAGGGTGAGCGTTGGATGCAGTCATAGGACTCTCTGTATTGAACCGTCTATTGTAGAAAGCTCTCACCATGGACCGAATGCCCGAACCCATGACCATTGCCCAGCTCCCCGCCGAGATGCGCCCGCGCGAAAAACTGATCAAACACGGGGCCTCGGCGCTGACCGACACCGAGCTGCTGGCCCTCTTTCTACGCACCGGCATCAAGGGCAAAAGCGTGTTTGTGATGGCCCAAGAGCTGCTGGACCGCTTCAAGGGCTTTGCGGGCCTGATTCACGCCAGCGCCGCCGAGCTCAAAACCTGCAAAGGCATGGGCGGCGACGCCAAGCGCTCGCAGCTGGTGGCGGTGCTAGAGATGGCCCGCCGCGCCCTGACCCAACAATTAACTGAAACCACGGTGATGAATTCGCCCAACGCAGTCAAACAGTACCTTCAGCTTGAACTGGCCCAACTCAAACACGAGGTATTTGCCGTTTTGTTTCTTGATGCCCACAACCGCCTTTTGTCGTACCAGCCCATGTTTCGAGGCTCGCTGTCGCAAACCATGGTCTACCCACGCGAAGTAGCCAAGACCGCTCTGGCTTTAGAAGCGGACGGCGTGGTGCTGGCCCACAACCACCCGGGCGGCACGGTCAAGCCATCGCAGGCCGACATGAAACTCACACGCACCCTGCAAGAAGCGCTGGCACTCATTGATGTAACCGTGCGCGACCACATCATCGTGGCGCAAGGCAAGTATTTGTCGATGGCCGAAGAAGGCTTGCTTTAACTGGCCCTGTGCTCCTTTGCAGAAGCGATGCCACCTCGCAACGCCAGATTCAGCCGGTCAATCGTCTCGGCCCAGTCTGAATCTCCCAACAACTCCTCTTTCAGCAACGCGGCCTGAGCGGAGTTCCAAAATTGCGCGTCCTCGATTCGGGTAGATGAATTCAAAGGTGAATGTGTTTGGATGAATTGACGAATACTCGCAGCGTCATTGGGCAAACCCAGTTGCGCGAATAGCTCAGTAAACCCGTGAAAAACTTGATCCATACGAACTCCGTGGCATTGTCAAAAATCAAAATCATCGCGATGAAGAAGCATCTTCGTTCGATCAGGCCATTCCGACAAGTTGAACGATGGAAAATATACTCAGCGTAGGGTTCATGTGTATGTACGATGGCATACAAAATCTAAATCCAGCCATCAATGGCAACACCAAGAAAAAACGCCATGAAAGCCAAATCGCTGCAAGACTTGAGCGCCATTCGCAAGCAAGTGACGGCCGCTGCCCTAGCAGCCGCTGCCGCCGAAGAAGCCCGCCGCGAAGCCGAACGCCGCGCGGAGGCTGAGCGCAACTTATTCACCCAAGCAGTGGGCAACGTCAAACCCATCGTCGCCAAAGCCCGCGTACTCATCACCCCACAACGTCCAGCGGCACGCCCCCTGCGACAAACGCTAGACGACCAAGCTGCCTTGCTCGAAAGCATGAGCGACGAATTCGATGTGAGCACCCTGCTCGACGTGGATGACCAACTGAGCTTCAGGCGTCCCGGCATCGGCACCGATGTGACGTACAAACTACGCAAAGGTGAATGGAGCCTACAAGGCCAACTCGACCTGCACGGCTTGCGCAGCGACGAAGCCCGCGAAGCCCTAGGGCAGTTTGTGCGTGACGCCAAACGCATGGGTTGGCGATGCGTGCGCGTGGTGCACGGCAAAGGCTTGGGCTCGCCCGGCAAAGAGCCGGTGCTCAAAAGCAAGGTCCAGCGCTGGTTGGTGCAAAAAAATGAGGTGCTGGCGTTTGTGCAGGCCAAGCCTTCGGATGGGGGTGCGGGTGCCTTGGTGGTGTTGCTAGGACCTAGCAACGTCTAACTTCACCAAGGGTTTAAACGCCTTTGTTGCGCATCCAATCTGCGGTTTGAAAAAAGCTGTTCTTTAAACGTTCGCGCAAGCCTTCGGGCACTGCGGTTTCGCCCATTGCTTGGTCCATGCAAGCCAACCATTGGTCGCGTTCTTTGATACCAATGGCAAAAGGCATGTGGCGCATGCGCAAGCGCGGGTGGCCATGCTTTTCAACGTAATAGTCAGGGCCACCCAACCAACCGCACAAAAACATGAACAAGCGCTCACGCGCATTGGCCAAGTCGGGGCCGTGTGCGGCACGTAAATCTAGGTAAGCAGGCTCTAAATCCATCAGGTCGTAAAAGCGTTCGACCAAGAGTTTGACGCGGGCTTCGCCGCCCATCCATTCAAACGGGGTGTCAAAAGGTGGTTTTTCGTCGATTTGCATGGGTGTGATTGTCGTGCTGATGGCTTAAGGCAAGTTCAGGTGTTTGGCCGCTTCGCGCACGGTCAGGCTCGATAACTGTGCGCGGTGTTGCACCAGAAAATCTGTGACGGCTTGCGGGTGCCAACGGGCATAGTCACGCAACGCCCAACCGATGGCTTTACGGATAAAAAATTCTTTTTCATGGGCCAACTTTTGTGCATAGCCAAACAAGCGCGTGGTGTCCGTATCTAAACGCCAACCCAACTGGTGCAACATGGCAGAGCGGCGCACCCAATGACTGGGGTGCTTCAGCCACGTATCCATGACCTTGGCAGCGTTTGGTTTTTGTTGCACCGCGGTGTGCATCACCTCGGCGATGACGGCACTCAAGCCATCCACGGTTTCCCACCAAGGCTCGCGCAGCAGCAAGGCTTGCAATGCGGGCAAGTTGTTCACGCTCAACTGGGCACTGTGTTTGCGCAGCAAGTCCACGGCGGTGTAACGGAATTCACGCTGAGGCCTTTGCCACAGCAGTTCGGCGGCCACCAGCAAGTCGTCCGCGCTTTGCCATGCCACTTGCCCCATGCCTTTGACCGCTTGACGACGCACGGGGGCTTGCAAACCTAAGAACTCAAACTGATCGAGCAAATAGGCTGTCATGGCTTGCGCCCTTGACGCGTCCGCCAAAGGCGTGAATGCATGTTCAACAGCGCGTACGAACTGTTTGGGCGTCATGGCGATCGCAGTCATGACGCCTGTCGCAAGGTCTGCACCACGGAACGGCGCAAGACATCACGTAAGCCCCACCAGCCTGCGGCTAACGCCAACAGTGCGCCCACCGCTGCACCGATCAAGGGCACCCAAGGACTAGCAGTCCATTCAAACTCAAACGCAAATCGGGCCAAGCCCCAACCCATGGCCATGGCCACGCAGGTGGCCAACAAACCCGCCAGTGCGCCGATACCGGCCAACTCAGCACGTTGCACATTCGCCAGCAATTGGTTCGATGCGCCTAGCGCACGCAACACCGCGTATTCACGCGCACGTTCTTCGCGTGTGGCGGTCACTGCCGCAAACAAGACGACGAGACCAGCCGCCAAAGTGAACAAGAACAAAAACTCCACTGCACTCACCACTTGGCCAAGCACGCTTTGCAATTGGTTCAGCGTCGCGCCCATGTCCACGCAGGTGACGTTGGGGAAACGGCTGATGAGTTGGTTATCGAATGTGGGCGAGGACTTGTCTGCCGCAGCCATTCGTTGCGGCACACGAAACGCGGCAATGTAGGTGGTGGGCACATCAAAGCCCGCCCCGGTGGTCATATGACTGACGGGGTACATCACAAAGAAGTTGGCGCGCATGGACGCCCAGTCCACACGACGCACCGAGGTGATGCGTGCTTCATGCAGCACACCGGCCATGTCAAAGCGCAGCTTGTCGCCCAACTTGAGCTTCAAGGTTTTGGCAATGCCTTCTTCAATACTCAGGGCATTGGCCTCTTCAGCTTGCCATGCGCCCACAACGACGGTGTTGTGTTCGGGTTGATCGGCACTGAACGACACGTTGAACTCGCGGTCCACCAAACGCTGGGCACGCTCTTCGGTGTAGCTGTCGGGCGTGACGGTGTTGTCGTTCACCGCGACCAATCGCGCGCGAATCATGGGGTACCAATCGAGCTTGTCCACCCCGGCCTCACGCAAGGTTTGCAAAAACGGTTGAGCCTGGCTTGGCTGAATGTTGATGACAAAACGATTCGGCGCATTCACCGGTGTGGCATTTCGCCAACTGCTAATCAGATCCGTGCGCAGCAGCACCAACAAGGCCAAGGCCAGCAAGCCAACTGCAAGCGCACTCACCTGCACCATCGCATACACGGGGCGTGCGCTCACCTGTCGCGTGGCCAGCATCAGCCATGGCGGCGCGCTGCCCTCCACCACGCTGCGGCGCAACACTTGCACAGCCAACCACGCCATGCCAGCAAACAACAGCACTGCGCCTGCAAAGCCGCCCACCACCATGAGGCCGAGTTTCAAATCACGGCTGACGGCAATCAACAACACCGAAAAACCTGTGAGCCCCAAAGCCCACACGCTGAGCGTGGTGGCTTTGAGTTCGCCCACATCGCGGCGCATCACACGCAGCGCAGGCACACTGGCGAGTTGCAGCACGGGTGGCAAACCAAAGGCCAGCAACAAGGTCAGGCCTGTCCCCAAGCCATGCACCACGGGCCATACGCTGGGGGCAGGCAACGCGGTTTCGACCAAACCTTTGAGCAAAACCACGAACACCAAATGCACGGCATAGCCCAAGACCAAGCCCAACACGCTGGCAAAGGTACCCACCCATACAAACTCGGCGGTGTAAGACAAGGCAATGTGGCGTTGGCTCAGGCCCAACACGCGCAACATGGCGCAGTCATCCAAATGGCGAGCGGCGAACCCGCGTGCAGCCAACGCCACCGCCACGGCGCTGAGCAAGGCAGCCAGCAAGGCGACCAAGTTTAAGAACTTGCCAGCACGGTCCAAGGTTTGACGCATCTCGGGTCGACCTGCTTCGAGCGACTCCACACGCACCCCACGCACCTCTGGCTTTTTACTCTCGGCTTCTGCCCAGGCTAAAAATTTTTGACTCGCGGCATTTGGCCCGACCACGGCATAACGCCATGTCACCCGACTGGCGGGTTGCATCAGCGCCGTGGCAGCTAGGTCGGCGCTGTTCATCAACACGCGCGGTGCAAAGTTCATAAAGCCGGCACCACGGTCTGGCTCATGCACCAGCACGCGGCTGATGCGCAAGCGACTGTTGCCTAACCACACGCTGTCGCCCACATCCAAGCCCAACGCTTCTAAGCCTGCGGGTTCTACCCAGACCTCACCGGAGTTGGGGATCAGAGTGGTTTTCTCAGCAGCTTCGACCTGAGCCAAAGTGCTGGCCACTTTGAGTTGGCCGCGCAATGGATAGCCTGTATCGGCGGCTTTAAGCGCCACCAAACGACTGTTGCTCTCCACACCGTTTTGCGTTTGGCCGCGCGCCATGGTGGGGAAACTCAAGGTGGTCACACCCTGCAAGCCATCCTCTTTGGCGCGTTGCAAGATGTGCGAGGGCGTGGCTTGGTCGCTCACCACCACCACATCGCCGCCCAAGAGTTGGCGGGCATCACGTTGCAAACCACCGTTCAAACGGTCAGCCAAAAAACTAACCGAGCTGAGTGCTGCCACACCCAGCGCCACAGCCACCACCAGCAAGCGCAGCTCACCTGCGCGGGCATCGCGCCACAGTGTGTGCCAGGCTTGCGTCCACCATGTCACGCCTGTTTGTTTGACGCCTGCCGGTGCAGCCACCGCGCCAAGCGCTTGCGCTGCGTCATGCGTGGACGCATCTTGCGTGCGCTCGCTCATGCTTGCTCCACCTTGCGTACGCCGCCAACCGCCAGTGACGAGTCCATCTGCAAACGCTCACGCTCGGTGTAGCAAAGAAAGTGTTTGTTGGTCGCGCGGCCAATGGTGCACAGCTGCAAACGTGTGGCCAGGTCATAGCCCATTTGCGTAATACCACTGCGCGACACCACCACAGCCACGCCCATTTGTGCAGACTTCATCACCATCTCGCTGGTCAAGCGACCGGTGGTGTAAAAAATCGAATCGGTGTCGGCAACCACCCCGTTCATCCACATCCACCCTGCAATGGTGTCGATGGCGTTATGGCGACCTACATCTTCCACAAAAATTTGCATGTGCTCACCACTGAACAACGCACAACCGTGCACCGAGCCTGCAGACTTGTAGGTGGATTCTTGCAAGCGAATGGCGTTGAGTAAGCCATACAAACGCGCTTGGCTGATGCGCGCCTCAGGCAGCACCAAGGTGTCGATCTCGCCCATCAAGTCACCAAACACGCTGCCCTGTCCGCAGCCCGTGTTGACCACCCGCTTTTCAGTGCGCGCGGCAATGTCTGTAATGCCGTGTCTCGTTTTGACAGCCGCAGCGCCCGCGCCGTCTTCGCCTGCCTCCCAATCGACCGTGATGGATTCGACCTCACTCACATCGCCCACCAAACGTTGGTTGCGCAAATAGCCCAACACCAACAGCTCTGGATGCGCACCCAAGGTCATCAGCGTGACGATTTCGCGTTTGTCCACATACACCGTCAGCGCGCGCTCAGCGGGGATAGACACCTGCTCGTGCACACCATGCTCGTTGACCACATCAATATGACGGGTCAGTTCGGCTTGGGCTTGGGTGAGATGGGGCAGCGCGTTAGAGGTAGAAGATGCGATAGACATAAGCTGACAAG
>CANCCJ010000102.1 GCA_947374535.1 Comamonadaceae bacterium | reverse complement strand
GGTGACCGCGTGGCCATCGTGCTACCGCAATGTGTGGCGACCGCGGCTGCGCATATGGCGATCTACCAAATGGGTGCAGTCGCGATGCCGCTGTCGATTCTATTTGGCCCCGATGCGCTGGAATACCGCTTGCAAGACAGCGAGGCGGTGGTGGCCCTCGTAGATGCCTCGTCGGTGAGTAACGTGTGGGCTGTGCGCGCCCAATGCCCAGCGCTGCGTCAGGTGATCGGCGTGGACTTGAGCAACGCCCAAGACATGTTGCACGTGGATGTGGATTACGCCAGCGCCCTTGCCGCGCAGCAGCGCAGCTTCACGGCGGTGCAAACCAAAGCAGACGAGGGGGCGGTTCTGATTTACACCAGCGGCACCACGGGCCCACCCAAAGGCGCGCTGATTCCGCACCGCGCTTTGATTGGCAACTTGACGGGTTTTGTGTGCAGTCAAAACTGGTTTGGCTTCTCGCCGCTCGGGCCTTCTGAGAGCGCCGCCGTGTTTTGGTCCCCCGCCGATTGGGCTTGGACGGGCGGCTTGATGGATGCCTTGCTACCCACGCTCTACTTTGGTCGCCCCATCGTGGCGTGGAATGGGCGCTTCAGCCCTGAGCTGGCCCTTACCCTCATGCAGCAGCAAGGTGTGACGCACACGTTTTTATTCCCCACCGCTTTGAAGGCCATGATGAAAGCCTACCCCGCCGCCAGCGCGCAATTCAAACTCAAGCTGCAAGCCATCATGAGCGCGGGCGAGGCCGTGGGCGATGCGGTGTTTGGCTATTGCCAAGAGCAGTTGGGTGTGACGGTGAACGAGATGTTTGGTCAAACCGAAATCAACTACATCGTGGGCAACTGTGCGATGGAGTGGGGCGCAATGGGTGTGGGTGCTGGGGTGAATGTGCATCGCAACCAGGTGGGTTGGCCCGCCAAACCCGGCAGCATGGGCAAAGGCTACCCTGGCCACCGCGTGGCGGTGATTGACGAAGACGGCCATGAATGCCCCGTGGGCGTGCCCGGCGACGTGGCGCTGAACCGCTTCAACCAACACGGTCAGCCCGACCCGATTTTCTTTTTGGGCTATTGGAAGAACGACAAATCCACGCAAGGCAAATACACAGGCGACTGGTGCCGCACGGGCGACATGGCCGTGCGCGACGCAGAGGGTTACCTTTGGTACCAAGGTCGTGCCGACGATGTGTTCAAAGCGGCGGGCTACCGCATTGGCCCCAGCGAGATTGAAAACTGCTTGGTCAAACACCCTGCGGTGGCTAACGCCGCCGTGGTGCCCAAGCCCGATGCCGAACGCGGTGCCTTGGTCAAAGCCTATGTGGTGTTAGCCGCAGGCTATGAAGCCAGCGAGGCGCTGGTGGCCGAGTTGCAAGTGCATGTGCGCGGCAAGCTCGCGCCGTACGAATACCCCAAGGAAATTGAATTCACGCCCGAGCTGCCCATGACGACGACGGGCAAGGTGCAGCGCCGCGTGTTGCGATTGCAAGAAGAGGAACGGGCCAAAGCCAAATAGCGGCTTCTGAGGCTTTAGACTTGTCAGGTTTTGACAAGCCTTGAAAGCTGGAGTAATTCGCATGACATTTCCTCTCGTTCAGCTGGGTACCAGCGACTTGCACGTCACCCCCATTTGCTTGGGCACCATGACCTTTGGCGAGCAAGTCAATGAAGCCGATTCGCACGCCATCCTCGACCACTCGCTGGCGCGTGGTGTGAACTTCATCGACACCGCCGAGATGTATTCGGTGCCGCCCAAGGCCGAAACCTGCGGTCACACCGAAACCATCATTGGCAACTGGTTTGCCAAAAATCCGAGCGCACGCCAAAAGCTGGTGGTGGCGACCAAAGTGGCAGGCCCTTCGCGTGGTATGCCTTGGATTCGAGACCACACGGGTTTGACGGTTCAAGACTTTGTCACTTCGTGTGAAGGTAGCTTGCGCCGTTTGCAAACCGATGTGATTGACCTCTACCAAATCCACTGGCCTGAGCGCCATGTGCCGGCCTTTGGTGGTGTGTATTACGACCCACAAAAAGAAACCTCTGAGATCACCCTTCACGCGCAACTCGAAGCGCTGGCGCAGTTGGTGAAAGCTGGGAAGGTTCGCCATGTGGGCTTGTCCAACGAAACACCGTATGGCGTGCATGAGTTTGTGCGTTTAGCCGAACAGCATGGTTTGCCACGCGTGGCCACTACGCAAAACCCGTATTGCTTGATCAACCGCACTTATGAGAATGGCTTGGACGAAACCTGCCACCGTTTGAATGTGTCGCTGCTGGCCTATTCGCCGTTGGGCTTTGGCTTGTTGACTGGCAAGTACGACGCCAGCGGTATCACCGGCCCAGACGCACCCAAAGGTGCGCGCATCTCCGGCTATGAAAGCGTGCGCAAGCAACGCTGGGGCCGTCCTGAATCGTTGGTGGCCGCCCGTCGCTACAACGCTTTGGCATTGGAAAACGGCATGACGCCCACGCAAATGGCGCTGGCGTTTTGTTACACCAAATGGCAAGTGGCAAGCACCATCATTGGCGTGACTTCGCTGGCTCAGTTGGATGCGGATTTGGATGCGTGGGGCACCACTTTGTCGCCCGATGTACTGGCGGCGATTGATGCGATTCGTTGGGACTTGCGCGATCCTGCGCAATAAAAGGATAAATAGATGTTTGCTGACTCTTCAGTCGTTTTGCTGCTTGCCTTGGGCGGGTATTTGATGGGGTCCTTGTCCTTCGCGGTCATCATCAGCCGCGTGATGGGCTTGGATGATCCCAGGACCTACGGCAGCCAAAACCCAGGCGCGACCAATGTGCTGCGCTCGGGCAACAAACAAGCGGCCATCGCTACGCTGTTGTTTGACGCGCTCAAGGGCTACTTTCCCGTGTTACTGGTCAAACTGTTTGGCCCTTCCTTTGGTTTGGACGACCGTGCGGTGGCGCTTGTGGCCATCTCGGCCTTCATGGGCCACTTGTGGCCTGTGTTCTTTGGCTTCAAAGGTGGGAAGGGCGTGGCCACGGCGGCTGGCATTTTGTTTGGCGTGGAGCCCGTGCTCGGCGCGGCGACCATGGGTACGTGGCTGATCGTTGCGTTCTTCTTTCGCTACTCGTCGCTGGCCGCCTTGTCGGCATCACTGTTTGCGCCGGCCTACTATTTGTTTGGCAACCAAATCGCCTGGCAAACCAGTGATGCAGAGTTGCTGGCTGTGACCGTGATGAGCGCCTTGCTGCTGATGCGCCACAAAGACAACATCGTGCGCTTGGTGTCTGGGCAAGAGACGAAGATTGGCTCTAAAAAAGAAGCGGATTAATCGCGGAAGTTGTTGAACGACAGAGGCAAGTCGGTCATGTCTTTGCGAATCAAGGCCATCGCGGCTTGCAGGTCGTCGCGCTTGGTGCCGCTGACGCGCACGGCATCGCCTTGGATGGCGGCTTGCACTTTGATTTTGCTGTCTTTGAGCAAGCGTTGAATCTTCTTTGACACTTCGGTTTCAATGCCGTTGCGGATTTTGATGACTTGTTTGACCTTGTCGCCGCCGACTTTTTGCACGTCGCCTTTGTCGAGGAAACGCACGTCTACTTCGCGCTTGGTCAGTTTGTTGCGCAACACATCTTCGACTTGTACCAACTGGAAGTCGGCATCACCAAACATGGTGATCTCTTTGTCTTTGAGTTCAACGGCGGCAGAGGTGCCTTTGAAGTCAAAGCGGGTGGCGATTTCTTTGGCCGTGTTTTCAACGGCGTTTTTCACTTCAACCAAATTGGGTTCGAGGACGGTGTCAAAAGAAGGCATGGCAATCGGCTTTCAAAATCAGAATGAGACAATCGCCCTATGTTAGTGGAACCCAATTACCCCCTTCAAGTGCACAACAGCTTCGGCATATCAGCCAAGGCCTTGCAACTGGTGCGCGTGCAAACCGAGGCCGATGTGCAGGCCGTGTTGGCTGACGAGGCTTTGCGCGGCCAAGCCATGTTCGTGTTGGGTGGCGGCAGCAACATTGTGCTCACCGGTGATGTGAAACCCTTGGTGTTGAAGGTGGAAATCAAAGGCATGCGCTTGGTCGAAGAGACTGACAAGGCTTGGGTGGTCGAAGCCGCTGCAGGTGAAAACTGGCACGACTTGGTGGCTTGGACCCTTGACAACGGCTGGCCGGGCTTAGAGAACATGGCCCTCATTCCCGGCAGCGTAGGCGCATCGCCCGTGCAAAACATTGGCGCGTACGGCGTGGAATTGCAAGACCGCTTTCATTCGCTGGATGCGATTGACCTGACCACGGGTCAGCCCTTCAGCTTAGATGCTGCCCAGTGTGCCTTTGGCTACCGCGACTCGGTGTTCAAGCATGAGAGCAGTGGCCCGAATGGCTTAGGTCTCGCAGGCAAAGCCCTCATCACCCGCGTGCGATTTTTGTTGCGCAAAGACTGGAAGCCCGTGCTGGGCTACCTCGACCTCGAACGCAAAATGGCCGAGACCGGCATCAACAACCCAACAGCACAGCAAATCTTTGACTGGGTGTGCGCCATTCGCCGCGCCAAGCTGCCAGACCCAGCCGTCATTGGCAACGCGGGCAGCTTCTTCAAAAACCCCACGGTCACCGAAGAGCAATGCGAAGACATCATCGCCCGCGAGCCCAAGGTGGTGCACTACCTGATGGACGATGGCCGCATCAAACTCGCCGCTGGCTGGCTGATTGACAGTTGCGGCTGGAAAGGTAAAACCGTCGGCAACGCAGGTGTCTACGAGAAGCAAGCCTTGGTGCTAGTCAACGTGGGTGGGGCACAACACCCATGTACGGGCGGCGAGGTGATGACTTTGGCCAAGGCTATTCAAACCAGCGTGTACGAGCGCTTTGGTATACGGCTTGAGCCAGAACCTGTGGTGGTTTAAGTCAACAACACACACCGAAGGCGCATGGTGGTGTGCGCTGCAGAGCAAAGTCAAGGGGGAGGCTTTGGCCTTGGCCAAAGCCGGAGGACATGAGCGGCGCAGCGTACGCCGTCATGTAACTTCAGCGAGAGACGTGTTTACTTCTTGCCGCTGTGCAGCTTGATCATGTCCGCACCTTCGCCCAACGACAGCAAGCCTGTGTGTGCGTAGATGCCCAGCTTGGCGCGGGTGTCCACGATGTCTAAGTTGCGCATGGTCAATTGGCCAATGCGGTCCAGCGGGCTGAATGGCGCGTCTTCCACTTTCTCCATGCTCAAACGCTCGGGGGCGTAGGTGAGGTTGGGGCTTTCGGTGTTCAAGATGCTGTAGTCGTTGCCGCGGCGCAGCTCTAGCGTGACGGTGCCAGTCACAGCGCGGGCTACCCAGCGTTGGGCGGTTTCGCGCAGCATGATGGACTGTGGATCAAACCAACGGCCTTGGTACAACAAGCGACCCAAGCGAAGGCCGTTGATGCGGTACTGCTCGATGGTGTCTTCGTTGTGAATGCCGGTCACCAATCGCTCGTAAGCGATGTGCAACAGCGCCATGCCCGGGGCTTCGTAGATGCCACGGCTCTTGGCTTCGATGATGCGGTTCTCGATTTGGTCACTCATGCCCAAACCGTGGCGGCCACCGATTTCGTTGGCTTTCAAGAACAGCTCAACGGGGTCGGCGTATTCGACACCGTTCAGGGCGACGGGTTGGCCTTCTTCAAAACGGATGCTGATTTCTTCTGCTTTGACCACGCAGTCTTCACGCCAGAACGGCACCCCCATGATGGGGTTGACGATCTTCATGCCGCTAGAGAGGCTCTCTAAGTCTTTGGCTTCGTGCGTGGCGCCCAGCATGTTGCTGTCGGTGCTGTAGGCTTTTTCAGCGCTCATCTTGTAGCCAAAACCGTTGGCGGTCATGAAGGCTGACATTTCAGCGCGGCCACCGAGTTCGTCGATGAACAACTGATCCAGCCAAGGCTTGTAAATCTTCAAGCTGGGGTTGGTCAACAAGCCATAGCGGTAGAAGCGCTCGATGTCGTTGCCCTTGAAGGTGCTGCCATCGCCCCAGATGTTGACGTCGTCTTCCTTCATCGCAGCCACGAGCATGGTGCCGGTGACGGCACGGCCCAGCGGTGTGGTGTTGAAGTAGGTGATGCCGCCGGTGCTGATGTGGAACGCGCCGCACTGAATGGCGGCAATGCCTTCATGGGCGAGTTGTTTGCGGCAATCAATGAGGCGGGCTTTTTCGGCGCCGTATTCCATCGCTTTGCGTGGGATTTCGTTGTAGTCCGACTCGTCGGGTTGGCCGAGGTTGGCGGTATAGGCGTAGGGCACAGCGCCCTTTTGCTTCATCCACAGGAGGGCGGCAGAGGTGTCGAGGCCGCCAGAGAAGGCGATGCCGACTTTTTGGCCTTTGGGGAGGTGTTGGAGGATGGTGCTCATGGTGTGGTGTGTCCGCCGTTGGTTAACCGAAGTGGCAGATGTAGTGGTAGGGCTCGGTCACGCGGATGTCGAATTTCGAGTTGCCGGGCACGTTGAATTTTTCGCCAGCGCTGGACTTGACCCAGTCGTGGCTGCCGTCGAGTTTGTATTCGCAAAAGCCGCCGACGCATTCCATGATCTCAGGGGCGCCTGTGTTGAAGGTCAACGTGGCGGGCAGGATGACGCCCACCGACAGCTTGGTGCCATCAGCCAATGTCAGGCCGTGGCTGACGCATTTGCCGTCAAAGTAAACATTGGCTTTGGTGGTGACGCTGGCGCCGTCGATTTTTTCTGTGGTCATGGTGTGCGTATCCGTAGGAATTGCAAAACCACAGATTTTAGGGGACCCAAAACCACAAAAGCCGCTGAGAGCGGCTTTTGCTTGCAATCTACGCCCATACAGGCGCGAAGGCTGATTTAGTAGCGAGGTGCCGAGCCTGTGGGCGGCACATTGCCGTAGCCTGAGTTGGCCGCAGGTGCCATCGGTGTGATTTGCAAGCGCACGGTAGGACCTGGGTCTTGAGGCATTTGCACGGTGTATTGCTTGCCCGCGAATTCATAGACCACGTTGTAAGCCATGGTGCGGTTCTCATAGAACATTTGTTGGCTGCAGTTTTGCACGTTGCGCACTTCTGGAGCGCCGCCGCCTTCGATTTTGTCGCCCATGATGGCGCCGCCAAAGATACCGGCCATGGTGGCCAACGCGCGGCCAGAGCCGTTACCGATTTGGTTGCCAAGAGCACCGCCCGCAATCGCGCCCATCGCAGCGCCGGCGCCAGATTTCTGGCCTTCAGTCACCACTTGTTGGTTGTTACACACCTGACGGGGCACAGCCACTTGTTGAATGATGGGCGTGCTGGAAATGACGCGGCCCACTTCTTGGGCTTGTACGGAAACGCAAGTCAACACGGTCATCAAACCGGCGAGCAAGGTGTTTTGGATGGATGTATTTTTCATAGGGTGCCTCTTAATCTGAACTTCTTACAAGTGTAGTGCTTGCACTGTGGATGTCTGTAAAGCCGCGGTAAAACCTACGTTGGCATCAGTCACACCACAACGCGTGCCCAAGCCTCTGGGTTGACGCCCACGAGGACCGTTTGGCCTTGGACCACCACCGGGCGTTTGATCACGCTGGCGTGCGCCAACATCAATGCGCGTGCCGAGGCGTTGTCCACCACGCTGGCTTGCAAGGCTGCATCCAGCTTGCGCCACGTCGTACCTTTGCGGTTGACCAGCACATCCCAACTCACATGTTTGAGCCACAGATCCACCGCTTCGGGCGGTACACCTTGCTTTTTGAAATCGTGAAACACGTAGTCCACGCCATGGTCGGTCAGCCAGACGCGGGCTTTTTTGACGCTGTCGCAGTTGGGAATGCCATAAACGGTGATGGTTGCTTTGCTCATGGGGTGAATCATGCCGTAAACAAAGTAGCCCGCAGGCGTGGGCGACAATTCAATGATGAATTCACTAGACAGTTGGCTCGCGCATTGCGAGCGTTTGCACCCCAAAAACATCGACATGTGCTTGGCGCGCGTGCGCACCGTGGTCGAGCGCATGGGCCTGAAGTTTGATTGCCCCGTTATCACCGTGGCCGGCACCAATGGCAAGGGCTCGACCTGCGCCATGTTGGAGGCCTGTTTTTTAGAGGCGGGTTACCGCCCCAGCGTGTACACCTCGCCACATTTGGTCCATTTCCAAGAGCGCTGCCGCGTGCATGGCGAGACCGTGCAGCCCGACGATTTGTTGCCGCACTTTGCGCGTGTTGAAGCGGCGCGGACGCAGGGCGATGAGGTGTCACTCACGTACTTCGAGTTCACCACCTTGGCTATTTTGAGTTTGATGGCCGCGTCACCCATAGATGTGGCCATTCTCGAAGTGGGTTTGGGTGGGCGCTTGGATGCCGTCAACGTGATTGAGCCGACCTGCGCCATCATCACCAGCGTGGACTTGGACCACATGGACTTTTTGGGCCACGACCGCGAAACCATTGGCCGTGAGAAGGCGGGGATCATGCGCACAGGCCGCCCCGTCATCGTGAGCGACCCTGTCCCCCCGCAAAGCGTGATCGACCACGCCAGCGATCTGGGTGCAGACCTGTGGTTGTTTGGCCGCGACTTCAACTTCACCGGCGACAAGCAGCAGTGGGGTTGGGCCGGACGAGGACGCCGTTACAGCGGTTTGGCCTATCCAGCGTTGCGCGGGGCCAACCAGTTGGTCAATGCCAGCGGCGTGTTGGCCGCCCTTGAAGCTTTGCGCAGTGAAATGCCGGTCACCGCCCAAGCCATTCGCAACGGGTTGGCCATGGTCGAGTTGCCGGGCCGCTTCCAAATCGTGCCTGGGCAGCCCGCCTTGGTGTTTGATGTGGCTCACAACGCCCATGCCGTAGCCGCTCTGACTGAGAACTTGGATGCGATGGGTTTTTATCCCACCACCCATGTCGTGTTTGGTGCGATGGCCGACAAAGACGTGGCCCCCATGCTGGCACGCGTGGGCCCCTTGGTGGACCGCTGGTACTTTTGCGATCTGCCCACTGAGCGCGCAGCCAAAGCTGTCCAGTTGCAAGAAGTTTGGCAAGCCGGCAACACCCGTCAAGACGTGCAGGCCAGCACCTATAAAGACCCACAAGCTGCACTAGACGCTGCCGTGGCTGCGGCAGACCCCGCTGATAGAATTGTGGTTTTCGGATCGTTCTTCACGGTCGGGGGTATTTTGGCGAATGGCATACCCCGTCTAGACGCCCCACATTTGAGCTCCTGAGACCCCATTCACATGGCTTTTTTCAAGTTTCGATT
>CANCCJ010000101.1 GCA_947374535.1 Comamonadaceae bacterium | reverse complement strand
GGGCCTAAGCCCACCGCTCAAGCGGCATTACAAACTGCCGCGCCCTTCTTTGGCGTGGAAGGTTTGTGCCGTTTCCCAAGCCACTTTTTGCAAATGGGCGGCCACGTCTTTGGGCAAGCCTGCTGTGTAGGTGTTGCCCATGGGGTTTTGTTTGTAGACCGATGCCATCACTGTGCTTGCTGCCAAGTAAGTGCCCATCAGGCTGGGGTGGCGTTTGTCATCCACGTACAAATTCAGGTCAGGGCGTTGCGCGATCGAGTTGGCGAACGCCAAGCCTGCCGGCACGACCAGTGCATTGTTTAACTTGCCTGCTTTGATGTATTCGTTGGCCAAGGGCATCGTCATATCAGGCTTGTCGGCATAAGCCCATGACATGAACAGAATGGGTTCAGCCCCGTTTTTGCGCACCGTGTCGCTGTGCTTTTTGGAGAACTCATAAAAGATGGGTTGCAGCTTGGGGTGGATGGGGCATTGGCTGCAGTCCATCATCATCACGCCGTCAAATGGTTTGTCGAAGGTGTTGAACACCACCTCGTTGTCACCCACAAATGAGTAGCTGGCCACACCGCCTGGCTTGAAGTGCGATTCCATGTCGTGCCAGTTGATGCCAGAGCCGCTGATGGTCGCCGAAGTGGCCCTGTAGCCCTTGCCACCCGCTGCACTCAAGAGCAGGCCCACATGCCCATGCATGGAGTTGTTGTAATAAAAGAAGCTGTTGCCCACCCACAGCATCGTTTTGACGTCGGTCGTTTTGGCTTGCTTCGCGGGGGTGGATGTCAGCGTGCCACAGGCCGTTAAACCTAAGGCAAGTGAGAGCGTCAAGATCAAGCGGGTCAGCAGCATAGAAGTTTCTTTCAAATCAAAAAATTCTCAGCGCATGCAGCCTGCGTTGCAATCGGGCAACACCCTAGTTAGAGGTGGGCTGCGTGCCGCTTTCTATGAGGATTAAGTGATTAATTCTGCTCAATTGGCGGCTTTTTGGCCCCGCCGCCCACAATGCGACAATATGCCCCAGACATGACGACCTCTTTTTCTAATTTGCAGCTGGCCCCCGCGCTAGCACGTGCCGTAGCCGAAATGGGCTACGAATCCATGACCCCCATCCAAGCCCAGGCCATTCCCGTGGTTCTGACCGGCCAAGACGTGATGGGCGCCGCGCAAACCGGCACCGGCAAAACAGCAGCGTTCTCGCTGCCACTGCTGCAACGTTTGCTCAAACACGAAAACTCATCCACCTCGCCCGCACGCCACCCCGTGCGCGCGCTGGTGCTGTTGCCTACCCGCGAGCTGGCCGACCAAGTGGCCCAGCAAATCAAACAATACGCCGTGCACACCAACCTGCGCAGTGCCGTGGTGTTTGGCGGCATGGACATGAAGCCCCAAACCCTTGAGCTGAAAAAAGGCGTCGAAGTTTTGGTGGCCACGCCCGGCCGTTTGCTCGACCACATCGAAGCCAAGAACGTGGTGCTCAACCAAGTGGAATACGTGGTGCTCGACGAAGCTGACCGTATGTTGGACATTGGCTTCTTGCCCGACTTGCAGCGCATCTTGAGCCACCTGCCCAAGACGCGTACCACGCTGTTGTTCTCGGCCACGTTCTCGACCGAGATCAAACGCTTGGCCGGCAGCTATTTGCAAAACCCCGTCACCATCGAAGTGGCGCGCCCCAACGAGACCGCTGCCACCATCACGCAACAGTTTTTCAGCGTGAGCGTCGAGGACAAGTACAACGCCTTGCGCCACCTCATCAAAGCCAACGGCATGAAGCAAGCCTTTGTGTTTTGCAACAGCAAACTTGGCTGCGCCCGTTTGGCCCGCTCGCTAGAGCGCGACGGTTTTCGCACCAGCGCTTTGCATGGCGACAAGAGCCAAGACGAACGCCTGAAAGCCCTTGAAGGCTTCAAAAAAGGCGAAGTCGATTTGTTGGTGTGTACCGATGTGGCCGCACGCGGCTTGGACATCAAAGACGTGCCAGCCGTGTTTAACTTTGACATCCCCTTCAACGCCGAAGACTATGTGCACCGCATTGGCCGCACAGGCCGCGCCGGTGCTTTAGGCCATGCCATCAGCTTTGTGTCGGGCAGCGACCAACGCTTGGTGGGCGACATTGAGAAATTGCTCAAGACCAAAATCACCTTAGAAAACGTGACCGTTGAGCAAGACCGCTCGCGTGAGCGTCGTGAGCCGCGTGGTGAGTCACGTGAATCTCGCGGCGGTGATCGCGGCGAGCGCTCAGAGTCTTCTAGCCGTCCTCGCGAAGGCTACGCCCCGCGCGATGCACGCCCACGCGAGCAAGACAGCCGCCGCAGCCGCGAAGTGGGCTATGTGCCCGCACCACGCATCAAGAACGATCCGTTCTTTGACAAACCCTACGAAGCGCCCGTGCGCAGCGCAGAGGCCGCAGCACCTGCCGCACCTGACCCACTGCGCAAGTCGGCCAACATCAAGCCCAAGCGGGTGATGGCGGCTTTGTTCAAGTCGACCACTTGAGCTTTGGGCGACTAGCCCAAATTCGCCTTCCAGAACACCTCACCTGCTTGGCTCAATGCAGCCTTGTCGCGGTAAAGCTTGATTTCCATCTCAATGCACCAAGCATGCGGCGCGGCTTCAACCAATACGCCGCGCTCTAGGTCATCTGCAATCAAGGTTTTGGGCAACCACGCAATGCCTTTGCCTGCCAATGCCATGGTGCGAAGCACAGAAGCCAAGTGAGCAGTAAATACAGATGCCGCAGGTACAGACTCAGCCAGCGAGGCTTGTGTTTGCGACACGATGCGGCCAATGCCCGACTCTGGGTTGTAGCTCAGCAGCTTGACTGGGTTTTTTGTAGTGCCCTTGTCTAGCTGATGTTGTGACGCACCATTTTTCTTGGGTGCAGAAACGGGGATGAGCAAATCATGCCCCACCACGATGGCAGGGTAGCCTTGGTCATCCAACGTACTTGCAACATCTGCGTTGGAATGGGTGAGCAGAAATTGCACTTGGCTTTCCAGCAGCATGGCCTCACAGCGTTGAAGCACATCTGACACCAACCGCACTTGGCCAATTTCAATGCGTGACTCAAGCCCACGCAGCCAAGTGGGCATGAAGGTAAACGACAAGGCATGCGTCGATGCAATGCGCAGCGTGCTTGAGTTGGCTTCGTTGAAAGCACGCGCTTCGCCCGGAATTTTGGCCGCTCTTGCCAGCATGTCGCGTGCAATGGTTTCAAACCATTGGCCTGTATCGGTCAGTGTGGCAGGTTGGTTTGAGCGGTCAAACAGCTCTGCGCCCAGCCATTCTTCCAGTGCGCGAATGCGTCGACTGAACGCAGGTTGCGTCATGTGCCGTTCATCCGCAGCGCGAGAAAAATTTCCACTGGCGGCGAGGACCAAGAAGTCTTCGAGCCATGACAAATTCATGGTTTTCATGGGGCAGTGCTTTTAAAGCATGAGATGCAAAAAAAGAAGCATTGGTCAAAACAAAGCGTCTTACCTACGATTCATTTTCATTATCCACCGCACTAGGAGCAAAGATGAAAATCGTCGAAATTCGAGAGAAAACATTCCCCATCAGTTCACCCATTCGCAACGCGTACATCGACTTCAGCAAGATGACGCTCAGCTTGGTTGCTGTCATCACCGACGTGATTCGTGATGGCAAGCCCGTGGTGGGTTATGGCTTTAATTCGAATGGTCGTTATGGCCAAGGTACCTTGATGCGTGAGCGTTTCATTCCGCGTATCTTGGAAGCTAATCCAGACTCACTGATTGACAGCACGGGGAAGAACCTCGATCCCCACAAGATTTGGAACACCATGTTTACCAATGAAAAGCCAGGCGGCCATGGTGAACGCTCAGTAGCCATCGGCACGATGGACATGGCCATTTGGGATGCCGTGGCCAAAATTGAAGGCAAGCCATTGTTTCAACTGCTGGCAGATCGTTATGGCAACGGCAAAGCCAATCGCGAAATTTTTGTCTACGCCGCAGGTGGTTACTACTACCCTGGACAAGACCACAGCAAACTCAAAGACGAAATGCGCAGCTATATCGACCGTGGCTACACCGTGGTGAAAAAGAAGATTGGTGGCGCTTCATTGGACGAAGACTTGCGCCGTATCGACTCGATCTTGAGCGTGCTGGGCGATGGTCAAAAGTTGTGCGTGGATGCCAATGGTCGCTTCGATTTAGACACCGCCATTCAATATGCCAAGGCCTTGTCGCAATACGACTTGTTCTGGTACGAAGAGCCGGGCGACCCCCTCGACTTCGAGCTGCAAGCCACGCTGCGCAACTATTACAAAAACCCGATGGCAACGGGCGAAGACTTGTTTTCGATGCAGGACGCACGCAACCTGATTCGCTATGGCGGCATGCGCCCTGACCGTGACTACTTGCAGTTTGATTGTGCGTTGAGCTATGGCTTGGTGGAATACCTGCGCACTTTGGACATGTTGAAAGAACACGGTTGGTCAGCCAGCCGTTGCATCCCACACGGCGGCCACCAGATGTCACTCAATATTGCAGCTGGTTTGGGCTTGGGCGGCAACGAAAGCTACCCAGATTTGTTCCAACCTTTCGGCGGTTTCCCCGATGGTGTGAAGGTTGAAAACAGCTACATCACATTGCCCGAATTGCCAGGTATTGGTTTTGAGGGTAAGGCTGATCTCTACAAGATCATGCAAGAACTGTCGGCATAAGAAATCACCACAACCGAGGAGACATCATGAAAACAACCATCCAGCTCAGCCAGTTCGTCGCCGCATTGGCGATGGCATGTGCCTCGTTTTCTGCCAAGGCAGAGTTTCCAGACAAGCCAGTCACATTGGTCGTGCCATTTGCAGCGGGCGGCCCGAGCGACAAGATTGCGCGTGACGTCGCTGAAGCCTTGCGAAAACCGCTGGGTGGTCAAACCGTGATTGTTGAAAACGTGGGTGGTGCAGGCGGCACGATTGGTGCCGCCAAAGTGGCTAAAGCGAACCCCGATGGTTATACGTTGCTGGTGCATCACATTGGCATGTCTACAGCTCCTACGTTGTATCGCAAGCTGTCCTACAAGATGCCGGATGACTTCGAGTATTTGGGCCTCATCAACGAAGCACCTTCGGTGTTGATCAGCAGTCCTGCATTTGCTGCAAACAATTTTCAAGAGTTGCGCAAGTTGGTGACTGAACGCAAAGAGGGCATCAACTTAGCCAATGCAGGTTTGGGCTCGGCCTCGCACCTGTGTGGTTTGATGCTTCAAAGCGCATTGCAAGTTGAGTTGACGACTGTGCCCTACAAAGGCACAGCACCCGCCATGACTGATCTCATGGGCAGCCAAGTCGATTTGATGTGCGAACAAGCGACCAACGCAGTGCCGCAAATCGAAGGCAAAAAGGTCAAGGTGTTTGGCGTGACCAGTAAAAAACGCCTCGCATTACCCGCGCTGGTCAATGTACCTACATTGGCTGAAAGCGGTTTGACTGACTTTGGTGTGTCGGTGTGGCACGGCCTGTATGCCCCCAAGGGCACACCACCTGCAGTTGTGGCCAAGCTGAACCAAGCTTTGAAAGCTGCATTGAAAGACCCAGACCTCATCAAACGCCAGGAGGCATTGGGCATCAGTGTGATTGCAGACAACCGCTTAGAACCCGCCAACCATAAGAAGTTTGTAGAGGCTGAGATGGCGCGTTGGGCATTGGTGATTAAGGCAGCTGGACAGTACGCTGATTGACTAAGCTGCCAGTGTTAGCTGGCCAGCGGGTCCATCGTTTGTGGGCACTTCACGCTGACGCGCTGCCAGGCAGGTGCATCAGCCACACTGAAAAGCGTGTCTGATGTGTCTAGCTTGGCCGCACTTAGGCAGCCACCCCACACACACCCATCGTCTAGGCACACCACATCTGCGCGGTTGGCCGAGTCCAAGGTGGACCAATGGCCAAAGGCAATGCGCACATTGGCCGTCAACCGGCCCGGCACATCAAACCACGGCAGCAGATTTGCGGGTGCTTTGTCTGCGCTTTCTTTCACCCTGAAGTCCATCGCGCCATGCGCATCGCAAAAGCGCAAGCGGGTGAGGGCGTTGACGATGACGCGCAAGCGGTCTGCACCCGCTAGGTCATCACGCCACACATTGGGCAAGCCGCCATACATCTGTGGCATGAAGTGCACCCAGTCGTCGCTGCGCAGCACGGCTTCTACTTCGCCAGCCAGCGCTAGGGTTTGCTGCGCTGTCCACTGGGGCAAGACACCCGCATGCACCATCAGCACGTTGCCGACTTGCCTCGCTAGGTGTTGGTGGCGCAGCCAGTGCAGCAGCTCGGAGCTGTCGGGCGCGGTCAAGATGTCTTGCAGGGTGTCTTGCGGGTTGGGTTTGCGCACACCGCGTGAGACGGCTAAGGCATGCAAGTCATGGTTGCCCAGCAAGCATTGGGCGCTGCTGCCGTAGCCCATCAAACGGCGCAGCACCGCTGCGTTGTCGGGGCCACGGTTGACCAAATCGCCCAGCAAATACAGCGTGTCGCGGCTGGGGGAGAACGCGATGTGCGTTAACAAACGTTCTAAGGCTTCGTCGCAGCCTTGCACGTCGCCAATCAAGTAAAGTGCCATGTGTTGATTGTCTCTATTATTTTTGACTGTTTGAATTACCGATGGATGTTCTGCTAATCGTTTTCCTCACCTTGCTCAACGGCGTGTTTGCCATGTCTGAGATGGCTTTGTCGTCCAGCCGCAAAGCGCGCTTGGCGGCTTTGGCCGAGTCTGGCGATGGTGGCGCGTATGCCGCGCTGGTGTTGATGGAGCAGCCCACGCAGTTTTTGTCGACCGTGCAAATTGGCATCACGTCCATTGGCGTGCTCAACGGCATCGTGGGCGAGGCTGCGTTCAGCGCTGACTTTGCTTATTGGTTGTTGGCCCAAGGCGTGCCCGACAACTTGGCCTCTGGCCTGGCCACCGCCTTTGTGGTGACGCTCATCACCTTCAGCACCATCTTGTTTGGCGAGTTGGTGCCCAAGCGCATTGGTCAGTTGTTTCCAGAATCAGTTGCGCGCGTGGCTGCGCCTGCCATGTTAGCTTTGGCTACGTTGGCCAAGCCTTTTGTGTATTTGTTATCGGCCAGCACCAGCGCTATGTTGAAGTTGCTGCGCATTGATGTGCATGGCGCACGCACGGTGACGGAAGAAGAAATTTCGGCCAGCTTGGTGGAGGGCGTGGACGCCGGTGTGATTGAGCAGCACGAACACCAAATGGTGCAAAACGTGTTCAACCTCGATGAGCGTCCGCTCACCTCCATCATGGTGCATCGCTCAGACATTGAGTGGTTGGACTCCAAACTACCTGTGCCCCAAGCCTTGGCGCAAGTGGGGGCGAGTGGTGCGCACTCGTGGTACCCCGTGTGCCGTGGCGATCTAGACAACGTGGTGGGGGCAGTCAGTGTGTCTCAGCTCTTGCGCTTGCCACCCGGCACGGACATGACGGTGGAAGCTTTGGCCAAGCCCGTGGCGTTCATTCCAGAAACCTTGAGTGGTTTGGATTTGCTTGAGCAGTTTCGCAAACCCGCCGAACGCGCGACCGCACATGGTCGCATGGTGTTGGTGGTGGACGAATACGGTGTGGTGCATGGCTTGCTCACACCGCGCGACTTGTTAGAGGCCATCACCGGTGAGCTGCTGCAAGCCACGCCCGCCGACGAGGCCTGGGCGACGCAGCGCGAGGATGGTTCTTGGTTGGTCGATGGGTTGATGCCGGTGAGCGAATTCAAAGCACGCTTGAGCATCAAAGAGCTGCCCGACGAAGACCGTGGTATTTACAACACGGTAGCGGGTTTGGTCATGGCCATTTCAGGCGAATTACCTGCGGCGGCCGATGTGGTGGTCTTTGGCGAATGGCGCTTTGAGGTGGTGGACTTGGATGGTCGCCGCATCGACAAGCTTTTGGTCAGCCGCGTCGTTTGAATGGGATTTGATACATCCACACAGGGCGCCCATCGCGACAGGTGAGGATGGCGCTAGGAATCAGCTCTCGCGCTTCAAACTCTAGGCTGACCAACCACGCGCCACGGCGCAACTCGGCTTCGGCTTTTTCGACAGCGCGGGGCATGCTCTCGGGGCGCTGGAACAAGTACACCATGTCAAAGCTGCGCCAGTCCACCAACCAAATATCGCCTTGGCGAATCTTGGCAAATGAGCAACGCATGGCGCTGAGCACACGCAGGGGCCAGCTCATCTCAACCCCATGCAGTTCAGCGCGTGGAAATGCATCACGCAAGGCCAGCAAACCGTCGCCCATGCCACTGCCCGCATCCAAAATGCGTGCGCCTGCGGGCAGCACGATGTGCTGCTGTAATTCACGCAATGCTTTTTTAGGGGTGGGAAACAAGGGTGCATCGCGCCACGCTTTGCGTGGGTAAACCAAAACAATTAATCCCAGCAAGAACAGCCATCCGATGGGCGGCACGCTGAGGGTGGCGGACGATGCCAGCATAGACAGTGGAAAACCCAGCACGATCAAGGCTTTTCGCATAGGCGTGTGTGCCAATGCACTTAAAAAGCCGCCCAAACAAGTGGCCACGATGAAGGCGATGGCTTCGTTCAAACCGGCCGCTTGCAAGCCCTTGAAGATCAGCCAAGATGAACCCCAAGCGAGCAGGGCGGGAACGGGCCAAGTCATGAATTTCATGAGGAAGAATCATAGAGCCAACGCGACAGCCTATTGGGGAAGATTTGACTGAAAATCAGCATCAATGGAATTTGTTCACAAGGTCACATGAATTCGTCGTCCACACACACCCTCAGCACCGTTGACGAGATGCGCGCCACCCTGCGTCGCATCAGCCATCTCAAAGGCCGACAGCCCGATGCGCAGTCACAGCAAGAGGTCCGGGCGTTGGTGGCGTCGTTTGACCGACGCGATTTGCTGATTGAACACTTGCATGTGCTCAACGACACTTACCGTGGTTTGTATGAACGCCACTTGGTCGCCTTGGCGCATGAGATGAAGCTGCCCATGGCCGAGGTGTTTGAGGTGGCCACCTTTTATCACCACTTTGAGGTCTTGCCCAATGACGCCACGCCTGCCGTACTGACCGTGCGTGTGTGCGATGGGCTGAGTTGCGAGTTGGGTGGTGCCAAACAGTTGTTGGCCAAGTTGCCTGATTTCTTGGGCTCCGATGTGCGTGTCATCCCCGCCCCCTGCGTGGGCCGCTGCGAGCAAGCGCCTGTGGCGGTGGTGCATCAAAACGCCGTGCCAAATGCGACGCCAGACAAGGTCGTCATTGCAGTGAAAGGGGGCCATACCCTGCAAGCCTTGCCCGACGCCATAGACATGACGGCTTACTTGGCCGATGGTGGCTACGCCTTGGTTA
>CANCCJ010000100.1 GCA_947374535.1 Comamonadaceae bacterium | reverse complement strand
CACCACCCACCCAGCAATGAACACCCAAGATTCCCACTACCAAATCAGGAACTGTGTCTTCGCCTACAAGTGTGAAGCTGATTGGGAAATGCTTGAGGATACAAACAAGGAAAAGATTCGGTTCTGCCATGCCTGTGAAAAGGAAGTTCACTTCTGCGAAGACGACAAAGAACTAACCAGCGCCATACGAGACAACTTCTGTGTGGCATTTGAACGAGTCGAGAAGAACCGTATCGTCAAACTCATGGGGCTAATTTGTCCCGATAGCAAATAGACCACCCAATGTCTAACTCCCACGCACTTGCGTTCGCAAGGTCACCCGCCGTAATCCTCTATCAAGTGGAAAACGACAACATGTGGAGTGACTGGGAAGACTACATCGTCGCCACACGAACCAAAAAGGGAGTCTTCACCGTATTGGCAAGGAAATTCAGTGACGAGTATTTGGATGGCAAAACCAAGCGTAAGTGGTTTCTGATTCACTCTGTGGGTGACATCAAAACACCGAACACCTTCATTGAAGCAGTCAAGCAATGCGAGATGGAGTTGAACGTGGACGTGTATTGGGGTGATGTCATCACGTCACTTACCAAACTTGATGCCAAGTTCTCTGAGTCAGTGGCAAATCTCGTAAATGGCAGTTGGTGAGAGCATCAACAGGTCGGTATTGACGTTCAAGTCCTGCCATATGGGATAGATAGCTCAAATAAGTTCGTATCCACCGTCAGCCATGTAGTCGCACCGTTTGACACGTTCTTGCACTGTATAAACAGCATCAAGGGGTGCTCTTCCACAGTGAATCCAACGTCTCCCACGGTCTATGTGGTGAAGGTATCAGTGGGCGTCATCGAACGTATGGGGCTAGGTGCCGTTATCCACGTCAAGATATGTGCTGGCACCGTTAGAAGGCGTCTAGAGCAGTCAGAGGAAGTCTGCTGCAGTCTTCTGGTCGGGTCACATTGGACACTGTGATTCCACGGTTGTCCACGGTCTGTGTCAATGCAGATGTGGGCTGACATTTATATTGAGAAAAAAGCTTGGCGGCCAGATAATCACAAATTGGGACATGTCCCAATCTTGTCCCACTAAACCAATTGTGGGTAGTTAAAAACAGATGGAAATTGGACAAAACCTTAAACAAACGGCCACAGAAAAACCTGTAAAAATCGACCGTAAGCGACATGTGCAAGGCCGTGGACCGAGGCATGACCATCACTGATGTGCGCTTGCTAGAAAAGCATGGCGGCAAGTCGGGGAGCTATGTGGCCAATTGAAGTCTCGCGATTTAGGTCAGAAGCGTTCCGTTGTATTCACCGAACATTTTTATACTGATCGCCGTCGCGGCAATGCCGACCAACTGAATTTCAAGCAGTGTGTCTGTCATATTGCCATTGCCGTTTAAGTCCATGGCCGACTCTTTGACGAAAATCGTTGTGTTGTTATCCGTCCATGAATTTTTAGCGACTGTCAGCTGGACGCCATCAAGATTAGTTTTTAGGAACGCATTGACGCCAGCGATAAAAGCAGCACCTGTTTTCTTGCTCAGCGCGTTGTTGTTAATAAAGTCTGTGTCGAGTCCGAAATTGCTCAAGTCGAGTCTGTCCTCACCAACTTTGAAATCTAGTATCTTGGTCCTCATCGTAAGGTTGCTCACCCCATTGGCATTGATGGTGCCCGCCGTGTTTTTGAGAAGCGTGGCATTGAGCGATTGAGATTGAAAGGGGTTGTAATACGTTGCCGATGCGACGTTAAGAAAAGTCCCAGCCGTTGGCCCTGGCGTTACATATAAATCTGTTAACGCAGGCTGCGCTTCATCAGTGAATGTGGCATCTGGCAAACTAAATACGAATGTATCCTTGCCAGATCCACCGCTGGCCGTGTCAATGGTCCATGCTTTGTAGGCGCCATGGTTGATGACCGCTGTACCGCTGGAGTTTTTCACCTCCGCTTTGTAATCCCACACAGAACTGCCGCCAGAAAAAACAAGCACGTCATTCCCCGCATCACCATATAAATTATCCGCCCCGTAATCGCCTTGCAATATGTCGCTTCCAGCACCGCCATTAATGGTATCGTTACCACAGCCGCCACGGATTACATCGTCAAGGCGAGTAC
This sequence comes from Comamonadaceae bacterium, assembly GCA_947374535.1. The sequence continues at coordinate 7,344 of CANCCJ010000100.1, read as the reverse complement.
CGGATAAATTGTCATCTCCGAATAAATACACCGTTACATCATTGCCACTTAAGCTCGGCGTATTGAAAATGGCAGCCTGGTAATCAAAGTTGTTGTAATAGGTTTTGAAATCCAACGGCGTAGTGCTAGCCCCATTACCAAACAAGGCGACTCTCATTGCGGTTAGCAATGTGGGATTATTTTGAATAAACCTAGCTGGCAGATATGCAGAACCATTCCATGAAGCATCGTAGATATCGGTGGTTAGCCATGTGTCACCTACTTTGACTTGTTTTTCAATGCTAGAAAATCGACTGGTTCCCCACATCAATTGATACATACTGGCAACCGTATTGGTCGTAACAGGGATGTATACGTCTCCTGATTTTGTTGCCCAATTCGCCTCTGTTCCAAGTAAAGGTGAAATGCCCGTATCGCCAAACGCTAAAGCTCCTTGATACGCGTTGTAGACAACTCTGTTTACTCCCGCCCTATCTGAGATCACTAGCGAAACGCCCAGCAAATTGTTATTACTGCCGTAATTGAATTTGAGAGATGCCATTTGAATCTCATTGAGAGTATCTCTTTCCGAGATGCCTCCAAAAAGCCCAACATCATGTCGAATAGCAAGAAGATCCGCAGAGTGTCGAAGAATAGCCACGTCACATCCCCCAAAATCAGCAATACTATCTTAGAAATCGATAAATTTAATCATGTTGATTAGCTATAGGTCCGCCATCAATTTAGATGATTTTTTCAAATACCATTTGAGACGGCAAACCAAGCCCGTTCCAACCCTGGCATTAAATGAGAGTAGAAAGACGAGAAATAGTGATGTTGGGCTACAGATACGGTCTTTCGCAACCTGGCCTGCGCAAAAACTTCTCGTTCACTGTGCCGAGCGCGCAACGCCTCGACGCCATCGACGCTTGGATTGCAAAAGGTTTAGACACCGATCCTAGGTCTTATGTCATGCAGCAGCGGTGTGCGATGGTGGGTTGCGAGGCTGCACTGCGGTACCTTTCTCAATTTTTGCTGACCGCCACCGTGCTCTTGCAAGACATCAAAGTTCCTCTCTTCGAGCGCGCCGTTCTGGAGTCGATTGGCCAGCAAGGCCATCGTGCACAGGCACAGATCTGGATGCCTCTTCCCGAGGGCCTCTCGATAGACATCGTGGACAAATGGATTCAACAGGCCATGCAAGCGGTCACCGATTTGGTGCCGCTCCTGGACGACGAACAGGCACGGGAAAGCGCCTATCAAACCTTCCATGCCAAACACATTCAGCCTTGGCGAGCCCGTATTCCCGGAGGGCAATCGACGATCCCTATTTTGCAATCCGCATTTGAACAAGGCATTGCGTTTTCTCATCTGGGTGGGGGACGGTATGTGTTGGGCTGGGGGGCGAGGTCTGAAATTTTCGACCGCAGTGCGAACTCGGCTGATTCGGCTATTGGCGCGACGGCTACCCAGAACAAGGCCTTGGCAATCCATATGCTGAAGGCCATCGGGATTCCTACGCCGCGCGGGGTGCTGATGCCATCTGGAGAGTTCTCTGCAGAGAAGATGCAAACCCTTTCCAAACCTTGGGTCATCAAACCTGTGGATCGAGACCGAGGCGAGGGTGTGAGCCTCAACATTGAAACCCTTGCGCACGCCAAGGTTGCATTCGATAAAGCAGCCACCTTATCCTCTGGCGTGCTCGCAGAAGAGCAAGTGGCGGGAACTTGTCACCGAATACTGGTGGTCGATGGCCGTGTCATTTATGCCGTGAAGCGCAACCCTAAAACTGTCGTCGGTGACGGGTTACACAGCATCGCTGAATTGATCGACCTCAAGAATGCGGCCTTGCGGCAGATGTTGCCCATTAAGCGACTGCCTGAGTATTCATTGGATGCAGATGCATGCATGCATTTGTCCCGAATAGGACTATCACCGGACAGCGTGCCGCAGGCAGGCGCGCGGGTGAACTTGCGTGCCGCGCAATCGACCCAATGGGGCGGTGACCCAGAAGATGTGACCGAGCAACTGCACCCAGCCAACGCGGCCTTGGCGATCAAAGCAACGCAATTCTTTCGCCTGCGCTGTGCAGGGGTTGATCTGATTTCGCAAGACATCGGGATACCTTGGTTTACCAACGGTGCCGTGATCAACGAGGTCAATTTTTCCCCGGTCATCGGTCGCACCCACGCCTATCAGCGCAAAGCCACCACCGCGTACATGCAAGCGCTGTTTCCTTCAAAAGGTCGTATTCCAATCGAGGTGTATCTCGGGCGAGATCTGCATGACAGCGTGGCCGCGCGTTGTGAAGAAGGCCGATCACGTGGTCTGGTCGTTCGTGTATGCAGCGATACAGACACCTCGGTGTTCACGTCCACGGCAATGACCCGACTGGATCCGACGGTTCAGGTCTTACTGGTTCACTTGTGGCGTGATACATCGCTGTTGTGGGATAGCCTTCCGTTTCCTTGGATCACGCGGATCATGGTGTCAGCCTCGGAGGTTTCTGCGATCAAGGCGTCGCCCCTCTGGCAAACCATGGCACCGCTGGTTTCAGCGATACAGGTCCACAGGCATGCGTGAAGAACCATCGGCAGCTACCGTCGCGGCCTTGACGAATTTCATGTTCTTGCCGGACAAGGCAATCCGTGCGGATTGCACTTTCGTGCTGGGCATGACCTTGTTTCACAGACCTGTAGCACGGGCCGTCGAATTACATGATCAGAATTTAGCGGGGCGGATCATTTTCAGTGGAGGGTACAACCCCCGCTTGCAAGCGCAAGAGGCCGATGAAATGCGAGCGCTTTGGTGCCAGCTTGGACGCCCCGAAGCGGTCGTGCAAGTGGAACGGGAATCGACGAACACCCGAGAAAATATGGAAGGTATCAAATCACTGCTTGAACGCCAAGGTCTAATGACCGAGATTCACAGCGTCAACTTGGTAGCCATCAGCTATCACATGCGCCGAGCATTGGAAACTTTTCGCGACGTATTCGGAGATGCATGGACGGTTGGCACCGCAAGTTATCCAAGCCAATACTGCTCACCCCATGGATGGGCGCAAAACGCGCGCGGACGCGAGTTGGTGCTTTCGGAGTTTGTCAAGATTCGACAGCATTTGCCGCATCGCTTACCCAAGATGCACTGCTAAACTGGTTCTCATTGACCTCGCAGGAGGGTAAGCCCAGCAGTGGCTATGGCTTCTCAGGCGCCACCTCCAAACGACACCTTTTCAGAAGCACTATGGCAACTCTTACCATCATCATTGCAGCCAAAAATGAAGCACGCAATATTTCAGACTGTGTCCAATCGGCCTCTTTTGCCGATGAGGTGATTGTTCTGGACTCCGGCAGTTCGGACGGAACGCAACAATTGGCCGAGGCTGCAGGCGCTCAAGTCGTCTCTACCGATTGGCCTGGCTACGGCCCCCAACAGTCTCGCGGCATTGGCCTTGCCACGTCGGATTGGGTTTTATCGCTAGACGCCGACGAGCGCATCACCCCCGCGTTGAAAGCAGAGGTTCTTGAAGCTATTCACAGCGGCCGTGCCGATGGTTATCGCTTGCCCCGTTTGTCGAGTTTGTGCGGCACCTTCATTCACCATGGCGGTTGGCGGCCTGACTACACCTTGCGCCTTGTCAAGCGTGGGAAAGCCGGTTTCACGCATCACTTTTTGCATGCACACATGACGGTTGATGGCAGCAAGGCTGATTTAAACGAAAGCTTGATCCACTACAGCTATCGCGATTTGGACGACGTCTTAGAAAAACTCAACCGCTACGCGTCTGGCAACGCCAAAGACCTAGACAGCAAAGGTGTCAAGGGCTCTTTCAGTAAAGCCATCAGTCATGGTTTGTGGGCTTTCATCCGTACCTATTTTTTCCGCGCTGGCTTTCTCGATGGTCGCTACGGTTTTATGCTGGCGATCTACAACGCTGAGAGCACGTACTACAAATACTTGAAATTACTGGCCTTGCAAGAAGCTCGCGACAAGGTTTAAATCGTTCCATCGCGCATCACTTATGTAGCTGCGATTGCCTGACATCCTCTAAGCGCTCTGTCAAAGTTTGCGCTTGCGCGTCGTGCCCTAACAGTTTGGCACTGTCGATGACACGTTGCACCACGCGCGCTTCGGGGGAGTAGTGCATCAAACGCAAAGCCTGCGGGTATAACTCGCCCGCGTTGTCTGCGGTGATCGTTTGCGTGGTCAGCTCGGCAAAGTCGGCTTGATTTTTGAAGAGCCACGATTGCTTGGCATGGTGCAAAGGGTTGTCGCGGTAAGCGGCATCGCGTGACACGGCTTGGCGGTAAATTTGGCCCACGCGGTTGTAGTCCCACGCCGCGTACAAACAGCCGATGAACAACAGGGCCGCCACCGACATAGGGCCGACTTGGCCTTCTGGTTGGATGTCTGCACTCGACTGCCCCATGGATGGCCCCCATAGCAAACCGATTACTAAACCCAAGGTCATTTGAAATGGACCGTACCAAAGCGGGTATTCCAGCAGGCTGTGCAACCCCAACACAACCCACAAGCACCAAGCCATGACACGCCATGGGTCTTGTTCTCTCCACGGTGTGCGTCGCAGCACCCACACCGCGCTGACAGCCAATACAGCCAGCGCAAACGGCACGCCAAGCTCAAGGGCTAAGTGCAACGGGAAGTCGTGGGCGTTGTCCAGCATGTCGCAGAAACGCAAGCTGCTGTAGCTGGTCATGAAGTGCGCGTAATCGGTCTCACCCCAACCCCAACCTAGCCATGGCTGCTGCGCAATCAACGTCAACACATTGGCCCACAACACGCGACGGCCGCCGCAGGCGGCGTAGTCTTGAGCTTGACCGGCAACACGCAAAAGCATGCTCGCGCCCCACTCTCCGGTGGTTTGCAAGGCCAACCAAGGCATCACCACGGACCACACCGCCATCCACACAGGGGCTGACAGCGCAAGCCACTTCAAGCCTTGGCCACATCCATCCTCTCGCTGGGTCGTGCGCCAGCCCCATGCGGCCATCAACACGCCCACCAGCACCCACTGCACAGCACCCGTGCGTGACACAGAACACGCCACGCCTGCTGCCAAGACATTGAGCAACAGCAGCACCCAAGCCCAGCCGCCACGCGACATGCTGTGCCCTTTGCTTTGCGCGCCCACCCACCCCAGCAAGATCACCAACCCCAGGCTGGTGAGCGATGCAAATTGGTTACGTTGCCGCAAATTGGCAAACGCATCGCCCTTCAGCGGCTGATTCACCCAAGGCGACAACTCGCGGGCCAGGCCCAGGTACTGCAACATACCCAGCACTGCGCTGATGACTGCCGCAGCCAACAAGCCCAACACCAACCATCGCAACAGCGACTCATCCACCGCCGCACGTCGTCCCACCGCTGCCATAACCCACACACACATGAGTGAGGCCACCAAACCGGCCGTGAGCGCACGGTCCACCACTTGTGGCACCCACAGCAGAGAGGCCGCAAGCCACGCCAACAACACAGCGAACACCACGCGCTCCGTCAAAGTCCAACGGGTCTTCAGCAAAGGCAGCTCCACCACCGCCAGCAACGCGCACGCGGCCAACATCCAACTCACCAACAAAGGGATGACGGCGGTCGATGGGCTGCTGGCAAATGGGTTGAGCCACGGCAAGGCGATGCACAGCACAAGGATGGCATTGCGCACCCACAAGCTTTGAGTGGTTGACGAATTCATGTGCTGATTTTCCCTCACGCCCACACCCCAAAAACAAAAGCGCCCGAAGGCGCTTGATGGGGTCTTAACTGGACCATGGGCAGCAGCTTATTTGCAGTCGCTGGGCACGTACTTTTTGTCCAGCGCGTCGGTGGGCACGGACACACCCACAAACGCTTCTGCACCTTTGGCCATGCACTTCCACTGCACCACGCCGTCAATGGTCACGCTCGTGGCGGTTGGCGCTGGCAATGCTAAATCTGTTGTGCCGCTCTTCGTGAACGGCACTAGCAGCAAGCTGCCGCCACCCGCTGCCGCTGTGGTGGTAATGGTGATGACGCCTGTGCTGGCAGCAATGTCAATGCTGCTGATGTTCTTGGTGACCCCACCAAAGGTGTAACCCGTTTTATAGCCAGACGTAGCTGTAGCGATGTTGCCGCTGTTGAGCACATCCAATACATTGGTTTTGGCGGCCGACGCCAAGCCTAAACCCTCGCTCACACGCGCACGAATCATGTAGTCTTGGTAAGCGGGCAAAGCCACCGAGGCCAGCACACCGATGATGGCCACCACGATCATGAGTTCGATCAAGGTGAAGCCGCGTTGCAGAGAGTGTTTCATCGCAAGTCCTTTGAGAGTTGGGCACAAATTCTAGGCAGCACCCAAACATTAAAAGCAGGTGCTTGAGTTCAAAAAAAAGCGAGCGGTGAAACACCGCTCGCTTTGATCTTGGTGATTCCCGAAGGAGATTACTTCAACTGAGCCTTGAGCAATTTGCCCAATTCAGATGGGTTGCGTGTGACGATGAAGCCGCACTCTTCCATGATGGCCAGCTTAGCGTCTGCAGTGTCTGCACCGCCAGAAATCAAAGCACCTGCATGGCCCATGCGCTTGCCGGGAGGGGCAGTCACACCAGCGATGAAACCAACGATTGGCTTCTTCATGTTGGCCTTACACCACTGTGCAGCTTCAGCTTCGTCTGGACCACCGATTTCACCGATCATGATGACGGCGTCTGTGTCTGGATCGTCGTTGAAAGCCTTCATCACGTCGATGTGCTTCAAACCGTTGATGGGGTCACCACCGATACCGACGGCGCTGGATTGACCCAAGCCCACTTCGGTCAACATCGCCACGGCTTCGTAAGTCAATGTGCCTGAACGAGACACAACGCCGATACGGCCTTTACGGTGGATGTGACCAGGCATGATGCCGATCTTGATTTCGTCAGGCGTGATCAAACCAGGACAGTTAGGGCCGAGGAGCAAGGTTTTCTTGCCGCCAGCAGCTTCCTTGGCTTTCATCTTGTTACGGACTTCAAGCATGTCACGGACTGGAATGCCTTCGGTAATACAGATGGCCAAGTCGAGGTCAGCTTCCACAGCTTCCCAGATGGCAGCGGCTGCGCCAGCGGGTGGCACGTAGATCACAGACACGGTGGCGCCAGTTTCTTTGGCAGCGTCTTTGACGGTTGAGTAGATTGGCACGCCAAAGATGGACTCGCCAGCCTTCTTGGGGTTCACACCTGCGACGAAACAGTTTTTACCGTTTGCGTACTCGATGCACTTTTCAGTGTGGAACTGACCGGTTTTGCCGGTGATACCTTGGGTGATGACCTTGGTGTTTTTATTGATGTAGATGGACATGTTTTTTCCCTTACTTCACGGCTGCAACGA
>CANCCJ010000099.1 GCA_947374535.1 Comamonadaceae bacterium | reverse complement strand
GGCCGCTGATGTCCAACACCGTCATCATTGTTTTGCTGTCGATGCTGCTGGGCATTCAGCCTGTTGCCACCGATTTGTATTTGCCTGCACTCCCTGCGATCAAAAGCGAATTTGGCGCAGAGCTTTCACACGTACAACTGACCCTCAGCGCGTTGCTGTTGGCATTTGGCACCTCGCAGTTGGTTTGGGGCCCTCTGTCTGACCGGTTTGGTCGTCGCCCTATTTTGTTGTGGGGGCTTGGCGCTTTCACCATGGCTGGACTTGGCTGCGTCATGGCCAGCAGCATGCAAGAGTTGATCGTGTGGCGCGCCCTGCAAGGTGCCGCCATGGGCGCTGTGGTGATGTGCGCGCGCGCCATTGTGCGAGACCTTTACACACCAGAAGCGGGGGCCGGCGTGATGTCCAAAGCCCTCACCGGCTTGGGCTTCTTAGCTTGTAGCAGCGCACCTTTGGGCAGCTTGCTGACAGACCTATGGAGTTGGCATGCTGCTTTGAGTTTGGTGATGAGCTTTGGGGCAATTACTTGGGTCATGGTTGCATTGCTTTTCAAGGAAACCGTGCACCGGAAGAATCCACACGCGCTGCAGGTCAAGGTTTTGGCAAAAACGTGGTGGCAGATTCTTCGCCACCCCACTTTCGTGGCGTTCTCTTGTGTATCCATTGGCTCTTATGGTGGCTTATTCACTTTCTTAGCTTCTTCTGCATTTGTCTTCATCGATTTGTTAGGTCTGGCGCGTTGGGAATATGGATTGCTGCTGTTTTCAATGTCTTTCACATATTTGCTAGGCACCGTGCTGTGTCGGCGTTTGTTGGCACGTTTTGGCGTGACATACACGGTTGCGATTGGCGGTGTGTTTAGCTTGGTGGGGGGTGGCTTGATGGCCATCCATGCTTGGCTGGGTTGGCAAAGCGTGCTGAGCTTGATGGGCCCGTTTTATTTGTTCATCTTGGCGCATAGCATTCACCAGTCTTGCGGTCAAAGCGGGGCTGTGGGGCCGTTCCCCAAAGCAGCTGGGGCCGCCTCGGCCTTGGGTGGGTTCTTGATGATGGCCACAGCATTTGCCACGGGTCTTTGGCTGGGCGTAGCAAAAGACGGTTCGGCACTCCCCATGGCGCAGAGCATTGCATTTTGGTCGGTCATCACGGCACTCTCCGCTTGGTTGCTCGTGCTGCGTCGTGGAGGCCCGCGTGACTGACACCTCAAGCTGCGCACTTGGGTGGACGGTCGACGCCATCGCTTTGGTGGGCCCCACTGCCAGCGGTAAAACTGCCGCAGCTTTGGCCATGGCACGACAGTGGCCCATTGAAATCATCAGTGTGGACTCAGCCCTGGTCTATCGAGGCATGGACATTGGCACCGCCAAACCCAGTGCAGATGAACTCGCACAAGTACCCCACCACCTGATTGACATTCGCGATCCATTGCAAGCCTACAGCGCGGCTGAATTTGCGCGCGATGCTGGCCGCTTGATGGCCGACATACGCGCACGCGGCAAGCTGCCGCTGTTGGTGGGCGGCACCATGCTTTACCTCAAAGCCTTGCGCGATGGCATTGACGACTTACCCACCGCCCAACCCGAGCTGCGCGCAGAGATTGAACAACAAGCACTCGCTTTGGGCTGGCCTGCCATGCATGCCGAGTTAGCCAAGGTCGACGCCATCACCGCTGCACGCTTGGCCCCCAACGATGCCCAGCGCATCTCGCGTGCGCTGGAGGTGTGGCGTGTCAGCGGCAAAGCTTTGTCGCAATGGTTTGCACAAGCTGATGCCACACGCGCCACCCAACCTGGGCTCAACATGCCCCTGCTTTCGTTAGAGCCAGAAAACCGTGCATGGCTGCATGCACGCATTGCACAACGCTTTGACCTCATGTTGGCAGGAGGATTCTTGGCTGAGGTGCAAACCCTGCGTGCGCGTGGTGACCTGCACATTGATTTGCCCAGCATGCGTTGTGTGGGCTACCGCCAAGCGTGGGAGTTGCTTGACCGGGCCCAAGCTGAAGAGGCATTGCCTGAGAGCATCCTGCCGCAGCTGCACGCACTAGGCGTGGCCGCCACGCGCCAGTTGGCTAAACGGCAACTCACCTGGTTGCGCGGCATGGATGAGCGCATCGTGATCCCCTGTGATGCACCCGATGCTTTGGCGCAAACACTGGCCGCCGTGAAGCGGTTTACTGCAACGGTTCTTTGAGCACGTCGGGCAACGGCAGAGGCATGACGGCAATGCCCTCGTCCATCAAGGCTTCGGTTTCTTCGGGTGTGGCGTGGCCACGAATGTTGCGCGTCTTTGCTTCACCGTAGTGCATTTTTCGGGCTTCCTCGGGAAAACTATCGCCCACGTCTTCGGTATTCGCCACCACATGACGCACCATCTTGAGCAAAGCGGCTTGGAGTTGTGCGGGCTCTAAGTTGGCCACCTCTTGCAGACTGGATAATGCAACTGGTGCAGCGGGAGCCGTCGGTTTGACTGTCGTCGCTACCGCCTGTGCATCAGCGTCGTTCGATACGCTGACACTGTGCGCTGCCACATCACGCTCGCCGCGCGTGGTATTTAGATTTAAACGGGGTGCGCTGAGTTTTTTGGTCACGCTTGCATCGCCGCACATCGGACATGTGAGCAAGCCACGAGCGAGCTGGCTTTGGTAATCGTCTTCAGAACCAAACCAGCCTTCAAACACATGGTGGTGTGCGCATTGCAGGTCTAAAACTTTCATGGCTTGAATTATCTCGCAGCCTGCCTACGCGCGCTGCCACTGCAGAGGCCATGCGCCACTCAGGTGGTTTTGCAGCCAGAGCAAACCCGTCAAGGTTTTGGCATCGGTGAGCTGACCGTCGCGCGACCAAGCGAGCAGCTCGTCAATGCTGGCATCAAACACATCCAGAAATTCACCGTCGTCCAACTGACGCTCGCCTTGGGTCAGGCCGCGTGCAAACCAAATGTCAATGAACTCAGTGGAGTAGCTGATGACGGGGTGCAACACGCCCGCGTGCGCCCACTCTGCGGCGCGATAGCCTGTTTCTTCCAGCAGCTCACGCTGAGCGCAGACCCAGCGGTCTTCTCCCGGATCCAACTTGCCAGCTGGAAATTCAATCATCACTTGTTGGACGGGGTAGCGGTATTGGCGCTCCATCACCAAGCGGCCATCGTCACGCATGGCGATAATCATCACCGCGCCTGGGTGAATCACAAACTCACGCGTGGCGGTGTCGCCACTGGGCAAACGCACGGTGTCGCGAAAGGCATGCAAAAAGTGACCTTTGAGTAACTCGACGTGGTCTAGCGTGTGTTCCACCAAGTGGTCATCAGAAATGTTATTCATCGTCATCATGAAAAAAGCCAGCTCGAGAGCTGGCTTTGTTAGAGCATTAAATGCTTAGGTACCCAAGGTACGCACGATGGCATTGGCACACAAAGCCATCAAGCCGCCGGGCAAGATGCCCAGGATCAAAATCAATGCACCGTTGATGGTCAACACGACGCGCACATCGTTGCCAGCCGACACGGTGGTCGCCGTGATAGGTGCATCAAAGTACATGACCTTGACGATACGCAAATAGTAGAAAGCGCCAATCAGCGACATCATCACCGCGAAAACGGCCAAGACAATCGCGCCGGTTTGACCCGAAGCGATCAAGGCTTGCAACACCGACAGCTTGGCGTAGAAGCCCACCAGGGGGGGTACACCAGCGAGCGAGAACATACAAGCCGCCATCACACCTGCGTACAAGGGGCTGCGTTGGTTCAAGCCAGCGAGGTCAGAAATTTCTTCGCTCTCAAAACCTTCACGGGCCAAAAGCAAGATGATGCCGAAGGTAGCCAAGGTCGTCAGCACATAGGTGATGACGTAGAACATGGCCGAGCTATAAGCGTTAGCAGCCGCAGCGGTGTTGCCGTTGACCACGCCCGAGAGTAAACCGATCAACACAAAACCCATTTGGGCAATGGTGGAGAAAGCCAACATGCGCTTGAGGTTGGTTTGTGCCACAGCGGCCAAGTTACCAATGAGCAAAGATGAGATGGCCAAAACCATCAACATTTGCTGCCAGTCCACGGCTAAGGGCAATAAGCCCTCCACCAACAAACGGATGGTCATGGCAAAAGCAGCCAACTTCGGTGCGCCACCAATCATCAAGGTGATGGCGGTCGGTGCGCCGTGGTACACGTCTGGAATCCACATATGGAAAGGCACCACACCAAATTTGAATGCCAAACCGCACACCACAAAGACCAAGCCCAACACCAACACTTGGTGCTTGATTTGACCCGAGGCCACAGCCTTAAACACGGTGCTGATGTCAAGCGAACCTGTGGCGCCATACAACATGGACAAGCCATAGAGCAAGAAGCCACTGGCCATCGCGCCCAACACAAAATACTTCATGGCAGCTTCGCTGGCCACGGCGCTGTCGCGGCGCAAGGCCACCATGGCGTAGCTAGACAGAGTCAGCAATTCCAGGCCGAGGTACAACACGAGGAAGTTGTTGCCCGAGATCATGACGAACATGCCCAACAAAGCAAAGAGGCCTAAGGTGAACAGCTCGCCGCCGCGCAACATGTCGCGCTCAGCAGCATAAGGACGGCCATAAACCAAGGTGACCATCACAGCCAACGCTGCAAAGCACTTGAGCCAGCTACCCATGGCGTCAGAGACCACCATGTTGCCAAAGCTATACACCGTTTGGCCTTGTGTGGCGGTGACAGCTTCCAAGTAAGCCACCACACCGATGGTGAGGAGCGACAAGGCATAAGTGGTGGTGCGACGCGGGCACTTGACGAACAAGTCCACCATCGCAATCACGATGGCCATGACGGCCAACAGCATTTCGGGATAAACCGCAGCGATGCTCAGTTTTTCAAACATTTTTCAATCCCTTTTTATTGCGGCAATTTGGACAGGGCTACGTGCTTGAGCAACTCAGCCACGGACACATCCATCACGTCAGTGAAGGGCTTGGGGTACAAGCCCATGGCCAACACTGCGATTGCCAACAAGGCCAACATCACAAACTCACGGCTGTTGATGTCGGTCAATTCTTTGACGTGGTCATTGGCCACGGGGCCCAGATAAACGCGCTTGATCATCCACAAGGTGTAAGCAGCGCCAAAGATTAAGGCAGACGCCGATGCAAAGCCAACCCAGAAGTTGTATTTGATGGCACCCAAAATGACCATCCACTCGCCCACGAAACCCGCCGTCCCTGGCAAGCCACAGTTAGCCATACCAAACAACAAAGCAAATGCAGCGAACTTGGGCATGGTGTTGACCACGCCGCCGTAGCTGGCGATTTCACGAGAATGCATGCGGTCATACAACACGCCGATGGACAAGAACATCGCAGCCGACACAAAGCCGTGCGCAATCATTTGCACCAACGCGCCGGACACCCCAATGTCGTTGAAGATGAAGAAACCCAAGGTCACGAAACCCATGTGCGCCACCGATGAATAAGCCACCAGTTTCTTCATGTCTTCTTGCACCATGGCCACCAAACCCACGTAGACCACCGCCACGAGCGACAGCGCGATCATGAGCCATGCGTATTCGTGTGCGGCATCGGGAGCGATGGGCATGGAGAAACGCAAGAAACCATACGCACCCAGCTTCAACATGATCGCGGCCAACACGGCTGAACCACCTGTAGGCGCTTCCACGTGAACGTCTGGCAACCAAGTGTGCACAGGCCACATCGGCACTTTCACGGCAAACGCGGCAAAGAATGCAAAGAACAGCAAGGTTTGTGCAGACATGGGCAATGGCAGTTTGTGCCATGTGGCTAAGTCAAAGCTACCACCCGATTGGGTATAGAGGTAAATCAAGGCGATCAGCATCAACAACGAACCCAGCAAGGTGTACAAGAAGAACTTGAACGCTGCATAGATCTTGTTGGGGCCACCCCAGACACCGATGATCAAGTACATCGGAATCAAGGTGGCTTCAAAGAACACATAAAACAGCATGCCGTCGGCTGCGCAAAACACACCGATCATCAAGCCGCTCAAGATCAAGAACGCGCCCATGTACTGGTTCACGCGCTCGGTGATGACTTCCCAACCCGCGATCACAACGATCACATTGATGAAGGCAGTCAACAAGACAAACCACATCGACAGGCCATCAACACCGAGGTGATAGAACACATTGAAGCGCTCAATCCACATGGTATTTTCAACAAATTGCAAAGCAGCGGTGCTGGCATCGAAACCGCTATACAGCGGCAACGTGACTGCAAAACTGAGGAGCGCGCCGATCAAGGCAATCCAACGCACCACCTTCGCATGTTCGTCACGCCCAAAGGCGAGCAAGATAACACCAAACAAAATTGGCGTCCAGATGGCGAGGCTCAATAAACCCATTTCTTATTCTCCTTATTTGAGCCAGACGAACCACGTCATCAGCACGAACACGCCCAAGATCATGACCAAGGCGTAGTGGTAGAGGTAGCCCGACTGCAACTGACGCGTCACAGAGGACACCCAACCCACCAACTTCCAAGAAGCGTTCACCACACCACCTTCGATGATGGCTTGGTCGCCGCCCTTCCACAGACCGGTACCCAAAGCGCGTGCGCCACGGGCCAAGACGTTTTCATTGAACCAATCCAAGTAGTACTTGTTCTCGAACAAGACATAGATGGGATGGCACACACGTTTGATCGCCGCAGGCAAGGCTGGGTTGATCATGTACATGTAGTAAGACGTCACCACACCAGCCAAAGCCAACCAGAACGGCGCAGTGCTGAAAGCGTGCATGGCCATGGCGACAGCGCCGTGGTATTCATGTGACAACTCGTGCATCACAGGGTGCTTGTCCGCATTGATGAAAATGGCATCGCTGAAGAACTCACCGAACAACAGCGGGTCAATGGTGTAGAAACCAATCAACACCGAAGGAATCGCCAATAAGACCAAAGGCACAGTAACAACCCATGGAGACTCATGTGGGCCGTGGTCATGGCCATGATCGTCATGACCGTGGTGGTCATCGTGGCCGTGATGTGCGTCAGGGTTTTGGTCGTAACGCTCTTCGCCGTGGAACACGAGGAAGTACATGCGGAACGAATAGAACGCCGTCACAAACACGCCTGCCAACACTGCAAAGTGAGCGAAGCCCGCACCAGGCAAGGTGCTTTCAGCCACTGCTTCAATGATGCTGTCTTTAGAGTAGAAACCAGAGAAGAACGGTGTGCCGATCAAGGCCAATGAACCCAACAACGAGGTGATCCAAGTGATAGGCATGTACTTGCGCACACCACCCATCCAACGGATGTCTTGGTTGTGGTGCATGCCCATGATGACGGAACCGGCACCAAGGAACAGAAGCGCTTTAAAGAACGCGTGCGTCATCAAGTGGAACACGGCCACAGAGTATGCCGATGCGCCCAAAGCCACGGTCATGTAACCGAGCTGTGACAGTGTGGAATAAGCCACCACGCGCTTGATGTCGTTTTGAATCAGCCCCAAAAAGCCCATGAACAAGGCTGTGATGGCACCGATCACCAAGATGAAGTTCAGCGCGGTGTCTGACAACTCAAAGAAGGGCGACATGCGGGTGACCATGAAGATACCAGCCGTCACCATGGTCGCTGCGTGAATCAACGCAGAGATCGGGGTTGGGCCTTCCATGGAGTCAGGCAACCAGACGTGCAATGGGAACTGCGCCGACTTACCCATCGCGCCAATGAACAAGCAAATACAAATGACCGTCACCAACATCCAGTCGGTGCCGGGGAATGTGAGCGCGCCCAGTTCAGCGGCTTTGGCAAATGCCTCGGTGTAGTTCAAGGTGCCGCCATAAGCAGCGATCAAACCAATGCCTAAGATGAAGCCGAAGTCACCCACGCGGTTGACCAAGAAGGCTTTCATGTTAGCGAAGATCGCAGTAGGTTTGTTGAACCAAAAACCGATCAACAAATAAGACACCAAGCCCACCGCTTCCCAACCGAAGAACAGTTGCAGCATGTTATTGCTCATGACAAGCATCAACATCGAGAAAGTGAACAAAGAGATGTAAGAGAAGAAGCGGTTGTAGCCTTCATCCTCTTGCATATAGCCAATGGTGTAGAGGTGGACCATCAGTGACACAAAGGTCACGACGCACATCATCATGGCGGTGAGGCCATCGACCATGAAGCCGATTTCCATTTTCAAATCGCCCACCACCATCCAGGTGTAGAGGGTGTCATTGAAACGCGCGCCGTCCAAGGCCACGCTTTGCAGCGTCATGGCAGACAACACGAAGGCGATGAACACGCCCAAGATGGTGAGTGTGTGGGTCACGCCACGGCCAATTTGGTTACCGCCAAAGCGCGTACCAAAAATACCAGCCAGAGCAGAGCCCACCAGCGGTGCCATGGGCACGGCCAACAATGTAGAAGCTTGCAGGGTTTGTGACATTTGAATTAACCCTTGAGCGTATTGAGTTCATCCACGTTGATGCTGGATTTGTTGCGGAACAACTGAACCAGAATCGCCAAGCCGATGGCAGATTCAGCAGCCGCCACGGTCAAGATGAAGAAAACAAAGATTTGGCCGTTCAAGTCACCCAAGTAGTGAGAGAACGCCACGAAATTCATGTTGACCGCGAGCAACATCAATTCAATCGCCATCAACAAGACGATCAAGTTTTTACGGTTCAAGAAGATGCCGATCACAGAGAGTGCGAACAAAATCGCACCCAGTGTGAGGTAGTGGCCTAAGGTGATGCTCATGCTTTTGTCTCCTCTGCGGCGGGTGCTGCAGGTGCAGGCTTGACCGCATCCATCTTCACCAACGACACACGGTCACGGGCCTTGACGCGAACTTGGTCGCCCGCGTTTTGGAATTTGCTGTCTTTGCGTGCACGCAAGGTCAATGCAATGGCGGCGATCAAGGCCACCAACAAAATCAAGGCAGCCACTTGCACGGGATACAGATACTCGGTGTAAAGCAAGATGCCCAATGACTTGGTGTTTGACACCTGAGCTACCACCATGTGACCTACATCAACGGTGGATGCCGAGGTCAATGCAGCAGAAGCTGTATCCACAGGCGCCACAGCTGAAACGGCAGCAGGCGAAATCACTTGAGTAGCGACTTGTTTTTGAGGTTCGCTGACGCGAAAACCACCCAACAAGACCGCAGCCAATTCCAAGGCGATCACAGCACCCACAGTGGCTGCGAGTGGGAAGTGCTTCCAGAAACCTTGGCGAATGCTATCAATGTTGATGTCTAGCATCATCACCACAAACAAGAACAAGACCATCACCGCACCCACGTACACGAGCACGAGGGCGATAGAGAGGAATTCTGCTTTGAGCAACATCCAGATGCCTGAGGCTTGGAAGAAGGCCAAGACCAAGTAAAGCGCGGCGTGCACAGGGTTACGCGCCGTGATGACGCGGAATGACGCAAACAGCATGACTGCTGAGAACGCGTAAAAAAGAGCCGATTGAACGTCCATCATGAAATCTTTCAACGGTATTT
>CANCCJ010000098.1 GCA_947374535.1 Comamonadaceae bacterium | reverse complement strand
TCACCCTCGGCTCAGCGCATCGCAGATGCGGCGCAGACCTTGGTTCAAGAGGTGGGTTACAACGGGTTTTCGTTTGAACACATCGCCAAAGTGGTGGGCATGCGCAAAGCCAGCATTCACCATCACTTTGGCTCCAAAGCAGATTTGGGCGTGACCGTGGTTCAGCGCTACACGCATCAGTTTGACGATGCGTTGCGACAAATTCTCACCTCGGTCAAGTCAGCGCCAAAACGGCTGCAAGCCTATGCGGATTTGTTCGAAACGACATTTCAAAACAACCAACACCTCTGCGTGTGTGGCATGTTAGGTGCGGAGTCGAATTCGCTTGACGCGGCGGTCAATGTGGAGGTGAAGCATTTTTTTCAGCTCAATTTGGCATGGCTGTACGGTGTCATCCAAGAAGGGTTGTCGAGTGGGACTTTGCAGAGCCAGCATGGCGCCAAGGCACTCGCCGAAACCTTGCTCTCGCTGCTTGAAGGTGCGATGTTGGTCGGACGCAGCGTGACGTCGCCAATGGGGCCACGCCGCATGTGCGATGTGTTTCTTTCGAGTGTGATTCATTGAGTCGTTTTTTTAACTGCATTGCCTACCTTTCAATAGGTAGGTAATGCGCAAAGGGCAACGCCGGTTGAGAAAGTTCAACAGGGGAAGCAAGGCAAGGGTGCGAGAAATGGTTCACGCGCCTGTTTTTTGGAAGTCAATCCGCACAGCGGAAGAAGGAGTTTTTATGAGCACAGGTAACAAACAAAAGCGCGTTTTATTGGTCATGTCGTCGGTGGACGAAATGGGCATCAGCGGCAAACACACCGGCACTTGGTTCACCGAGTTGGCCGCGCCTTACTACATCTTGACCGAGGCTGGCTACGAGGTGGTGCTGGCGTCACCCGACGGCGGCGAGGCACCGATTGATTGGCTGAGCATGAAAGCGCCATTCACCACCGACTACACACATCGTTTCTTGAACGACCCCGTGGCATTGCACGCGGCCAAAGAAACACGCAAGTTGCGCAACATCAACTACAACACCTTTGATGCGGTCTTCATCCCCGGTGGTTACGGTTTGTTGTGGGACTTGGCCCATGACTCGCACCTGATCAAGTTGATCCAGGATTTCTACACCAGCAACCGCCCCATCGCGATGGTGTGTCATGCACCGGCCATCTTGCGTGATGTGAAGTTGCCCAACGGTGAGTACTTGGTCAAGGGCGTGAACTTGACAGGCTTTAAGAACGACGAAGACACAGAAATTGAGTTGCTCCAGCACCTGTTGTTCTCGTTGGAAGACGAGCTCAAGGGTCGTGGTGCGAAGTACCAGAGCAAAGCCAATTGGGAAGCCAATGTGGTGATCGATGGTCCTTTGATGACCGGTCAAAGCCCAGCCTCTGCGCCTCCTTTGGCTCAAGCGTTGGCTGAACGTCTGAAAGGCTGATGGTGCATCGGCAATCTCCTAGGGTCGAGCGCAGCTTGCTCGGCCTTGGGAGGCTGCCATGCAGCCTCGCCATGAATTCATTCAACCCATCCAAGCCGCACGACACCAGCATTTTTTTAAAGAGGTTCACCATGCAACGATTTTTCACTTTCTCTTTAGCCCATCGGCTTGTCACGCAAACCGCGCTTGCCATGGCCATGCTTTTTGGCGTGCACGCCCATGCGCAAACCACCACCATGAAGGTGGTGCCTTTTGAAACTTTGCAGTTTTCTGCGAAAGAAGCTGGTTCGCCCCAAATCGCGCCGGTGATGGGCGACCCAGAAAAGGCGGCATCTTCCATCGTGATGAAGATGGGCCGTGGTGATTTTCCTTTGCACACTCACACCGCCAATTACCAGTTGGTGATGGTCAAAGGCACCATGAAGCATTGGGGTCCCGATAGCACCAAAGCAAAAGCCAAACCGGTTCATCCGGGCGGCCACTGGTATCAGCCTGCGGGTGAAGTC
Organism: Comamonadaceae bacterium; assembly: GCA_947374535.1. Next base: position 8,070 of record CANCCJ010000098.1, on the reverse strand, counting down.
CATGGTGATGCGTGTTTGAGTGACGAATGTGTTTGGTTCATTCACTTGGATGGTGCGCGTGATTTCGCGTTGGCCAAGGACAGTCCTGCACGGACGGACAAGGGGCAAACCACACGCGTTCAAACATTTGAATCCTTGAAGTTCTCGAAAAAAGAGCTTGGCAATCCCCAAATCGCACCTGTGCGCGGCAATCCTGAAAAGGAAGCTTCGTCCATCGTGATGAAAATGGGTCGTGGTGCATTTCCTTTGCATACCCACACCTCGGATTACCAATTGGTGGTGGTCAAGGGCACGATGAAGCATTGGGGCGCCAACCAACCCCAAGCCCAGGCGGTGAAGATGGTTCCTGGCAGCTATTGGTACCAACCGGCCACTGAGGTGCATGGTGATTCGTGCGAGTCTGATGAGTGCGTTTGGTACATCACCTTCAAAGGCCCACGTGACTTTGCACTTGCAGATATAAATAAAAAGTAATATCGATGGCTATGCCATTAGCCCACCTGAAAACTTGAAGGAGTTAGACACATGCAAGAAAAAACTGTCCTGATTGCTGGCAGCAGCGATGGCTTGGGGCAAGCACTTCAAGCGCGATTCCAGGCGGGTGGTTACCACGTGGTGCCCGTCTCGCGGCACGGCCAAGGACATACCCATGCCGATTTGAGCGATGCGCGCGCCACCGCCGAGTTGTTCAACAGCTTAGACCCCAACAAGCCTCTGGCGGGGGTGATTCATAACGCCATGCAGTTTCACCGTGAGGCGTTTTTAGACACCACACCTGAAGTGTTTGAACAGGTCTGGCGTTCGATGACGCTCACGGCGGTCAACGTCGCCCAGCAGGCCATTCCCCGCTTGCAGGCGCAAGGGGGCGGGTGTCTGATCTTCAGCGGGGCTTCGGGCAGCGTGCGCGCGGGTCCGCTGTTCTCAGCGTTCAGCAGCGCCAAATTTGCCTTGCGCGGGCTCACGCAAGCTCTGGCACGTGAGCACAGTGCCGATGGCATTCATGTGGTTCACACCATCCTTGATGGTTTGATCTGGTCGGACAAAACACAGCAACGCTTCACCGGTGCACAAGAGCAGCGCAGCATGTCTGTGACCGATTTGGCCGAAATTTATTGGCAACTTTTTCACCAACCGTCCACTGTCTGGACCCACGAACTCGATATTCGGCCCATGTCGGCCACTGTTTGAAAGGCGCATCTCATGTCTCATCCTGTCGTTGTCATTGGTGCGGGTCTCAGCGGTCTGTATGCCAGTCATTTGCTGGCACAAGCGGGTCAGCGTGTGTTGCTGATCGAGGCGCGTGAGCGCGTGGGCGGCCGGGTCTTGAGCGACGGCCCCACCGCGTCGGCTCACCGTGTGGACCTCGGCCCTTCCTGGTTTTGGCCAGACATGAACCCGCGCATGCAGCAGTTGGTGACGCAATTGGGTTTGACTTCTTTCCCGCAGCATGCCCAAGGGGCTGCCGTCGTAGAAGGACAAGACGGCAAGCTCTACAAACACCAAAGCAGCTGGGAGCAGGTGCCATCGTCCTACCGCATTGCGGGTGGCACGCAGTCTCTGGTCCAAGCCATCCAAGCCCAGTTGGATGAGCGGGTGCACTACAAGCCCAGCACACGGGTGCTGTCCATGAAGCTGCGCCCACACGCAGTAGAGCTGGAGCTGGAAGACGCCAGTGGCCGCTGGAGCCAGCTGGCGACGCAGGTGGTTGTGACCATTCCGCCGCGTTTGATGGCGCAAGATCTGGCCCTAGAGCCTGCGTGGCCAGATGCCATGATGAAAGACATGCGGGGCACGCCAACGTGGATGGCCGGACAGGCCAAATTCGTGGCGGTTTACCCCAGCGCTTTTTGGCGCGATGACGGTTTGTCTGGGGACGGCATGAGCCACCGCGGCCCGATGTCAGAAATCCATGACGCCTCAGATGCGTCGGGCCAAGCGGCGGCCTTGTTTGGCTTTGTCGGGGCCTCGCCCAGTTACCGGGCGGGCATTGGGGCTGAGGCCTTGCAGCAGCAATCGCTGGCGCAACTGGTGCGCATGTTCGGCCCGCAAGCCGCCACGCCTTTGTGGAGCTCGGTGCAGGACTGGGCGCAAGAGCCGCTGACGGCGGCCAAGAACGATCAACGCCCTCTGGCCCATCACCCGATGTATGAAGCCGCCCATGTGCCAGCGCCATGGGCACAGCGTGTCTGGTTGGCTGGCACCGAACGTTCCCCGAACTTCGGTGGCTATCTCGAAGGCGCATTGGAAGCCGCCGAATTGGCCGTGAAAGACCTGCTGGCGAGTTTGCCTGCACCCGTGTTTTCGTCCCACAACGTCTTGACCACACCAGCCAGCGAGGCCGTATGAAATTGCACGCCGATATGACCCGCAAGGCGGTGGTTCACGCCGCGCAATTGCCTTGGGTGGCTTCCCCCATCCCCGGCGTGGAACGGCGCATGCTGCACCGTGTTGGGGCCGAAGTGGCGCAGGCCACCAGCCTCGTGCGCTACGCGCCGGGCAGCCACTTCAGCGCCCACACCCACACCGGAGGTGAAGAGTTTTTGGTGTTGGAGGGCACGTTTCAGGACGAACACGGGGACTATCCGGCGGGCACCTACATTCGTAATCCGCCACAGAGTCGGCACACGCCTGGCTCTGAGCTGGGTTGCACCATCTTCGTCAAACTCTGGCAGTTTGACCCGGCAGACCGCACCCATGTGGTGGTTCAAACCGACAAGCTGGCCCGCGTCTCAGATGCCCTGCGCCCCGGTGTGCAGGTGTCGCCTTTGTACCAAGATGCGCGCGAAGACGTGCGCCTAGAGGTGTGGGCTGCGAACAGCCTGATTGAATTGAATTTGCCGCAGGGGGGCGAATTTTTGGTGTTGCAAGGAGGCTTCAGCGAAGGGGTTGAAGTTTGTGCAGCGCAAACGTGGCTGCGCCTGCCACCCGGCACTCGCTTGCGTGCCCGCACAGGCGAGCATGGTGCCAAGGTGTGGGTCAAGTTGCACCATCTGAACAGCATGCAGGCCCCGCCGGGAGCGCCGCAATGACCCGTGAACGCGCACACATTCCGGTCTCTTTCTTCGGCATGGCTGTGGGCACTTTGGCATGGGGGCACAGCTGGCAGGCTGCGGCCCAGGTCTGGTCTGTGCCGGCTGTGCTGGTCCAACTGGCCAGCGGGCTTGGCCTGCTGCTTTGGCTGCTGGTGTTGTGGGCTTACGCCCACAAGTGGTGGCACCAGCCCCAGGCGGCGCGCGCAGAGCTGGACCATCCGGTGCAGTCGGCCATGGCTGCTTTGTTGCCGGTCTCCACCTTGCTGGCCGCCATCACCCTGAAACCGCTGTGGCCTGAGGTGGCTTGGGCGCTGCTGGGCATCGGCCTGTTGGCGCAACTCGCATTGGGCGTGGGGCGCTTTTGGCAAGGGGGGCGCTCACCCGAGTCGGTGAACGCTTCGGTCTACCTGCTGGCCGTGGCCCAAAACTTTGTGGCTGCCACAGCATCGGCCAGTTTTGGCTGGACATCGCTGGGGGGCTTGTTCTTTGGCGCGGGTCTTTTTTCTTGGTTGGCGCTGGAGTCTTTGGTGCTCAGCCGTGCGGCGACGCAAGCCTCGCTAGAGATCGCACACCGCCCCTTGCAAGGCATTCAGTTGGCACCGGCTGTGGTGGGCGGTTTGAGCTACTTGGCGCTGACTTCAGGGACACCCGACCTCGTGGCTCACATGTTGTTGGGGTATGGCCTGTACCAAGCTTTGCTGGCTGCGCGTTTGTTGCCTTGGACTCTTTTGGCGGGCTTTGCACCCACCTATTGGGCCTTCAGTTTCGGCGTGATGGCGCTGGCCACCATGGCTTTGCGAATGCTGGCCCGTGCGCCAGAGGTGGTGCTGTGGCAGTGGTTGGCGCCTGTGCTGTTTGGCGTGGCCAATGTGGTCATGGTCACGCTGCTGTGGCGTACGCTGAGGCTGGTTCGTCAGGGGCAGTTGTTGCCGCTTGGGGGACAAAAACCCCCATCTGAGTCACGTTGAGTTGAACCGTTTTATTTGAACAAGGAGTCGCCTCATGGGACCGTCGTTGTGTTTGGTGCTCAGCCCCTATGTGGCTGAATTACAAGGTTGCACCGCCGAAGGTGTGGCAAATGGCACGGTGCTGGGCCGCATGGAGATGGGGTATGCGGCTATGGAGGCTTTGTTTTTTAAGAATGGGCGTTTGGATGCCGGTTCTTTGGAGCGTGCCATCGAATGGACCGAAGACCGCATTCAATCGGCACACATTCAGGTGCCTACTGGCGCGCAGTTGCACACCCGTGATGCGGATGTGCGCGAGCTGGCCCGGGTCAGTGGGCTTGATGTTGCCGCCCACCCGTTGTTGCATGTCGACGCGGTGGAGCAAACCTTCAGCCGTTTGGTGATGCAGTCCATGGGACAGGCCGCTCCCCAAGATGCGCTGCCGACAACTGCGCGGTTGTATGCCACCGTGGTGCTGATCCGCGAGCTGATGCACCACTTGCACTTCCCTCAAATTCAGCTATTGGATGCGCCAGAAAAAGCGGACCTGATCTGATGAACGTGTGCGATCAGTGCTGCAAGCCCAGCGCTTCCCAGACCTTGATCGCTGCGTAGGCATCGTTGGCCGCATACACCAGTTGTGATTCGCTCAAGTGGGCGTTGGCCCAGTTGCTGGTGGCAGCTTTTTTGGATTTCATGAAGCGTTGGTTGAACAGCACGGCCACGGCGCCTTTGACACCCATGTCTTTGCGATAACCGCGTTCACGGAAGACCGCGTTGAGTTCCAGAATACCTTGCGGTTCGATACCCAGCTTTTGGATGATGCGTTTGCGGTCATCGCCCAAGCCAAAGCCTGCTTTGGCGATGCCACCGAGTGCCAACAAATCGGCGGCTACGGCGCGGCATTCAACATCGTGCAACTGGAACACCCAGGCCCGCTCAGGGGTGGACAGCTGCAGGATGTGCGGCCCATCAGACGGTTCGCCGACCCTGAAGGTGGGTTTGGATTCGGTGTCAAACCCCCAAGCGCGGGCTTGCGTCAGCTGGCCATAGGCGTGGTGCGCTTGCGCGGCGGTGTTTACCAATGTGATGCGGTCCAGTCCCAACCGTTCAAAAGCGGGGAGCAGGGCGATGGCGTCTTTGTCTGGGGTGGCTTTGTGGGGGGGCATGGGCCGGTTCACTTGCGTGGCTTTTTCTTTGGCTTGTTTTTCTCTATCGCCTCTTTGCGAACGGCGCGTTCGGCGTCGGCTTTTTTGCCTTCGGCCAACCAAATGGCGAATTGCTCAGGCGTTTCAAGTGTGACGCGGCCCAAAGCTGCCGTGCGGAAATCGTGAATCACAAGGTGCGCCGCTTTGGTGGTGTTGATACGCCCACCGCTTTGCACCGCACCGCGTTTTCGGCCAATCGCTTCTAGCATTTCTTCGTCGGTGTGGCTGGGCACGTCGTCGATGTTGTAGCGCTGGTGCAGCACTTCTGGGTAATGAGGAATGAGGTAATTGAGCAGCTCTAGCGCCACGGTTTCTTCGTCAAACGCGTTCACGCCAATGGCACCGCTGGCAGCCAAGTTGAAGCCGCTTTGCTCGACGATGATGCGCGGCCACAACACGCCCGGGGTGTCGTACAAATAAAAGTCGTCTGCCAGTGCGATGCGCTGTTCTATCTTGGTCACACCCGCTTCGTCGCCGGTCTTGGTGGCGCGCTTGCCTTTGAGGGTGTTGATGAGGGTGGACTTGCCCACGTTGGGAATGCCACAAATCAGCACGCGCATGGGCTTGACCATGCCACCACGGTTGGGGGCGAGTTGTTGGCACGCGTCAATCAGCGCTTTGGCGGGGGACGTCATGCTGGTGTCTAGACCAATGGCGCGCACGCCGGGCATGGCGTTGTAGTGGGCCAGCCAAATGGCGGTGCGTGCGGGGTCGGCCAAATCTTGTTTGCTCAGCACTTTGAGTGCGGGCTTGCCTTGAATGAGCTCGGCCAACATGGGGTTGGCGCTAGAGCCTGGCAGGCGGGCGTCGAGCATTTCGATGACGACGTCAATCTCTTTGATGCGCTCCCCAATCGCCTTGCGCGTGAGGTGCATGTGTCCGGGGAACCATTGAATCGCCATAAAGAGTTGCTTGCTGACCGAGGTATGAAAGGGGGTGATTGTCGGTCACGAACGCTTTGCCACTTCTTGCAACCGCGCATGCACCTCATTTGTCAAATCAACAGGGCGTTGCTGTTTGGCTTTGAGGTAGTGCTCGGTGAACACATCAAAGTAAGCGTTGAGGGCTTGCGCAGCCCGCGTGTCGCCGGCCAAATCTAAGCACATGGCCCCAACTTCGGCGGTGCAAAAGTGCGCTTCGCTTTGGGCGCGGCGCAGGGTGTACCGAGAGAGTTGGTCTGGGTGCAGGCTGAGTACGGGAAAGCTTTGCAGGTAAGGGCTTTTGCGAAACATCTTGCGCGCTTCGTCCCATGTGCCGTCGAGCAAGATGAACAAAGGGCGCTTCGTTGCATCGCGCTGCACTTCATGCACCACACGTTCGGCGTCGGCAAACTCAGCAGGGAACACCACATAGGGCTGCCACTGCGAGTCACTCAGCAGCGCTAACAGGGCTGGGTCGACTTCGGTGCGCGCCCAGCCAAAGGCAAACGTGTCGGCCACCACATCGGCGATCAGCCAACCGGTGTTGCTGGGTTTGAGCGGCTCGATGTCGGCCATCAACAAGCACATGGCCGAGCGTGTGGGCACGTTGGGACGCAGTGCGCAAAGGCAATGCGAGGGAACCAAGCGGCAGCCCGCGCAACGCGCGCCTTTGGGGCCGCCCCGGGCGAGAAAGGGTTTGACGCTGCGGGCGAGGCGGGCAGCGCGGAGGCGGGCGATGGCGTGGGGCATGGTGGCGCAGACTATAAGTGCGTCCAGCTTTGCCAGAAGTCTTTGAAGGTTTTTGGCGTGATTTGCACCACTTGAAGCAGTCCAATCATTGCAAGAGTCAATCCCATCATCGTCAGGCGAAGTTGAAACCGTTTGTCTTGGCGGCCTTGCTCTTCCGTGCGATCGAGTCGTACCAATTTGGCGAGCAGCTGAAGTTGTTCTGTGGCTTCTTTTGCGAGTGTCGCTAATTTGTGTCTTGCGTTCACAGCACCATAAATTTCACTGAGTTCGATGGTGTTTTGGCGAATTGGTTCTGAGAAATAGTAGGCAGACAAAAAATGCGCCCATTCCTTCAAAGTTTTCTCGGCAGAACTGCCGCTGTCTAAACCAACTTTGGAGAGCGCGATGATCAATTTGTGCAGCACTGACCTATAGGCGCAGCTTAGTGCAATGCTTTGGCATACCCTTTGAAACCGGAGCTCAGCATACATGCCACAGACGATTGCCAAGCCATGTGCATCAGCAACCACCTGCAAGGTGGAGATGCACGAGAACTCCTTTGCCGACAGTGTGCTTGTACCGCGTAGGAATTGAGACGCTTGTTGAAGCTGATCCTCTAAGCGACCCACTGCCCAAGCCACCTTGGAGCGCTGTTCGAGACGCATGTCTCCGACAAGCGTGCGCAGGTATCTCACGATTTCTTGATCGTTGTTAACCGCCGTCGTTTTCAGGTAAACAATGGCCATTGTTCTTGCATTTGAATGGGTGTTGGCGAAGAAACGAAGAATGTCAACTTTGTAAAGAGCTGACTCGCCTAGCTTGCATTGCTGGGTCGATTCACGCAACGGCGCAATGAAAAACTTGCCATCAAATGGTTGCATTGCTTCTTTGTTTGGTGGTGACCAATCCACCAATTCATACACATAAGCCAAATACACAAGGACCTCCATTCATTTTTGAATGGTTGAATCTTAAGTATTAATTTTGTTGAGCGCGTTTCAGATGTATAAAAAATGCAAGAAAGTCACTTAGCCACGTTGCACTCGCGACGCAACAGCGACAGCGCATCGTGCAGTTTGTAATCACGGTCGCTCGTGAGGGTGGCATGGGCATCTTCCATGAACGCTTGCCATACACGCACGTAGTCGCCTTGGTGTTCGACAGGGGCGTTGTCCAGAATGAACTGTTGTGCCAACTCGGGCTGCAAGCCAGATTTGCGAATTTTGCGAATGAG
>CANCCJ010000097.1 GCA_947374535.1 Comamonadaceae bacterium | reverse complement strand
TAAATTTGGTCGTTGCGGGCTTCGTCCACACGCGGTGCTTGGCTGGTGGGGCCAATGAACATGCCGCTGAACAAATAGCTCAATGAAGGGTGGTTGTGCCAATACAAGATGAGCGAGGCCAGCAATTCGGGCTTGCGCAAGAACGGGCTGTCGGCAGGCGTGGCACCGCCCATGACGATGTGGTTGCCACCGCCCGTGCCGGGGTGGCGGCCGTCGGTCATGAACTTCTCGGCAGACAAGCGCGATTCAAACGCAGCCTTGTACAAGAACTCGGTGTGGTCCACGATCTCCAGCCAGTTGGTCGCGGGGTGGATATTGACCTCAATCACGCCGGGGTCGGGCGTGACTTGCAGCACTTTCAGACGCACATCGCGAGGGGGCGGATAGCCTTCCAACACAATGCGCACGCCCAGTTCTTCGGCGCTCGCCTCAATCGCGCTGAGCAGCTCCAAATAGTCTTCGAGATCGCCCAATGGTGGCATGAACACATAGATCAAGCCTTGTGGGTTGTCCATCGCCTTCAATTCAACAGCGGGGCCGTTGGAGCGAGACGGGTCGCGCACTTCTACGCAAATGGCGGTGCGGGTAATCCAATGGGCGGACTGGTCTTTGGCCGGCACAGGGTGTGCGGTGGTGGGAACAAAGCCGTCTTCGCCCATACCAGTTTGCAAACCGACGGTGCCACCTTGCGCGATGCCGCCGCCCGCCACATGCGTGTTGATGTGGTGGTCGTAGTGGGTGTGGCGCGCGTGGTGCGAGTACTGCGCTTTGAGCGCGGCTGCGTGGGGCAGGGGCTGGCGCTCGGCAAAGTGATCTTGCTCAATCGCGTAGGGGTAGTCGGCTTGGCTGACCCAAGGCAATGAATCGAGTGGCAAGCGCAGACCCATGGGCGAGTCACCGGGCACGAGGTACATGCGCTCGTCACGCAAAAACCAAGGGCCCGTGGTCCAGCGTGGGCCGCCTGCTTCTTCTGCCGCTTTGAGGGGTAACACGTAACCCACGGTTTTGTCGAGGCCTTGGCTAAATACGCGGCGCAGGCGCACCCGCTCCATCTCGTCGTCGAGCTTGGCATCAAACGGGTCGACGTTCACGGGCAAGCGGCGCTCACGCCACAGGTAGTACCACGTGTCTTCATAGCCGGGGGTGATGTATTGGTCGTCCAGTCCTAACTTGTGCGCCAGGGTTTGGGTGAAGCGCTGGGCATCGTCGGTGGTGTAGTGGCTGGGTACGCGCTCGTCGGCAAACAAGTCAGGGTTGTGCCAACAGGGATGGCCGTCGGTGCGCCAGTAGATGCCCAGCGCCCAGCGTGGAAGCTGCTCGCCCGGATACCACTTGCCTTGGCCGAAATGCAAGAAACCGCCGTCGCCATACTCGGCACGCAGCTTGTGCACCAGTTCGGTGGCAAAGCCGCGTTTGGTCGGTCCTAGTGCATCGGTGTTCCATTCTGGTGCGTCGCGGTCGTGCACGGTCACAAAGGTAGGCTCGCCGCCCATGGTCAGTCGTACATCGCCTTCGACTAAGCGCCGGTCCACCTCGTCGCCCAAGGCCAGCACTTCCATCCATTGGTCTTCGGTGTAGGGCTTGGTCACGCGGGGTGATTCAAGTACACGGGTCACGTACATCTCGTGGCCAAACTCAACCTCGGCTTCGTCCACCAAGCCTTCAATGGGCGCAGCACTCGATGGCTGAGGCGTGCAAGCCAGCGGAATGTGGCCTTCGCCAGCCAACAAACCCGAGGTAGGGTCGAGGCCAATCCAGCCCGCGCCGGGCAAATACACCTCGCACCAAGCGTGCAAATCGGTGAAGTCCACCTCGGTGCCGCTGGGGCCGTCGAGCGACTTCACATCGGGGGCGAGTTGAATTAAGTAGCCAGACACAAAGCGTGCCGCCAAACCGCAGTGGCGCAGCAAATTGACCAACAACCATGCACTGTCACGGCACGAGCCGCTGCGCAAGGTCAGCGTTTCCTCTGGCGTTTGCACACCAGGCTCCATGCGGATGGTGTAGCTGATGTCTTCATGCAGCTTTTGATTGATCTGCACCAGAAAGTCGATGGTGCGAATCGGGTCGCGCTTCAAGGCTTTGAAGTCAATGCTCTTGAAGTAGTGCTTGAAGTTGGGCGTGAGGCGGTTGGTCACCAAGTACGGGGCCAGTTCCAAGGCCGAGGCCACGCCATAGGTGAAGGGGAATTTCTCGGCGTGTGGCTCTAAGAAGAAGTCGAACGGGTTGTACACCGCCATTTCCACCACCAAGTCCACTGTGACTTTGAAGACCGTCGTTTTCTCATGGAACACCAAGCGGGCTTGGTAGTTAGAAAAGGGGTCTTGCTGCCAGTTGACGAAGTGCTCGGGCTCGACTTTGAGTGAGTACGAAATCACGTTGCTGCGGCAGTGGGGGGCAGGGCGCAGGCGAATGACCTGCGGGCCTAACTCAACCAAGCGGTCGTAGCTGTATTCGGTGACGTGGTGGAGTGCGGCGTGGATAGACATGCTTTTAGTCTAGCAAGACACGCGCCAAGCCTTGTGCGCCAAAGCGGTGCGCGTTTAGGTGCTTGTCGTACCTCAAGTTTCCTGCGGCCCCGCCGATACCCTAGGCAAGTCAGTTTTACTTTCATACCCACCATGCGTTCACGCCGTTTCACTGTTGTTGCTTTTGTGCTTGCCAGCCTCATGGCTTGGGCTGCGCCTGCTTCGGCCGAGTGGAGCGAGCTGGTGAAGGAAGAGGAAGCGGCCTATTACTTTGACAAAGAGGCGGTCATGCCCGTGCATGTGTCACGCTACGCTTGGGTTTTGACCGACTTGCCGAAAGCCGACAAAACGCCGACGGGCGAAAACTACAAATCGATGATGATGCGTGTGCGCATGTACTGCAAGACCGACATGGTGGTGCGCCTGTCGGTGAGCTACTTTGACAAGCAAATGGGCAAGGGCAAAGAAGTGTCTGCCGACGATGTGCAAGAGTGGCGCCCCCGCGAATACCCGATTCGCCCTAATACCTATATGGCAGCTTTGAAGAAAGAAGTCTGCGGCGCAAAGGCCGCAGCGAGTTAAGCGGCGTTCAGACTTTCAACGTTTGATGCGCCCGTTCTTAGGCATCGCGTAGTACTGCACCAAGCCGCGCCAGACATGGACGCGGCTTTTTAACTTGTAAGTGGGCATCGCCCCTTTGTCGGTGTGTTGTGCTGAAGATGCGATCATGTTTTCTTTCGTTACACCTTGGGCTTTGGGCTGGATTGCAGGTACAGCTTTGCAGTTGCAGCAGGCTGAGTTGTGGGCGGTTGAGGTTTATGGGGGCTTGGCTGCGGCTGGCGTGGTGTTGACTTATGCGCGCTATTTCTTGGCTTCGTCGTCGCGCTTGTTGGCAGGCGCTAAGTGGCAAGCCTGTCTTTGGTTGGGGTTGGCCTGTGCATTGGCATTTGCCCAAGCGGGCGCAAGAGCCAGCCACTATCTACAAACTGCTTTAAATCCCGCGCTTGAAGGCCGCACGCTAGAAGTGGTGGGCATCGTGGCCAACTTGCCGCAGCGCATGGACGACAGTGCACGTTTTCGCTTCGAGGTGGAGTCCGCCCGCGAGAGCGACGGCACGCAGGTGCAACTGCCGCCGCAGCTGATGCTGGGCTGGTACGGCAGCCAACTGAACAGGCGCGGCGGGCATGGCGGCAGCGACGACCCAGTGCAGCCACCGCCTGCCGATTTACGCCCGGGCGACCGCTGGCAGTTCTCGGTGCGCCTCAAAGCGCCACACGGCCACATCAACCCGCATGGCTTTGACTACGAGTTGTGGCTGTGGGAGCAGGGGCTTCAGGCCACGGGTTATGTGCGCAATGGCGCCAAAGACACGCCGCCGCAATGGCTGGGGCAAACATGGGCGCATCCGGTGGAACGCTTGCGACAAGGTGTACGAAGTGCCATCGACGCGCAAGTGCGAAATCGTGCGTTAGCAGGCATCGTGGCGGCCTTGTTGGTGGGCGACCAAGCTGCCATCGACCATGCCGATTGGGATGTGTTTCGCGCGACAGGCGTGGCGCACCTCATGGCGATTTCGGGTCTGCACATCACAGGTTTGGCGTGGCTGGCGGCGTTGTGCGTGGGCTGGTTGTGGCGGCGAAGCGATGTGTGGTCGGCTCGCAGACCTTGGAGCTTATGGCTGCCCGCGCCACTGGCAGCGAGCGTGTTTGGCGCGCTGGTGGCCTTGGCCTACGCGGTGTTCACAGGCTGGGGCGTGCCCGCGCAGCGCACGGTGTGGATGTTGGCCGTGGTCACGCTGCTGCGTTGGCACGGCTTGCGTTGGCCCATGAGCCAAGTGTGGCTGGCGGTGTGCGCGGTGGTGCTGGCGCTAGACCCGTGGGCCTTGATGCAAGCGGGGTTTTGGTTGAGTTTTGTGGCGGTGGGCGTGTTGTTTGCTTCGGGTTCACATGCGCCTACCACCTCGCTTTGGGCCGTAGTTCAACGCATGTGGCGCGAGCAGTGGCTGATGAGCGTGTGCTTGGCCCCGCTGACCTTGCTGCTGTTTCACCAAGTCTCGGTGGTCGGCTTATTCGCCAACTTGTTGGCCGTGCCGTGGGTGACTTTGGTGGTGACCCCGCTGTGTTTGTTGGGGCTGGTGTCGCCATTTGCATGGGGTGTGGCCGCAGAGGCTTTGCAGGTGCTGGTGTGGGGGCTCAAAGCCTGCGCGGGTGTGTCGTGGGCGCAATGGTCGGTGCCTGCTGCGCCTTTGTGGGCAGGTGCGGTGGCGCTGGTGGGGATGGGCTTGTGGGCTTTGCGTGTGCCGATGTGGATGCGTTTGTTGGGTCTGGTCTTGGCGCTGCCCGTACTCAGTTGGCAAACACCGCACCCCGCGCACGGGACGTTTGAACTGGTGGCCGCCGACATGGGGCAGGGCCATGCTGTGTTGCTGCGCACGGCCACGCACAGCCTGTTGTATGACACAGGGCCGCGTTACTCGGCCGAGACCGACGCAGGCCAGCGTGTGCTGGTTCCGCTGCTGCGTGCGTGGGGTGAGCGTCTAGACCGCATTGTCATCAGCCACCAAGACAGCGACCACAGCGGTGGCGCACCGGCGGTGATGGCCATGCAACCGCAGGCCGATGTGCTCACATCCATGCCCGCTGAGCACCCGCTGCAACAGCTAGGTGCGATGCAGCGCTGCGAACGCGGGCAATCGTGGGTGTGGGACGGTGTGCGTTTCGAGGTGTTGCATCCCAGCGCCGCTGACTATGAGCGCAAGCTCAAACCCAATGCGCTGAGTTGTGTGCTGCGCGTCAGCGCCCCTGGCGTTCAATCGTTCAGTTCGGGTGCTACGAAAGAACGCACGCCTCCACAAACGCCTGCTGTTTCTGCGTTGTTGGCTGGTGACATTGAAGCCGCACAGGAGCAAGGCCTCGTGCAAAGCAGGCAAGACCTCCAAGCCGATTGGCTGCTGGTGCCGCATCACGGCAGTGCCACGTCGTCGACGCAAACCTTTCTAGAAGCGGTGCAGCCCCGCATAGCCATCGTGCAAGCGGGCTACCGCAACCGGTTCGGCCATCCACGGCCTGATGTTTTGCGGCGTTACAGCGATTTTGGGGTACAAGTGGTGCAGACACCCCGTTGTGGTGCATCTCACTGGCGCAGCTATCATCCTAATTTGGTGCATTGTGAGAGAGATGAGCAGAAACGCTACTGGCAGCATGCGTTTTGAAAGTTGGCACTCAATTTGCGTAACAACTAACAGGAGTTTCCACGATGCACAAGTTTGACGAAATGTATGCCCAGCTGCCGTTTATCGACAGCGCGGTGCGACCTCACTACCGGAACTATTTGGACTGGCTCAAGCGCCAAGATCCACAGACCATGCGCGACAGGCGCGAAGAGGCAGAGATGATTTTTCGTCGCGTCGGCATCACCTTCGCGGTGTACGGCGACAAAGATGAAGACGGGGCTGGTACCGAACGCCTGATTCCGTTTGACCTGATTCCTCGCGTCATTCCCGCCCACGAGTGGACAGATATGCAAAAGGGCTTGGTGCAGCGCGTGACCGCGCTCAACCACTTCATTCACGACGTGTATCACGAGCAGGGCATTCTCAAGGCTGGCATCATCCCCAGCGAACAAGTGCTGAACAACGCCCAGTACCGCCCCGAGATGCGCTGGGTCGATGTGCCGCACAAGGTGTATTCGCAAATCAGCGGTATTGACATCGTGCGAGCACCCGATGCACAAGGTCATGGCCAGTACTACGTGCTCGAAGACAACCTACGCGTGCCCAGCGGCGTGAGCTACATGTTGGAAGACCGCAAGATGATGATGCGGCTTTTCCCCGAGTTGTTCAGCCAACACCGCGTGGCTCCTGTGGCGCATTACCCCGACTTGTTGCTTGAAACCTTGCGTGCCAGCAGCCCACCCACCACCGACGACCCCACCGTGGTGGTGCTGACGCCCGGCATGTACAACAGCGCCTATTTCGAACACGCCTTCTTGGCCCAACAAATGGGTGTGGAGTTGGTCGAAGGCCAAGACCTGTTTGTGAAAGACAACTTCGTCTACATGCGCACCACCCGCGGCCCTAAGCGCGTGGACGTGATTTACCGCCGCGTGGACGATGACTTCTTGGACCCCAGCGTGTTCCGCGCTGGCTCAACCCTTGGCTGCGCTGGTTTGATGGACGCTTACCGCGCAGGCCACGTGAATATTTGCAACGCCGTGGGTACAGGCATTGCCGACGACAAATCCATCTACCCCTACGTGCCGCAAATGATTGAGTTCTATTTGGGTGAGAAGCCCATTCTCAACAACGTGCCTACTTTCCAGTGCCGCAAGCCGGAAGACTTGTCCTACACGCTGGCCAACTTGGACAAGTTGGTGGTCAAAGAGGTGCATGGTGCGGGTGGCTATGGCATGTTGGTCGGGCCTGCTGCGACGAAGGCCGAGATTGAAGAGTTCCGCCAAGTGTTGTTGGCCAAGCCCGATGGCTACATCTCGCAACCCACGTTGAGTTTGTCGAGCTGCCCCACGTATGTGGAAAGCGGCATCGCACCGCGTCACATTGATTTGCGTCCCTTCGTGTTGAGCGGCAAGACCGTGCAAATGGTGCCCGGCGGCTTGACACGCGTGGCGCTGAAAGAAGGCTCACTGGTGGTGAACTCGTCCCAAGGCGGCGGCACCAAAGACACATGGATTCTTGAGGTTTAACAATGCTGAGTCGTACCGCTGACCACCTGTTTTGGATGTCCCGCTATACCGAGCGGGCCGAGAACACCGCACGCTTGCTGGACGTGAATTACCAAACTTCGCTGCTGCCCCAGTCTGCCGAAGTGGCGCTGTTGGGCTGGCAAGGTTTGCTGTCCATCAGCGAGCTGGTGCCCGCCTACACCGCGCGCCATGGTGATGTGACGCCCCTCAAGGTCATGGAGTTCATGGTGAAGGACGAGAACAACCCGTCGTCCATCATCTCGTGCTTGCGCGCTGCGCGTGAAAACGCGCGTGCGGTGCGCGGCAGTTTGACCACCGAAGTCTGGGAAACACAAAACCAAACATGGCTTGAGCTGAACCGGATTTTGAAGAGCGGGCTGCTGGAGAGCGATCCAGGTGAGTTCTTTGAATGGGTCAAGTTCCGCTCGCACCTCTCACGCGGCGTGACCGTGGGCACCATGTTGATGGACGAGGCGTTGCACTTCATGCGCTTAGGCACCTTTTTAGAGCGCGCTGACAATACCGCACGTTTGGTGGATGTGAAGTTCCACGCTGTACATGGCGATTTGTTTGCCGATGGCAGCGAGAAAACGCAACAGCACGACTTCTATCACTGGAGCGCGATTTTGCGCAGCGTCTCCGGCTTTGAGATTTACCGCAAGGTCTACCGTGACGTGATTCATCCCGAGCGCGTGGCCGAGTTGCTGATTCTGCGCGCCGACATGCCGCGCTCCTTGCATGCCTGCTTGAATGAAGTGGTCAACAACATCTCGATGGTGTCAGACGACCGTTCGCTAGAAAGCTATCGCCGCGCGGGCAAGCTGTGTGCCGAGATGGAATTCAGCCGCATTGAAGAAATTTTGGCCAATGGGCTGCACGCTTATCTCACCCAGTTTTTGGACCGCGTGAACGAAATTGGTGCGAGCATCAGTCGGGAGTTTTTGGTGCCGAATTAAGCCGTCTTCGTCAATCAAAAAGGCGTCAGCGGTAGGCATTTGGGTGACTTCCTAGCGCTCGATAGCGACAGAGAGACCAAGTGCCTACCGCTGACGCCTTTTGGCATCGCGCGGTAGAAAAGGGCGAAGGGCTTAACCGCCGCGGCGCATCATGTCGAAGAACTCGACGTTGGACTTGGTGGCTTTCATGCTCTTCAACACCATTTCCATGGATTCGATTTCGTCCATGTTGTACATGAACTGACGCAGGATGCGGGTCTTGGACAAGATCTCGGGTGGCAGCAACAGCTCTTCGCGGCGTGTGCCGCTGCGGTTGAGTTGAATGGCGGGGAACACGCGCTTTTCGTACAAGCGGCGGTCGAGGTGAATTTCGCAGTTACCCGTGCCTTTGAATTCTTCAAAAATCACTTCGTCCATGCGGCTGCCGGTGTCGATCAATGCGGTGGCAATGATGGTGAGCGAGCCACCTTCTTCCACTTTGCGGGCCGCGCCAAAGAAGCGCTTGGGACGTTGCAAGGCGTTGGAGTCCACACCACCCGACAACACTTTGCCCGAAGAGGGCACCACGTTGTTGTAGGCGCGGGCGAGGCGGGTGATGGAGTCGAGCAAGATGACCACATCTTTTTTCAGCTCCACCAAACGTTTGGCGCGTTCGATCACCATTTCGGCCACGTGCACGTGGCGAGCGGCGGGTTCGTCAAAGGTAGACGCAATCACTTCGGCTTTCACCGAGCGTTGCATTTCTGTCACTTCTTCTGGGCGCTCATCGACCAGCAACACCATCATGTGGGCATCGGGGTAGTTGGCCGCGATGGCGTGGGCGATGTGCTGCATCATCACGGTCTTACCGCTCTTGGGCGGGGCGACGACCAAGGCGCGTTGGCCTTTGCCGATGGGCGCAATGATGTCAATGATGCGGCCTGTGATGTTTTCTTCACCCTTGATTTCGCGCTCAAGCTTCATCTGTTCGCGGGGGAACAGCGGGGTCAAGTTCTCGAACATGACCTTGTGTTTGTTGTTCTCAGGCAGATCGTCGTTGACCTTGTCGAGCTTGGTCAATGCAAAGTAGCGCTCGCCGTCTTTTGGGATACGCACTTCGCCTTCAATCATGTCACCCGTGTGCAGGTTGAAGCGTCGCACTTGGCTGGGGCTGATGTAGATGTCATCGGTGCTGGCGGTGTAGCTCGTGTCGGGGCTACGCAAGAAGCCAAAGCCGTCGGGCAAGATTTCGAGCACACCATCGGCGAACACTTGTTCACCCGCTTTCGCACGCTTCTTGATGATGGCAAACATCAGCTCTTGCTTGCGCATGCGGCCTGTGTTTTCGATTTCGAGTTCTTCGGCTTGTTTCAGCACTTCAGACACGTGCAGTGCCTTGAGTTCGTTCAGATGCATTTTGGGACTCCAGTCAGGGAGTTCGTTAAAAAATTGGGGGGGAGGTCGGAGCGAGGTGAGAAATACCTCTGGACCGGAATTCATGCCCTGATGGGGAGCCGAGTGGCCTCATGGGCCGCAAGGTGAATTCGAATCGGATTATGGCAGGAAAAAAGCCCGCAGACTAAAAGATCTGCGGGCTTTCTGGATTTGGGCTGTGGGTTGGTTTTAGGCCAATTGCTGGTCAATGAAGGCAGTCAACTGGGCTTTGCTCATGGCGCCCACTTTGGTGGCCGCCAATTGGCCGCCTTTAAACACCATCAAGGTAGGGATGCCTCGGATACCCAGTTTGCCTGGAATATCGCGGTTTTCGTCCACGTTCATCTTGGCGATTTGCAGCTTGCCTTCGTAGGCCGTGGCCACTTCGTCCAAAATGGGAGCGATCATTTTGCAAGGGCCGCACCACTCAGCCCAGTAGTCCACCAGGATGGGTTGGGCAGATTGCAGAACGTCGGCCTCGAAAGTGGCATCGGTCACGTGTTTGATGAGTTCGCTGGCCATGTTTTTTCCTTTGAGAGTTTGCGATA
>CANCCJ010000096.1 GCA_947374535.1 Comamonadaceae bacterium | reverse complement strand
TCTTGTGTGGGCTTGTTGTAGTAGGGCACCACTTGCAGTTGGCAATGTGCACCAACTTTCTTGGCGAACTTGGCCAGCTCAATCGCTTCCGCGGTGGAGTTAGCGCCACAGCCCGCCATGATGGGCACATGACGCTCGGTGTGTTTGGCAGCTTGTTCGACAGACACGCGGATGATTTCGCAGTGCTCTTCCACATTGACGGTGGGTGACTCGCCAGTGGTGCCCACAACGCCGATGCAATCGGTGCCTTCGGCAATGTGCCAATCAATCAGTTTGCGCAGGGTGGGGTAGTCGACGCTGCCGTCTGTGTGCATGGGGGTGGTCAAAGCCACGATGCTGCCGGTGATGGGTGTCATGTCCGTTGGTCGGTCAAGGAAAAACGTTCATTCTAGCGAGTGCCAATGTGTTTTTTTAGCTAGAAAGCGGGTAGCGCACAGGCGTTTGTGTTGCGTTCGCCTCGCGGACAGCGACGATACGTTGCACAAAGCGTTCGGGCTGAGGCAAAAAACCTTCTTCAAACGCCACCAAGCGTAGGTCTTTGCACACCGTCAGCAGCTCAGCGGATTGCAGTAAAAAGTCAGTGCGCGAGGGTTTACCTACGGTTTCGTTGCCCGCTGAAAAGGTTTCGTAAATCAACACGCCGTTAGGGGTAAGGCTGTTCAAGAGGCTTGGCCACAAGGGCCGCCATAAGTAATGGGTCACGACCACACCACCAAAAGTGCGGCCAAGCAGCGGCCATGGACCATTTTCGATGTCACTAACAATAGCCTCGCCGATGGGGCTGACGGCCGCTATGGCCTCTGGATTACGATCTATGCCTACCACGGGGTGACCTAGCGCAGCAAAGTGGCGCATGTGGCGGCCATGTCCGCAGGCCACATCAAGCACGCTGCAGGCAGTCGGCAGCAGGTGCGACCAACGTGTCACCCAGGTAGAGGCGGGCTCTTGCCCATGGTGCAAGGCACTCATCTCAAAAACATCCCCACACCTGGTTGGCCAAGGTCAGCAAAAAATCAGGTTGCAAATACATCGACAAAACGGCCATAAGCACAGCCATGCACACCAAGCCGATCAAGACTTGGTAAACCAGGCGATGCGAGAGGATGTTCATGCCCA
Source organism: Comamonadaceae bacterium (assembly GCA_947374535.1). Next base: position 9,064 of record CANCCJ010000096.1, on the reverse strand, counting down.
AACTCAAGCGGTGATGATCTTGGGCTCGCGTTTGTCATCACGCGCAATGGCACTTTCTTTCACTGGTAAGTTCACCAAGGCGGCAAACACACCCAGCGCAATCGAGATGTACCAAACGATGTCGTAGCTGCCGGTCTTGTCGTACAAGTAGCCGCCCAGCCAAACGCCCATGAAGCTGCCAATTTGGTGGCTAAAAAACACAAAGCCGCCCAACATGGATAAATGCGCTACACCAAAAATTTGCGCCACCACGGCGTTGGTTGGCGGCACGGTGGAGAGCCACAACAAGCCCATCACGCCAGAGAAGATGTACACGCTCATGGGGGTGAGCGGCGCCAACAAGAACAACACGATGGCGACCGAGCGTGAAAAATATATGAACGACAAAATTTTGCGCTTGGCCATGCGTTGACCTAAGCTACCCGCGATGTAAGTGCCAAACACGTTGAACAGACCAATGAGTGCCAACGCAATGCTGGCCACTTCAGGCGACAAACCGTGGTCTTTCAAGTAGCTGGGCATGTGCACGCCAATGAACACCACCTGAAAACCGCACACGAAGTAACCCGCCATCAGCAGTTGAAAGCTGCGGTAGCCCATGGCTTCGCGCAGTGCATGCATGATGGACTGCTCGCGATGCGGTGTGGCGCCGCCCGCAAAGCCGGGTTCGCGCAAACCGTAGGCGAGCGGAATAATGAGCATGACCGACAGCGCCAACCACACCAAGGCTTCTTGCCAACCGAACGTGCTGATGAGGTAGCCCTCGGTGGGGACCATCAAGAATTGTCCAAACGAGCCAGCCGCCGCCGCTACGCCCATGGCCCATGAGCGCTTAGCGGCGCTCACGTTGCGCCCAATCACACCGTAAATCACAGCATAAGTTGTGCCTGCCTGGGCGATGCCAATCAGCACACCCGCCGTGGCAGTAAATAAAGCAGGCGTTGAGGAATGCGCCATGCCCACCAAGCCCAATGCGTAAAGAATCGCACAGGTCACGATGACGCGGAACGCGCCAAAGCGGTCAGCTAGCATGCCCGAGAAGATGCCAGCGAAACCCCAAGTCAGGTTTTGAATGGCAATGGCCATGGCAAAGTTTTCGCGGGTCCAGTCTTGCGCTTGGGTGATGGGTTGTAGCCACAGGCCAAAGCCGTGGCGCACGCCCATGGACAAGGTGACGATGGCGGCCCCGCAGGCCAGCACCTGCCACATGGGCAGTGTTTTGTGTTGGTTAGTCATGCCCTCGACTTTAACCAATGCGGCGACAAACCGTTGTCGCGGGGGTTTACTTGGGGAGCCGATGGCCTCTCTTTGATGGAGGAAAACCTTCGGCCTGTTTTTTTATACAGGTTGGTGTTTGAAGCTGTCTACAATGCCGCCCCATGGCAACCAAGCAACCCACCACACCGCCCCAGTACTCGGAAGGCTCGATTCGCGTCCTCAAAGGACTCGAACCCGTCAAGCAACGTCCGGGTATGTACACCCGCACCGACAATCCGCTGCACATCATCCAAGAGGTGTTGGACAACGCGGCTGACGAGGCCTTGGCCGGGCATGGCAAGAAGATCAGCGTCACGCTGCACAGCGATGGCTCGGTCAGCATCGAAGACGATGGTCGAGGCATTCCGTTTGGCATGCACCCCGAAGAAAAAGCCCCCGTCATTGAACTGGTGTTCACCCGTTTGCACGCAGGCGGCAAGTTCGACAAAGGCTCGGGCGGCGCTTACAGCGTCTCGGGTGGTTTACATGGCGGAGGCGTGAGCGTGACCAACGCGTTGGCCAAACGCATGGAAGCCACCTCACACCGCGAAGGCCAAGTGGCCCGCTTGGTGTTCTCAGGCGGCGACGTGGTGGAGAAACTCACCACCCGCAAACAAGAATCAGGCGACCGTAAACAAGGCACCACCGTGCGTGTGTGGCCCGATGCCAAATACTTTGAATCATCGGCCTTGCCGATGAACGAGCTAGTGCATTTGTTGCGCAGCAAAGCCGTGCTCATGCCCGGGGTGAGCGTGACGCTCATCAACGAAAAAACCAAAGACACGCAAAACTGGCTCTACAAAGGCGGCCTGCGTGACTACCTCATGCAAACCCTGCATGGCGACCCCGTCATTCCTTTGTTTGAAGGCGAGGGCTTCGCTGACAGCAACCACGACAGCTTTGCCGAAGGCGAGGGCGCAGCGTGGGCTGTGGCCTTTACCGAAGACGGCCAGCCTGTGCGCGAAAGCTATGTCAACCTGATTCCCACTAGCGCGGGCGGCACGCACGACAGCGGCTTGCGCGATGGCTTGTTCAATGCGGTCAAGAGCTTCATTGAGCTGCACGCCTTGCTACCCAAGGGCGTCAAGCTCTTGCCCGAAGACGTGTTTGCCCGTGCCAGCTATGTGCTGAGTGCCAAGGTGTTGGACCCACAATTTCAAGGCCAAATCAAAGAACGCCTGAACTCACGGGATGCAGTGCGTTTGGTGTCGAGCTATGTGCGCCCCACGATGGAGCTGTGGCTCAACCAGCACGTCGAGTACGGCAAAAAGTTGGCGGAGCTGGCCATCAAGGCTGCACAAACGCGCCAAAAAGCGGGCCAAAAAGTGGAGAAGCGCAAAGGCTCAGGCGTGGCGGTCTTGCCAGGCAAGCTGACCGATTGCGAAAGCAAAGACATTGCCCACAACGAAGTGTTCTTGGTCGAGGGCGACTCTGCCGGTGGCAGCGCCAAGATGGGCCGCAACAAAGAAAACCAAGCCATCCTGCCCCTGCGTGGCAAGGTGCTCAATACGTGGGAAGTCGAGCGCGACCGTTTGTTTGCCAACAACGAAATTCACGACATTTCGGTGGCCGTTGGTGTAGACCCACACGGGCCCAACGATTCGCCCGACATGAGCGGCCTGCGCTACGGCAAGGTGTGCATCTTGTCGGACGCGGACGTGGACGGCTCGCACATTCAAGTGCTGTTGCTCACCTTATTCTTCCGTCACTTTCCCAAGCTCATCGAGGCAGGCCATGTGTTTGTGGCGCGCCCACCGTTGTTCCGTGTGGACGCACCCGCGCGTGGCAAAAAGCCAGCCACCAAGGTGTATGCCTTGGACGAGGGCGAGCTCACCACCATCCTCGACAAGCTGCGCAAAGACGGCGTGGCGGAGGGCAAGTGGAGCATCAGCCGCTTCAAAGGCTTGGGCGAAATGAGCGCCGAACAACTGTGGGACACCACCCTCAACCCCGACACCCGTCGCCTCATGCCCGTGCAACTGGGCTTGCTGGACTTTGCCACCACCGAAGGTTTGATCACACAACTCATGGGCAAAGGCGAAGCCGCTGCACGCCGCGAGCTGATGGAACTGCATGGCGATTCGATTGAGATTGACGTATGACCGATTTGTTAACCCCCGAACTGCCTACCGCCGATAACGACGGCGATATCGCGCTGGGCCATTACGCCCAACGCGCCTACCTGGAGTACGCGCTGAGCGTGGTCAAAGGCCGTGCCTTACCTGACGTGTGCGATGGCCAAAAGCCAGTGCAACGCCGCATTCTGTATTCGATGTCCCGCATGGGCCTCGGCTACAGCGGCCCTAACAACAACACAGGTGCCAAGCCCGTCAAGTGCGCCCGCGTGGTCGGTGACGTGCTGGGCCGCTACCACCCGCACGGCGACAGCGCCGCGTACGAAGCGCTGGTGCGCATGGCGCAAGACTTTGCGCAACGCTACCCACTGATTGACGGCCAAGGCAACTTTGGTTCGCGCGATGGTGACGGCGCAGCGGCCATGCGCTACACCGAAGCCCGCTTGGCCAAAATCACCACGCTGCTTCTGGACGAGATTGACGAAGGCACGGTGGACTTTCAGCCCAACTACGACGGCTCTACCGAAGAGCCCAAGCAGTTGCCCGCCCGTTTGCCATTTGCGCTGCTCAACGGCGCCAGCGGCATTGCGGTGGGTATGGCCACCGAAATTCCAAGCCACAACCTGCGCGAAGTCGCCGATGCGTGCGTGGCACTCATCAAGTCGCCCAAACTCAGCGACGAAGAGTTGCTCCAAATTTTGCCCGGCCCCGACTATCCCGGTGGCGGTCAAATCATCAGCAGCGCGTCTGACATTGCCGATGCGTATCGCACAGGCCGTGGCTCACTTAAAGTGCGTGCCCGTTGGGTGATTGAAGACTTGGCCCGTGGTCAATGGCAACTGGTGGTGAACGAATTGCCTCCGGGTGTGAGCAGCCAAAAAGTGCTGGAAGAGATTGAAGAGCTCACCAACCCCAAGGTCAAAACTGGCAAGAAGGCCTTGAGTGCCGACCAAACCCAACTCAAAGCCACCGTGCTGGCCGTGCTTGACGTGGTGCGCGATGAGTCAAGCAAAGACGCTCCTGTGCGTTTGGTGTTCGAGCCAAAGACCCGCACCATTGAGCAACAAGAACTCATCACCACCTTGCTGGCGCACACCAGCTTAGAAACTTCGTCGTCCATCAACCTCACCATGGTGGGTATTGATGGCCGTCCTGTGCCTAAGTCGCTGCGTGAGATGTTGACCGAGTGGATTGAGTTCCGCTCTGCCACCATCCTGCGCCGTTCGCAGCACCGCTTGAACAAAGTGCTGGACCGCATCCATATCTTGGAAGGCCGCCAGTTGGTGTTGCTCAACATCGACGAGGTGATTGCCATCATCCGTCAGAGCGATGAGCCCAAGCAGGCGTTGATGGAGCGCTTCCGCTTGAGCGAGCGTCAAGCCGAAGACATCTTGGAAATTCGCCTGCGTCAGCTGGCGCGTTTGGAAGCCATCAAGATTGAGCAAGAGCTCAAAGAGTTGCGTGACGAACAAGCCAAACTCGAAGACATCGTGGGCAACCCCTCGGCGCTGCGTCGCTTGATGGTGAAAGAAATTGAGGCAGACGCCAAAACCTTTGCCGACCCACGCCGCACGCTCATCCAAGAAGAGAAAAAAGCAGTGGCCGAAGTCAAGGTGGTGGACGAGCCCGTGACGGTGGTCGTCTCTGAAAAAGGCTGGGTACGCGCACGCACCGGCCACGGCCACGAAGCCAGCGCGTTTGCCTTTAAGTCGGGCGACGGCTTGTACGGCACGTTTGAGTGCCGCACGGTGGACACCTTCATCGCATTTGGCTCGAACGGCCGCATCTACTCGGTGCCCGTCTCCGCCTTGCCCGGCGCGCGAGGCGATGGCCAACCCGTGACTACTTTGATCGACCTCGAAGCAGGTACCCAACTGCTGCACTACGTAGCTGGTCCCGCTGGCGCAACCTATTTGCTCGGCAGCTCGGGCGGCTATGGCTTCATGGCCAATATCGAGCACATGATTTCGCGCAACAAAGGCGGCAAAGCCTTCATCACCGTGGGCGAGGGTGAAACCGTGTGCCGCCCATCACCCGTCAGCGGTGGCTCGGGCGCACAGCCTTTGGCGCCTGCCACGCATGTGGCCTGTGCATCGACTGGTGGCCGCTTCTTGACCTTTGAGTTGTCTGAACTCAAGGCCATGGAAAAGGGCGGTCGTGGCTTGATGCTGATCGATCTAGAAGCCAAAGACACCTTGGCCGGTGCGGCTGCGTACACACGCAGCGTGCGCATCGAAGGCATTGGCCGAGGCGGCAAAGTGCGCGAAGAAACGCTGGAAATTCGCAGCTTGAATAACGCCAAAGCCGCACGCGCTAAGAAGGGCAAAGTGGCGGACTTGGGTTTTAAGCCGAATGCGGTGGTGCGGGTGGAGTAATTTGCTTCGACCCAAGTAGAAACGGCCCTTGCATGCAGGGGCCGTTTCGTTAAGGAAATAAAAAAAGCGGCTCAACGAGCCGCTTTTTTGTGGGTACCAAGAATTAAGCCTTGGCTTTTTCTTTGGTCACTGCCGCTGGGGTCGCCGCTGCGGCTGCTGGGTCAGCCTCTTTCTTGGGCGGGCTGCAGTCAAAACAGACAAACATGGATGAACCCAAGATGCGCTTGAATGAACCATTGTTGCGGGGCTTGTGAACGCCGCACTTGATGCAGCTCATGGTGTCGCCGGTACGGCCGAGGCCCTCGAAGGGTGAACCGCCTTTTTTCGATTTGTAGCGCAAACCGTCGTTGGAGATTTCTGTTTTTTCTGGGCGTGACATTCGTTTTAGTTCTCGAGGCAAAGATGCTATTTTCGCAAATTAATCAACCGATCTGCGCAACCGGCGTTAAAAACCTGAAAAATCACCTCAGAAACCGTTTGCTCAGCCGCAAAACACCAGGTCCGATGCATTTTGAGATGGCTTGACGGTGTTTGGCAAACAGCACATAGGCGGGTTGCAACACGGGCATTAGCCAGCGACGTGACAAAAGCCAAGCCAAAAGCGGCAGTTTGGCCAATCTATAGGCGGTGGCAAACACGGGGACACCCACCAACACTTGGCCATCGGCGGTACGCCCATGAATCTGCGCCATAGCGGCTTCGCACGAGATGTTGTGGCCTGCGACCTCAAAGCCAGTTTGGGTGATGTCCACAAAAGCCAGTTGGCCCTGCGTATTGCGGCTTTGCAAAAACGCCACCTCGGCCACGCAGAGCGGGCACTGGCCGTCGTAATACAGCGTGAGTTCGGGCGTGGCACGGGTGGGTGTTATTTGCATGGAAGCTAAGGCTAGCACGGCTAGATAGGGCAGGGCTTGTCAAAGGTTAATCGGGCAGAATTCAGCGCATGACCCAAGCCTGTTTTGATCCCTCTACCACCGCCGTGCAACGCGTGGCCCGCGCACAAGAGGGCGCAGCTACACCAGCCGCACGCCATGTGTTCACGCAGCTCTACGCCGATGCCGCTCGCGCCGCGGCTCAGCACTGTGATGCTGAGGCACAAGCAGGCCGCCACCTAGGCGCATTGCACGGGGTGTGCATGACCCTCAAAGACAACATCGATGTGGCGGGGGAGACCACGATGGCCGGCGGCGTGGTGTGCGCGGGCGAATCGCCCGCAGTACACGATGCGCCTGTGGTGCAACGCTTGCGCCATGCAGGCGCGGTGGTGCTGGGTAAAACGACTATGAGTGAGTTTGCGTTTTCTGGCGTTGGCATCAATCCCCACCACGGCACGCCTGTCAACCCTGCGGACGCCGCGCATGTGCGCGTGCCCGGTGGCTCGTCGTCGGGCGCAGCGGTGTCGGTGGCCTTGGGGCTGGCCGAGGTGGGCATTGGCACAGACACGGGCGGTTCGATTCGCATTCCTGCTGCGCTGTGCGGCTTGGTGGGCTACAAAAGCACGCAAGCGCGCATTCCGTGCACAGGGGTGATGGAGCTGTCGCGCACGCTAGACACGGTGGGCAGCATCACCCGCTCGGTGCGTGCGTGTTTGGCGGTGGACGCGGTGATGTCGCAGCAACCCTTGCCCACTGAAGCGGCCCACTTGCGTGGCTTGCGTTTTGCCGTGCCGCAAACCTTGATGATGGACGATGTCGATGCCACCGTGGCCCATGCCTTTGCGCGTACTTTGTGCCACATCGCTGAGGCGGGGGCACAGGTGGAGGAAATACCTTTCGTCGCGCTGGGTGATATTGCTGCGCTCAGCATGCCCGGTGGTTTTTCGCCGATTGAAGGCTACGCTGCGCACCACGCACGCCTAGCGCGCGGAGCCCACCAAATCGACCCGCGTGTGGTGGCCCGCATGATGTTGGGCAAGGGCATCAGCGCCCAAGACTACCTAGAGTTACACAACCGCCGCAAGGCATGGATCGTCGCGGCTCAACAAACTCTGCATGGCTTTGACGCCATGTTGTGTCCCACCGTGCCGATGGTCGCGCCGTTGACCGAGCCCTTGCTCAAAGACGATGAGGCGTTTTTTAAAGTCAACCGTTTGTTGCTGCGCAACCCCTCGGCCATCAACTACATGGATGGTTGTGCCTGGAGTCTGCCGTGTCACGTAGCGGGCGAGTTGCCCGTAGGGTTGATGGTGTCAAGCTTCGCAGGTCAAGATGCGCACTTGGCTCGGGTGGCGTTGGCTTTGGAAAACTTAATCTATTCTTTACATGCTTAGAACACAATCCAAGCATTGAGAGAAAGAGAGCGAGCTTATGACTTCTAAATTTCGTAAACTGGTTTTAGGTCTGTTGCTGGCCACCTTGGCCGGCCTAGCGATGGCGCATGGTCCACATGGCGGCTATCGCGGCGGATATTACAGGGGTGGCGGTGATTATTTCTGGGGGCCCGCGTTTGTTGGAACGGCCATTGTGGGGACATCCATTTATTTGTCCCGACCTGTGCAGCCATCGACCGTCATCATCACCAGCCCACCTGCTGTGGTGATGAATAACCCACAACCGACGCAATGGGTGAACGGTCAGCCCGTGCAGCAGCCTGTTGAGGCGTACTACTGCCGCGAAACAGGTCAATACTTTCCGATGGTGCAGACCTGCGCCAGCCCTTGGTTGGTGGTGATGCGATGAACAAAGCTTATTTGTGTGTTTTGATCGCTGGCTTGTTGCCCTATGTGTGTGCCATCATCGCGAAGTGGGGGTTTCAAAATTTTGACAACCACAACCCACGCCAATGGTTGGCGCATCAAACGGGTTTTCGGGCGCGCGCAAATGCGGCGCAGGCCAATAGCTTTGAGTCGTTTGCACTGTTTGCAGCGGGCGTGATCATTGCCACCTTGGCGCACGTAGATGCTGGGCGCATTGATCTGTTCTCTTTTGCGTTTGTTGCAGCGCGTGTAGGCTTCATTGTTTGCTATGTGGCTGACAAAGCCGGCTTGCGTTCTTTGTTTTGGGTGGTGGGGCTGCTAAGTGCGGTGGGTTTGTTTGCGGCCGCCTTGGGTTTGTAAAGCTGTCATCCATTTGCAAGTGCCGCGCGTTGTAAAACTACCTTTTCACAAAGTGAGTTTTCTATGAAACGCATGTCTGCCTTATTTGTCTGTTTGTTGGCCTTTTCCGTGGTCTTGCCTGCGCAAGCGGATGGCCGTGGGCATGGTGGCTACGGCGGCGGTCACGGTGGTTATGGTCACAACTACGGCGGTTACGGTTATGGCGGTCACTACCGTGGCGCCAGTAACTATTGGTTAGCCCCTGTGTTGGGTGCCGCTTTGGTGGGTAGCGTGATTTACGCGGCCAGTACGCCCAGTTATGC
>CANCCJ010000095.1 GCA_947374535.1 Comamonadaceae bacterium | reverse complement strand
GAGAAAAAAGGGTACTGGCTGGGTGTGTAGCGTGTCGCTGCGCGACGCACACGGCGAGATTCAAATCAGACGACTACACATGTAGAACTGTACGAAAAAGGCTTGTGGACGCGGGTTCAAATCCCGCCAGCTCCACCATATGCAAGTTTAAAGGCCGCTAAGGATGACCACCCAGCGGCCTTTTTCTTTGGAAAATCAATGACTTGCGCGATAGAAATGGCTAACGAGGACTATTGACAGCTAAACCATAACGGGGGTACAAACGGGGGGAGAACTGGCGAAAACGGGGGTATTTTGATGCTGTACCCCCAAAAGCCGTACCCCCACTAGGAGCTGTACCCCCATGCTGACCGAAGCCGAATGCAAGAACGCGATATGTCCCCCGTACAAGAAACAGGCCCGGTTTGCCGATTCCGGCGGTATGTACCTGCAAGTAAGCCCGGCAGGATCGAAACGCTGGTTTCTGAAATACCGGGTCGGCGGCAAAGAAAAACAGTTGGCTTTGGGCCGGTACCCGGATGTTTCCCTGAAATCGGCACGCCTAGCCCGTGACGCGGCAAAGCTGCAAAAGTCCGAAGGCACCGACCCAGTGCAAGCGCGCAAGCTGGACAAACTGAAAGCAACCCGCAACACCGGCGACACCTTCAAGGCGATTGCTTTGGAGTGGTACGGTAAACAAGCACATCAATGGAGCGATAGCCACGCTGGGCGCATTTTGCGGCAGTTTGAGCGTGACCTATTCCCATGGATTGGAGAGCGACCGATTGCGCAAATTCATGCAATGGAACTATTGGTTGTTTTGCAAAAGATCGAAGAACGGGGTGCGCTGGAAACTGCAGACCGGGCGTTGGGCTTAGCTCGTCAAGTTTGGGAATATTGGTTACCAACTGCTGATGTTCAGCAACGAAACATTACTGAAGGCCTTCATGCGCGTTTGACACCGTATCGGGGTAAAAATTTTGCAGCAATCCTAGATCCGGTGCGCATGGGTGACCTAATGAGGGCAATCAAGGGTTACAAAGGCGGGCCAATTGTGCGCACGGCGTTGCAGCTAACTCCCCTTTTGTATCAACGACCTGGCAACTTACGCATGATGGAATGGGCAGAGCTTGACTTAGACAAGGCTCTGTGGACGATTCCCAGCATGAAGATGAAACGAACCAAGTTGGAAAAAGAGCAGGGAGAAGCCCATACTGTGCCACTGCCTAAACAGGCGGTCGCATTGTTGCGCGGTATTCACCCGATGACTGGGCATGGGCGCTATGTGTTCCCTGGCGAGCGTAGTCATGACCGACCGCTATCTGACAATTCGGTGCGAAGCGCACTCTATTCACTAGGTTTCGGCAAAGAACAAAGCTGGCACGGATTCCGGGCAAGCGCCCGCACGATGCTTGTGGACGAATTGAATATTGATTGGCAGGTTATCGAAGCTAATCTAGCCCACGCAAAGAAAGATGCTAACGGCACCAGCTACAACCGAACTAAATATATCAATCAGCGATTTATCATGATCCAGCAATGGGCCGATTACTTGGATAAGCTGGCACGCGGTGCTGACGTGATCCCGTTCAAAGCGGCATAGCAGTTTTCCTCCACGCCGTGCTTTCGGTCAATCGCCGATAGTGATAACTGGGACAACCTGACCCGGAGGCGCTGGCTTTCTTTTCAGGGAATGACGGCGAGAAGCATGGCAAAAAGAAAGAAGACCGGCCGCAGAGCCCTTGATGCTGACCGTGTGCGGGCAGCGGGTTTGGCAAAGCTATACCGACGTGCGCAGTCTAGCCCAGACGGGCGCCATTGCCTCAACCCCGAAGATGCACCAGAGTTCCAGATAATCGCAGATGTAATCGACCTCGATCCGCTATTGGATGCACTGGAAAGATTTGCTCAACATGGAACATTTGCGCTACTAGATAACTTCGAATCGTTTGTGATGCGGATCGAGATGAGCGATCTACGGTCTGCCGGAATGACTTATGAAGAAGCTATTGTCAAACTTTCAGAGGTCCACCACACATCTGCGAGCACCATAACTCGGAGGGTTCGCCGTACTGTCAAAACGTGACACCGATTGACGGTGACTGAATAAGGTCATTTTGGAACACTGCCCCCAATCGCCAGCAACCGCTAGCGAGAAACATGAAGGGCAAGTTATGTCAATTTGGAGACTGCCAGCTACTAAAGCTGAAATGGGATGGCGTTCTGATGCGAGCCAATACAACGCGATCCGTGCGGGGCTATTCACCACTGGGGTTGCCATTGGACAGCGTTCAAAGGGTTGGCCAGACTATGAGGTCAAAGCGATTGCAGCGGCGCGTATCGCGGGCAAGTCGGATGCGGAAATCCGCGAACTGGTGAAGGTGTTGCACGCAAGACGTGCCGAGCTGGCCATGGCCTAAAGAGATGCAAACCATGACCACCAACACCATGGAAAAGGTCGCTGGAGCTACGAACTCCAACGGCCCAAACACTAACACCAACGGCGATCATTTTCGCACTAGCGTGGCCGCCAATCAAGTCCCTTTCGGTAAGGCCACAACCATTGATGTAAACACGATGGAAGACTTGTTAAGTTTTCCTAATGACACCCATGCTGCAGACTTGGTGCAGATGGAAGACACAGATGCATTGAATCACCAACTGGAGTCACCTGTAGTAACCGCTATGCGTTACAAGCTGCTGACTGGTGATGATTTGTGCAATCTCCCCGCATTCCGATGGCGAATCAAAGGAGTGTTGCCAGCACGTGGCATGGCTGCAATGTTCGGGCCCAGCGGTTCAGGAAAGTCTTTCCTTATTCTGGATATGTTGCAAAGTCTTGCATGTGGTTGTGATTGGTTTGGGCATAAAGTGAAGCAGTGCTCTGTGACCTATATCGCGCTGGAAGGGGAGGCGGGAGTCGCTAGCCGGATAAAGGCCTATCGATGCCGGCATGGTTCAATTCCCGCAAATATTCGTTACGTAGCGCAAACGTTCAACCTTCTTGAGGATGACGATATCAATGACCTAGTAAAGGCCATCCTAGCCGCTGGCACCGGTGATGTGGTCGTAATTGACACACTTAGCCGAGCCACGCCAGGATCAGATGAGAATGACAGCAAGGCCATGGGTCAAATTATCGCTGCCGCCAAGTTACTGCAAGAGTGCATAGGCGGTTTGGTGCTTCTAGTCCACCACACTGGCAAGGATGCATCCAAAGGGATAAGGGGACATTCTTCGCTGCATGCCGCACTGGATTGCGCCATAGAAGTCAAGCGTAATGGGAATCAACGTGAATGGATAGTTGCCAAAAGTAAGGACGGTGAAGATGGTGCATCACATCCGTTCAAGTTGGACGTTGTGCCGTTGGGGGTCGATAGCGATGGTGATGAAAGTGTTTCTTGCGTAATTGTTGCTGATCAATCGGCGCAGGCCATTCAAAATAAGAAGCCAACACTTGGGAGTAATCAAACCATAGCGATGAAGGCACTTGAGGAATCACTGTGCAAGTCTGTGGATATTGACAAGGATGGCGCACCACCAGGTGAACCGTGCCTTCTCTTTGAAGATGCACTTGCGATTGTTGCCCCACTGATGCCGGGAGAAGCCAAACACAAAAAGCAACGCGCAAAGGAAGCACTTAACGGGCTGGCGAAAAATAACGTACTAGGAATGAATGGAGATTGGTTATGGATCAACTAGATACACCAGTTTGAAACCAAGCAGGTTTTTCCCGGACCCGCCCCCCTCTTATAGAGGGGGCGGGAGGACCGGGAAAACGGGAACTTACCCGAAAGGTCCGAAAAGTCCTGAAACGGGAAGACCGGGAAAAACGGGAGCCTGCACCGGTTGAGTTAAAGCCAAGAGTCATAAGCCAGAAAATTAATCACCAGCTAGGAACAAGGAGTGGAGACCGGCGCGTAGCGACGGAGGGTCCACGACGCAGTTCCGGTGGCTGGTGATTAATTTTCTATTCAGCAACCAACTAGAAAACCAAAATAAAAAAGTACTTATCGATAGATGTCACAGTTTGATTTTTCCTGGTTCAGCATTTGCCACAGGGCTTGTCGGACTTGTGCCCCTTCCGGCTACGCCTACGGGTCACCGTCCGCCAGCCCTGTGGCAAAACTATTCCGTGCAGAGTCAGAGAAGTATTAGAAGTTCTAGAGATGAAGTGGGAGAAGTATTAGAAGTTGTCAAAAGTTCAGAAGGCACCCTGGCCATGCTATTTGCTTTGGCGCCCACCGCTAAGGCCGACATGATGCTCGTTGGCTCGCTCAGGGTTTGGCGAATTTTCTAAAATGGGTATGACAGCAGTATCTAAGGGCCAAAGGGAGAAAACCAAAACACCCCCCCCCTACACATTAAGCCCCGCAACTTCGCCAACACATGCCCCTGCTGCGCGGTCATGCGCCCCTGCAAGTCCCTGCTCTTGGTTTCCGGGTCACATCACCGCTTTTTACACATTCGACGGCCTGGGTATGCCAATCAGTGCACGCGGCGTTGATACGCCCCGTGCAGGAGCTGCAGAGGTGCGTGGTCAGTGCTTCGCAAGTGTTGATCAGTGCGCTGTAGCGCAGATGTGGCCGATACGTCGTCAGCTGTTGCAACCGGCGTGACCATGCGGCCCTTTTTAAGTCGTGCCTTTGTTAAAAAAAACCACATCGTCACTTTCGTTAGCTCGATGGTCGGTTGGTCTGATCAGTGGCAAAGGCTGGTACAGCCATTGCCAGGATGCACACATTTCATAGCCAGCTGCTTCGCAATGATGACAGCATGAGCGCTTTAGCGCTGGGTGTGAGTCTCGGCTCGCTATCGCATCGTGTTGGCATCTCGACTCCACCGTCGGTTGTGATCCACAGCTTCGGCAAAATTACATAACGCCGTACTGCATAAAGTGCATGGCCAGCCACTCGCAAGCTCGTTTGTGTCCCTGCACCGCTTCGCGCCCTTCGGGTTTACGCAGCAGGTGTTATGCAAAATTGCCTATGCTGGTTCGGGCCTGTCAACCGCCCGCACTCCCCAGCCGCTTCGCGTCTTACGTGCAGTCGTCTGTTGCCCTTGTGGTGTGCTGGTGCTTTGGCATGTATCAGGCGCTTTGCGCATGGTTTCAGTTAGCGGCTTCGCCGTGTATCTTGTGTGTGCCCCCGCCCACCCTTGGGGCTTGCTTGCTTTTCAGAATCACCCTCGCGGTCTTCCCGTCTGCACCCCAGGGTGGGCTCCTTCAGAACCGCAAGTCAACGCGTTACCTGACAGCGACGGCTTGTTTTTTCAGTAGCAGAGTTTGTTTCCGGCAATTGATTACCCTTAATTGAATCCAGCGTCAGATCGGCAACGCGGCAGATGTAATGCTGATAGACCGCGCGACGCTGCTTGAAAACTTGAGCTGGAATATATAGTCACCGGCGGGCAATGTTATCGGCGCATACGAAGAACCAATGTTGTTGGCTAAGCTCATATCAGACTTTAGAACCGCTATGTAAACCCCTTGGCCGGAAAAATTGACTGTTGAGTCTGTCGCGAAAGAGGCTTTGTAAAAAGTAGTCGTATTTTCGTTGGATGAGTACACGGCACTCTTAAGTTGCGGCAGTGATCCGAAGCTGAGGAGCGCAGGTGAGTAGGCGACCGCATCCCTTGAGTTGCTACTCCAATATTCATACTCAACTATATAGTTCCCGGCTGCAAGGTTCACCAGATAAGCCGTATCTGGGGTGTATGAGCTTTCCTCAATCAAACGCATTGCCGTATCGAAGATTCGAGCCCTGACACCAAGGAGAGAGAAGTCCACAACTCCGTTGACTGGCATCGTGAGATCCACCTTTTGAAAGGTTTGAGTCGGCCCTGTATACCTTGCCAGCGGAGATAACTGGTTTGTCGCGGTTTTCGGCAAAGCATCACCACCACCACCGCCACCGCCACCGCAGGCCGTTAATAGCGCGAAAAGTACGGACGTTAAGACGAGCTTGAAAGAAGTGAATTTCATTGATTTCCCTTTGTGAATGAAACAAGGTCCAAAAAACCAAGCGTGCTCTCAAAAGGCCATTTAGCTATCTATAGACACGTGTCTAAAGTGTACATCGCTGCCACAGTGCACTTTAATGCGGCCCAGCAAAAATCAACTTCTAATCAATGCGCTTGCAACCGAGATCAAGTTACGCCGCCGTGCCTTGGGGTTTTCGCAAGAAGACTTGGCCGGACATTGCCAATTGGACCGGCCCTATATTTCTTTGATTGAGGTTGGGCGCAAGCAGCCGACGCTGAGTGTCTTGCTGCGCTTGGCCGATGGTTTGCAATATTCACTGGCCGAGTTCATGGGATTGGTGCAGGAGCGTTACTTGCTTGAGCGGAAGGTAGCGACTGCCGGACAGTAACCCTCACGTAACGAAAATATGAAACTGCTCAGGGTGATGCATGTGTGCCCATGAGGAACCTCTGGTGTGATGTAGAGCAAGTTTCACGGTGGGGCTTTAGGCAGCAGGGAAATCCTCAAATGCACCATAGTGATGCATTTGTCAAAACCGATACACCCCCGATATGCTCACTCGCACTTGCGATTGAAAGGGCTGCTCTGCTAATGCCAATCAGGACCGCATGACACTGTCTGGACTGCGAGATCTGAACTTAAAACCAACCTCTATGCGAAATAGAGACCACTGTCAGACGATATACCAACGTTCGTGTAAGCTCCCAATCGAGCGGTATACACCCGATACGCTAACTATCGTTCTGACTAGGTACAGCACAGGTCTAGTGTCTTTGTTTTGGGGGTACAAACGGGGGTATAAATGGAATTTGTACTTTAATAAAACCATAAAACATAAGGGTTGCAGCCAATCATTCAAGTGACGCCAGCCCACCATTTTTTATGTGAGAAAGACACTCTCGCACTTATAAGAATCCCGCAGAGGCCTAGTCTCTGCGGGATTTTTTCTGTTTTATGCGTCATCACGCAGCAAAACAACTTGGCGCGCCAGATCTATAAAGCACTTTCGATCGGCATCGCTCAGGGGCTGGAGGATGTCTTTTTGCAAATCCTCAACGATGGGCTCTAAGGTGGCCCGAATTTTGTTGCCTTTTGCTGTCAAGGACAGCTCGCGTGCACGGCGGTCTTGCTCACTGACGAGGCGACGAATCCAGCCTTTTTTTTCCAAGCGCTCTATGACGCCGCCAATGGTTGCGCGGTCGTAACCAATCATTTCTGCGAGACGCGCTTGGTCGATGCTTGGGTTTTCGTTGATGGCCTGCAGCGCTGCATATTGAACGGCTGTCAGGTCAAACCCCGCTGCTTGTGTGCGTTGAACAAAAACTTGCGTCGATTGTTGATGAAGACGGCGTATCAGATGTCCCGCCATGTCGAGTACGGACATACTTGTTTTCCAGTTGAAAGGTCAAAATAGTAATCATACATACCATGTTGACTTACATTAGTAAGTACAGTTATTATCTAGCCATGCCGACGCTTCGGTGACTTTTTAAATTTTTTGGAGACAAGACATGCAGTTCTATAAAAATGGATTCAGAGGTGGCAATCCCGACATCAAGGAAGCCGCGCCCAACCGACGCAACCGCGGCATCAATGAGCCCTTGCCCGAAAAAGTGGACGTGTTGATTGCGGGGACTGGGCCAGCGGGCTTGTGCTTGGCGGCTCAGTTGGCGCAATTCCCAGAGATACAAACGATGATTACCGAGCGCATGCCCAGCAACATCATCAAAGGTAAGGCCGATGGCATCAATACGCGCACGATGGAGATGTTTCAAGCGTTTGGTTTTGCCGATAAGGTCAAGCGTGAAACCTATTGGGTCAATCAAACCGCCTTCTGGATGCCAGATCCGAAGAACCCTGAGCACATCAAACGCGTCGGGCGCGTGCAAGACGTGGCCGACGATAGTTCGGAAATGCCTCATATTTTGATCAACCAAGCACGACTGCACGAGCTGTTTTTGGAAGTGATGAAAAACTCGCCTTCACGACTCGAACCCGACTACAGCTGGGAAGTTGTGAATTTGACGATTGATCCTACGACCGATGATCATCCAGTCACCGTGACACTGAAGGATGCAAGTGGTGTCAACTGGGGCGCAACGCGGACGGTGCGCGCGAACTACGTTGTTGGATGTGATGGTGCGCATTCAGCCGTGCGCAAGGCCATCGGTGGCCAGCTGCACGGAGATGCCGCGCATCAAGCCTGGGGTGTGATGGATATTCTCGCGAACACTGATTTTCCAGACGTACGTCAGAAGTGTTTGATCTCATCTGCGACTGAAGGCAACGTGCTTATCCTGCCGCGTGAAGGGGGCTATGTATTTCGAATGTATGTCGAGCTAGACAAACTTCGACCCGACGAAAAAGCAGCTCATCGCAAATTCACCCAAGATGACATGATTGCTGCAGCGAATCGCATCATCAAGCCCTATACGCTTGATGTGAAAGAAGTGGTCTGGTGGTCTATTTACGACATTGGACACAGCATCACAGACAAATTCGATGATGTTCCTGAGGGTGAAGATCGCAATCCGCGCGTCTTCACAGCGGGCGACGCTTGCCACACCCACTCACCCAAGGCGGGGCAGGGGATGAACGTGTCGATGCAAGACACCTTCAACTTGGGCTGGAAGTTGGTGCATGTCCTTCAAGGAAGAGCAGATGCGCGTCTGTTGCGCAGCTACACCAAAGAGCGATTGACAGAGGCCAAGCGCTTGGTTGAGACCGATCACAAATGGTCGCGGGTGATGTCGGCACCGACCACGCAAGCTGAGCGAGATGGCACTGAAGAACCGCGCATCATTCGCCAATTCAAAGAGAACTTGGAGTTCACGGGTGGCACTGCTGTGAAATACGATGCGTCATATCTTTTCGTCGCCAGTGCACATCAGGCGCTTGCGACGGGTCAGGAAATCGGTCGTCGCTTTCACTCAGCACCGGTGGTGCGTTTGTCTGACGCCAAGCAAATGCAGCTGGGCCATGTGGCCGAGGCCGATGCGCGCTGGCGTATCTATGCGTTCGCTGGCAAGGCAGATGGTTCTAACGCGGGTTCAGCCATCCACAAGCTCTCGGACTGGCTAGAAACCCATCCAAGTTCACCCATTGTCAAGCACACACGAAAAGGAGAAGACATCGACGCGGTGATCGACTTCCGTGCCGTGTTCCAGCAGACGTTTGATCAACTTGCCTACGAGAACATGCCTTCTCTGCTCAAGCCCAAAACTGGCAAGCTGGGTCTACAAGACCATGAAAAAGTTTTCTGCACCGACCACAAAGGCGTGGGTGATATTTTTGAGATGCGCGGCATCAACCGTGAGAAGGGTTGTATGGTGGTGGTTCGCCCTGACCAGTACGTTGCGCATGTTTTGCCATTGGACGGTTTTGAAGAGTTGTCGGGTTTCTTTGCTGGGTTCATGCGGTAATTCCGACATGTTTTAGAGCCAAGCATCCAAGTCGGAACCATTCCCTTGGATAGCTCTAAAACTTGTACCGCAAGCCCACACTGATCAATGACGAGTTGGTTTGCTCAGAGGGTATTGGTTTGGACTTTGTGTAGTCCGCCCCAATGCCCCATTGGGCATCTAGGTTGTACGAAAATCCCAATCCATAAATCGTGTGTGCGTAGGATATCGACGTTGTCGTTTGAAGCACACCTCTGCGCAAGGTCGCTTCTTGCGAGCCAAATTGCCGCCCTAGCTTTGCGTAAATCCCCCATGTTTTACTCAGCGACAAGTACGGGCGCAGATTGAAACCATACCCATCCTTGACGTTGACCGTCATGTCCGAACGGGCTGCGAGGGCAAGGGTGGAATCGTTCAAACCCGTGAATACGTATCCGTCTAAGCCCAAATTGGGGCTCAAACTGGCGTGCGTCGCACCATTGACTGCGCTTAGCCTTTCCAGAAATCTGCACCCAAAGACAACACCTGTTCCGTTAGAAAATTTGAGCAAGCCCTGACGCGAGCTAGATCGTGTGTGTCAGGGTGCGTGATCAACCAGTACGAACGGGTGAGGTAGACATCGTCCGGCAGGACGCGCGTGAGCGCGGGGTGGTTTCGAGCCATGAAGTGTGGCAAGACCCCCAATCCTGCGCTGCCCACGATGGCAGTCAACTGGCTAATGACGTTTGAGATATGCAGTCGCGGCTGGATATTGCGGTCCACCATCGGCAAGTAGTCCAGCTCAGGGGTCCACATCAGGTCTTCCACATAGCCAATCCAGCTGTGCGTGAGCAGATCCGACT
>CANCCJ010000094.1 GCA_947374535.1 Comamonadaceae bacterium | reverse complement strand
TGCAACACGTCGCAGTCCAAATGGATGGTGCGTTCGCCGAGTTTCTTCAGGTCAAACACCGCGCGCATGGAGCGGCCAATGAGGCGCTGAATTTCTTGGGTGCGGCCCGATTGCTTGCCGCGTGCGGCTTCGCGGTCGCTGCGGGTGTGAGTGGCCCGGGGCAACATGCCGTATTCGGCGGTGACCCAGCCTTCGCCCGAACCTTTTTTGTGGCCCGGCACTTTTTCTTCCACCGACGCGGTGCACAGCACTTTGGTGTGGCCAAACTCAATCAGCACCGAGCCTTCGGCGTGCATGGTGTAGTGGCGGGTGATGCGCACGGGGCGCAGTTGGTCGGCAGCACGGGTGTGGCGAGAGGCGGGCAAGGTGGTGGTCATTTTTATGGCTTTGAATCAAGCATTTGAAGGGTTCGGTAAAACATCAATTGTCGGGCAATCTGCCTCCAAGCAAATGGCGCCACCGAGCCTGAGATAATTCAGCCTTTGATACGAAACGCCACCACATGCCCATCTACAGCATGACCGGTTATGCCAGTGCGCAAACCGAGCTAACTTCAGACACCGCCAACAGCCCAGCCCTGCGCTTGGGGCTAGAGATTCGCTCGGTCAACAGCCGCTTTCTTGACCTGACCTTCAAGATGCCCGAAGAGCTTCGCCAGCACGAAGCAGCCATGCGTGAGCTGCTGACCCAACATCTCAAGCGCGGCAAAGTCGAAGTGCGCGCCAACATCGAAAGCACGGCTGACGCCAGCTTTGCCGAGCCCACGCCCGTCCTGCTGCAACGCCTGTCAGCCCTGCAAGACGTGGTGCACGCGCACTTGCCCAAGGCCAATGGCCTGTCGGTGTCTGATGTGTTGCGATTGGCCACAGCCCAGTCCGCCGCGCCCGCCGACATTGGCCCTGCGGTGTTGAAACTGGCCCAAACCACCCTGACCCAATTGAGCGAAGCCCGCGAGCGCGAAGGCGCACGCTTGGCGCAAACCCTGCGCGACCGCCTGAGCCAATTGCGCGTCCTGGCGTCACAAGCCGCGCCATTGGTGCCGCAGTTGGTGGAGCAACAACGACTGAAGTTTTTAGAGCGTTGGCGCGAAGCCATGGCCTTGACTGAAGGCAGCACGCTGCCCGAAGCTGCCCAAGACCGTGCGCTGACCGAAGCCACCTCGTTTGCCATTCGCATCGATGTGGCCGAAGAACTGACCCGCTTGGTCTCGCACTTTGACGAGATGGACGACTTGCTGGCCAAAGGCGGCAAAGCCGAGGGCGTGGGCAAGCGACTCGACTTTTTGATCCAAGAGCTTCATCGCGAAGCCAACACCTTGGGCTCCAAGTCAGCGACGATGGAAATGACCCGTATCTCGGTGGACATGAAAGTGTTGATCGAACAACTCCGCGAACAAGTACAGAACCTCGAATGATGGACAACTTCCCCGGCAACCTCATTGTGGTCGCGGCCCCCAGCGGGGCTGGCAAATCGAGCCTCGTCAAAGCCTTGATGGAGCTAGACGCCAAAGTGCGCCCTTCCGTATCGCACACCACGCGCCCACCACGCGGCCAAGAAAAACACGGCCGCGAGTACTTCTTTGTGTCACCGCCAGAGTTTGACCAAATGGTGGCTTCTGATGCTTTCTTGGAATGGGCCAATGTGCACGGTCAACGCTACGGCACCTCGCGCAAAGCCATTGAAGACCGCATTGCCCAAGGTGCAGACGTAATTTTGGAGATCGACTTTCAAGGCGCCATCCAAGTCAAAAAGCTGTTTGCCAACGCGGTGCTCATTTTCATCTTGCCGCCAAGCTGGGAAGAGCTTAAGTCCCGCCTGTACAACCGTGGCGAAGACGCACCCGACATCATTGATCTGCGCCTGAAGAACGCCGCAGACGAGATGGCGCAGGCCAGAGAATTTGACTACGTTATAATCAATGAATTGTTTGACACAGCCTTGTTCGACCTGAAAGCGATCGTGCATGCGCAGCGCCTCAAATACCTGGCCCAGCGCCGGGCTCGGGCTGATATCTTTCAAGCCCTGAACATCACCTGAATTCTGGAGTACACACATGGCCCGCATTACCGTTGAAGACTGTCTCGAACAGATCCCTAACCGCTTTCAATTGGTGCTGTGCGCCACTTACCGCGCTCGTATGCTCAGCCAAGGCCACACCGCCAAGGTGGAAAGCAAGAACAAGCCCGCCGTGACCGCCTTGCGCGAAATTGCAGCGGGTCAAATCGGCATCGAGATGCTGAAAAAAGTACCCGGCTAAACCGGGTTTGCCCCCAATCAAAGCACCGCACTGTCGGTGCTTTTTTTATTGCGGGTAAAGTGTTCATCTATGAGCGTCCCCACACCCACGTTAAAGCCCTCTGCGCCCCTCTCGGGAAGCGCTGCTGCAGCCAACGCAGCGGCAGCTAGCTTTGCTGCATTGACTGAAAAACTAGGCTACCTCAATGCCGAGGGCTTGGACATGGTCCGCCGTGCTTATCGCTACGCCGATGAAGCCCATTTGGGCCAACTGCGCAGCAGCGGCGAGCCCTACATCACCCACCCCATCGCCGTAGCGGCGCAATGCGCAGACTGGAAGCTCGATGCGCAGGCCTTGTCTGCCGCTTTGCTGCATGACGCGATGGAAGACTGCGGCATCACCAAAACCGATTTGATTGAACGCTTTGGCATTCATGTCGCCGACTTGGTGGATGGTCTGACCAAGCTCGACAAGCTGGAGTTCAACACCCGCGAAGAAAACCAAGCCGAGTCGTTTCGCAAGATGTTGTTGGCAATGGCGCGCGATGTGCGCGTGATCCTCATCAAGCTGGCCGATCGCAGCCACAACATGCGCACCATGGGCGATATGCCACGCGCCAAGTGGGGCCGCATCTCAAACGAAACCTTAGAAATTTACGCGCCCATCGCTCACCGTTTGGGCCTGAACCAAACTTACCGCGAACTGCAAGAACTCTGCTTTCAATACCTGTGGCCTTGGCGCCACAAAGTTCTGAGCAAAGCCGTTCAAAAAGCACGTCACCGCCGGCGTGATTTGATGCAAAAGGTGGAGCAAGAGGTAGAAGCCTCTTTTGCCAAAGCCGGTTTGAAGGTTCGCATTTCAGGCCGCGAAAAAACGCTGTATTCAATTTACAAAAAGATGGACGGTAAGCACCTGAGCTTTGCCCAAGTGACTGACATCTACGGCTTTCGGCTCATCTTGCCTGAGGTCATTGACTGTTACACCGCCTTGGGCGTGCTACACCAGATGTACAAGCCCGTGCCGGGCAAGTTTAAAGACCACATTGCCATTGCCAAGCTCAACGGCTACCAGTCGTTGCACACCACCATCGTGGGGCCATCGGGGTTGAACGTGGAGTTTCAAATGCGCACCGAGGCCATGCACTTGGTGGCTGAGACGGGCGTCGCTGCGCATTGGCTCTACAAAGACAAAGGCTCTAGCAACGAGTCCAACGCCAACTTGGGCAACAAGTGGCTGCAATCGCTGCTGGACATCCAAGACGAAACCCGCGATGCCACCGAGTTTTGGGACCACGTCAAAGTCGACCTGTTTCCCGATGCGGTGTACGTGTTCACGCCCAAGAGCAAGATCATGGCGATGCCACGCGGCGCCACCATCGTGGACTTTGCCTATGCCGTTCACAGCGATGTGGGCGACCGCACGATGGCGGCCAAAGTCAACGGCGAGCAAGTGCCATTGCGCACCGAGCTACGCAACGGCGACATCGTGGAGGTGGTCACATCGGCTGTCGCATCGCCCAACCCCGCATGGCTGGGTTTTGTGCGCACAGGACGCGCCCGCTCAAAGATACGTCACCACCTCAAGACCATGGCGCATTCCCAGTCAGAAGATTTGGGCAAAAAACTGCTGGCCCAAGCCCTGCGTGCTGAAGGCATTGAAGACTTGCCTGCGCAAGACGAAAAGCACGCTCAGATCTGGGAAAAACTGCTGCACTTCACGGGCAGCAAAACCAAGCCAGACTTGCTGACTGACATTGGCTTGGGCAAACGTGTGGCCAGCATCGTGGCCAAACGTTTGGCCACCTTGCTGTCAGACACTGGCCTCAAGCCCGACGCCTTGCTGATGAGCCGCGAGCGCTTCACTGCACATGAAAACGTATCGCAAGGCAGCGTCATCGTGGATGGCAGCGAAAACGCCTCCGTGCAATACGCCACCTGCTGCCGCCCTGTACCGGGTGACACCATCGTGGGCTACTTAGGACGCGGCGAAGGCTTGGTGGTGCACACCGACCAATGCGGCGTGGGCCAACGTCTGAAACACAAAGACAGCGAACGTTTCATTGGCGTGGAGTGGTCGGACGAGCCTACACGCATGTTTGAAGTGGCCGCAGTGGTGACCGTGAGCAACGGCAAAGGCGTGTTGGCACGCGTGGCTGCGGCGATCACCAGCGCCGAAGCGGACATCACTTTCGTGCAAATGGCGGATGAGGTGAGCGGTCAAGAAGCCACTGATTTGCGCTTTGTGTTCACCGTGCGTGACATCACGCATTTAGACACGGTGCTACGCAACTTGCGCCGCGTGCCCTCTGTGCTGCAAGCGCAACGCGTGGTGTCTGGTGTGGGGCGCGAAGCCTAAAGCTTAGCCCTCGCTGGGCTTGGGTGCGGGGTACTGCACCTGCACCACCTCAACTTCTTGCACACCGACTGGCGTGACCAACTTCACCACATCGCCCTCACGCGCTTTGAGCAAGGCGCGGGCAATCGGTGACACCCAAGTCACTTGAGCCTTCAGGCTATCGGCCTCATCAATGCCCAAGATGGTGACGGTGCGCGCCACATCGGCCTCGTCCACATAGGTGACGGTGGCGCCAAAGAACACTTGGTCTTTGCCGTGATGCGCGCTGGGGTCTGTAATTTCCGCAATCTCTAAACGCTTGGTCAAAAAACGAATACGGCGATCAATTTCACGCAAACGTTTTTTGCCGTAGTGGTAATCGCCGTTTTCTGAACGATCCCCATTGCTGGCAGCCCAATGCACAATTTCTACGATGCGTGGGCGCTCGTTGTCGATCAGCTCAAACAACTCTGCACGAAGCGCTGCATAGCCTTGTGGCGTGATGTAGTTTTTGCTACCTGCAGGCAGTGGCGGCAAGGTGAGGTCTTCATCATCTGCATCGGTCTCGTGCGTGAACGCCTGGCTCATAGCTGCGTGCGGCTCAATGCCAACCGATCACGTGGTAGCCACGCTCCGCCAAACATTGCTGCACAAACTGGCGGTACAAGCTGCTGCCACCCACCGATTGCGCTGCCGCTGTGGCCGCAGCACCACCCGCACCAATGGCGGCTGCACCTGCTGCAATATTTTTCAAATCAGGTTTGTGACCGCTCAGCAGCGATCCCACCACACCTGCAGTGCCAACACCCGCAGCTCCTGCCGCCGCCGCTCGGCCTGCATCCACTTTATTGACGGCACCCACATCTGACTGTTGCGCCAATTCTGAACAGTACTGCGCATCAGCCTGCGCTTGCGCGGGGCCAACTTGTTGGTAATGGGCATTGGGATAAAAAGCAGGCTTGGCCACGGGGGTGGCGCAGCCCGACAAGACAGCCGCAATGCAAAGCAATAAGGGGGAGGCATGGTGTTTCATGCCTCAAATTCTAGTCTTGCAACTCAAAACCACCCATCGTGCGCAAAGCACGCGTTGCGTCGCTGGTGAGCACATCCGCCAACTGCTGCGCCAGTGCGGGTTCTTTCGCTTGCGTAGGAATACCCAGCGCATAGACCGTGGCCAACTCAAACTCTTGGGGCAACAAGCCGATCAAGTCGATGCCTGGGGTGTATTTGATTTCTGTCACTTGCGTGCAGCCCATCGCATGGGCACCGGGGTCTTTGGCCATCGCAGCCATCGCCGTAGCGCCATTAGGGAAGGTGCGAAAACGGTCTGCCAACTCCACATCCAACCCCAGGGTTTGCAACACTTTGAAAAAGTGAATGCCAGCCGTCGCCAACTTTGGGTCTGGAAAGTAAATACCTTCAGCCGCGCGGAATGCGGCTTGCAAATCAGCGCGCGTAGCAATGGCTGGATGCGGGCTGCCATGCTTCACGGCGATTCCCGTTTTCACCACACCCAAGGCACGCAAGGTTCCCGCACGCACATCGCCCGAGGCAATCAAGCCTTCAATCAACGATTGGGTGAGGATGAGTAAATCGCAGCGTTCGCCACTCAGCAGCTTTTCTTTCATCGCGCCCACGGCGCTGAAAGTGCTGTGAATTTGGCAGCCATGCGCGGCTTCAAACTCAGCCCGCAGTGGATTGACCAAACCTGCAGCAGCGCCGCCGCTCAATATATGAAGTTCCATCTCAGTTCCTTGGTTCAAATAAAAATTAAGTCTCGCCATCGGCTGAGTCGATGGCTTTCACAATTTGTTCAGGGGTCATAGGCATGTCACGCACCCGCACGCCCAAAGCGTGAAAGACGGCATTGCCAATCGCTGCAGCGCATGGCCCTAACGAAGCCTCACCTGCGCCTACTGAAGCATGTTCGCCGGTATCGATGAGCGACACCACAACCTCAGGCACATCTTCAAAACGAAGAATGGGGTAGCTGTCCCAATCCACACTGAGCATGTGTTGGCGATCAAATTTAGCCGCCTCTAACAACGCCCAACTCGCCGCTTGAATGGCACCGCCTTCGAGCTGGTTGATCGCGCCATCGGCATCCACCACATGCCCCATGTCGGCCACCACCACCAAACGTTTCAAGCGCACGCGATCAGCCACTTCCACCTCGGCCACCACCGCGCAATAGGCGCCGGTATTTTTGTAACGGGCAAAGGCCAAGCCTTGCCCCCACTCGCCCTCGTTGGAAGTTGATGCGTTTTTAACTGCGTCGCGTTGCGACCAATTCGACAATGCGCCAGCTTGTTGCAGCACAGCGCGTGCACGCGAATCTTGCAAATACGACAGGCGTAGCGCCAGCGGGTCTTGGCCTGCGGCCATCGCCACTTCGTCCATGAAAGATTCCGCGGCAAACACATTCACGTGTGCGCCCAATGCACGCAAGGCTGATACACGCATGGGCATGTCCATCACACGGTGATTGACGACTTCCAAAGCGGGTAAGGCGTAGGGCGGCACAGCGTTACGCTCCGAGCCACCGCCCACACTCATGGCCGCGTTTTCAGCCATGAGGATAGGGAATGGCTGCGCCGTCAACCAACTGCCTAACAAGGCTGGCGTGGCATTGCGACCCGGGCGCGTGCCGTGGCCTTGGCTCCACACTGTGTGCTGCCAAAAACTGATGCGCTGATGCGCGTCAAGCCCGGCCTGCAAGCGCACGCTCATCGCGGGCCCTAGGGGCGACCAAGCCATTTCGTCGTGACGTGACCAGAGCACACGCACGGGTTGATCGCCCGCTAAACGGGCTAGCCACGCCGCATCAAACGCCACGTCATCAGCGCCGTTGTGCCCATAGCAGCCAGCGCCTTGGACATGCTGCACCGTCACTTGCTCGGACGCGCATGCAAAAGCCAGAGCTAAGTCGCGTCGTAAATTAAAAATGCCTTGCGAATGGCTCCACACCCTCAGAGCATCGCCCTGCCAATGCGCCAAGGCACAAGAAGGCGACATGGAGGCGTGTTGTACGTAGCCACGGTTGTAATCGGCTTGCAGCGTTTGCACCGTTTGCGCCTGCGCGTCTGGCCACGCAACATCGGCGGCATGCACGGTCGTGGTTTGCAATGGGCTTTGACGCAACCAGTCTTGCAAATGCTCGGCGTCGGGAAGCATGGCCGGCGTGGTCCACGCTTGTGCCAAACTCAAATCGGCCATCAATTGATCAGCAGCTTGCGTCGCGGCGGGTTCGCTGAAGGCAAGCACACCAATTTGCAAACCATCGCGATAAACCCCCTGCACGCCTGGCATGGCTTGCGCGCGCTGGGCCGCTTGGTCCCAAGCTTTGTCGTTCAGTGTGGCGTGCAAATTGGGCGGACGCACCATGCGTCCGTGCAACATGTTTGGCCATTGAAGGTCTTGGATGAAATCGGCATGGCCCAAAAACTTACGCAGCAAATCAGGCCTTGGCGCATCACGCGTTGAAGTCGGCGTGAAGCTGGGCGCGGGTGTGCCCTCACTCGAAGGCAAAGCCTCTGTGTCCAAGTTGACGCGCGTGCTGATATCGCCATAACCACACAAGGCACGTGCGCCATGCATGAAGATACCGTCCTGCACCTGAATCTCTGACACTGGCACAGCAAATTTTTCGGCCGCGCAAGCCACAAACAAAGCCCGTGCTTGGCGACAGGCGTGACGCACGGCGGCGCCTGAATCTTGAATCGACAAGCTGCCAGAGGTGACCGCTTCGTTTGGACTGAAGGCAGTGCTGGCGGGTACGGCCTCAATCGCATGGAACGGTAGAGAGAGTTCTTGCGCGGCGATTTGCACCAAGGCATGCAGGATGCCTTGGCCAATTTCGACCTTGCCCGAGTACAACTGAACCCGACCACTGGGCAAAAACTTCAACCATTGCATCAAACGACGGTTGGTTTGCAAGCTGCCAGGCAACTTGGGCGGCGTCACGGTGTGCAAGGTCATGATGCGCTCATCGTTTCAGCAGCTTGACACACAGCGCGCACGATGCGGTTGTGCGCACCACAACGACACAAGTTGCCTTGCAAGGCTGCACGCACTTGCGCGGGCGTAGGCTGGGGTGTTGCATGAAGCAAAGCCGCTGCCGTCATCAACATGCCACTGCTGCAATAGCCGCATTGCGCCGCTTGCAATTGGGCAAATGCCGTTTGCAAGGCGTGTGGTTGTTCGGCACTGCCCAAGCCTTCAACGGTGACCACACGTTTGCCCGCCACCGCCCACATGGGTGTGCTGCAAGCAGGTACAGCGTGCTCATCCACCATGACATGACAAGCCCCGCATTGCGACAACCCACACCCGAAACGGGTGCCTTTTTGCTCACACGTTTGGCGCAACACATCCAACAGCAAATCATTGTCGTGGGCCTGCACTGCTTGGGGCTGGCCGTTCAATTGAAAACAAAACTCAGCCATGGCGCTCAGTCAGCCTTAGCGCCCGAGACTTTGACCACCGTGGCCCACTTTGCTACATCGTCGACCACATATTTGGTGAAGACGGGCACCGACATTGACATGGGTACCGCGCCCTGCTTCGCCCAGGCAGCTTTCACATCGGGTGCGTTCACAATTTTGTTGATCTCCACATTCAAGCGCGTGACGATCGCCTCTGGCGTACCGGCCGGGGCCATGAGCCCAAGCCAAATGACGGCCTCATATTTGGGCAAACCTTCATCGTTGGCGGTTGGCAGCTCAGGCATCACCGATGAGCGCACCTTGCCTGTGGTGGCCAAGCCGCGCACTTTGCCCATCTTGATGTTTTCGGACATGGTGGTGACCGCATCAAACATCATGTCCACCTGACCAGACAACACGTCTGTGCGCGCAGCAGCGCTGCCCTTGTAAGGAATGTGGGTCATGTCGATATTGGCCATGTATTTGAACAACTCACCAGCCATGTGATACGGCGTGCCATTCCCTGAAGAAGCGTAGTTCAGCTTGCCCGGATTGGCGCGAGCGAACTTGATCAACTCAGGCAGGGTATTGACGTGCAGCTTGGGATTGACCACGAGCACCAAATCGGAATAGTTGACAGGTGCAATCGGCGCAAAGTCTTTGAGCAAGTTGAACGGCTTGTTAGGAACCAGAGACTCATTGACCGTTTGCGTGTTGGACATCATCAGCAAGGTGTAGCCATCAGCCGGCGCCTTGGCCACTGCATCCGTACCGATGATGGAGCCCGCACCGGGGCGGTTATCCACGACAAATGGCTGACCCAACACCTCTTGCAAGCGCTGCGCCATGAAACGTGCGTAATTGTCAGCAGGCCCACTGGCTGCGAACGGCACGATGATTTTTACGGGGCGATTCGGGTAGCCCTGCTGCGCATACACGGCAAAGGCTGAGCATAGTGACACGAAGGTCAAACAGACCTTAGATAACCTGCGATCGGCTTTCATACTGACGTCTCCTCTTTGTATTTGTGAAGTGGCAATCACTTGCAAGCACATTAGAGAAGAAAACGTCAAAAAACACGGTCACCTAAAGCAATCGCGCTGCGACTTGTGACGCGGCAAAAGAAAAAGGGTTTACATCCGAAGATGTAAACCCTTGTTCAATTTGGTGCGGCTGGCAGGAATCGAACCCACGACCCCTTGGTTCGTAGCCAAGTACTCTATCCAGCTGAGCTACAGCCGCTCTGGAAAACCGAAAGTATATCACAGATATTTGGTAGG
>CANCCJ010000093.1 GCA_947374535.1 Comamonadaceae bacterium | reverse complement strand
CCTGCTACGCGGGCTTTGATGACGGCATAGTTCACGGCCTTGACAGTGCCTGATACCGCTAAGCCTTGCGTGATGTCGCGCAATTGCGCACTCATCACATCGCTGTTGGCCAGTTCGATTTGCGTTTGTACAGCGACAGGCACAGCGGCCGCAGCTTCTTGAGCACGTTTGTTACTCATGGCGCGCCAGACCCCGGCGACCAAGGCCAAAATGACGATGCCAATCAAGATCCAACGGGTTTTGATGTTTTTCATTTGGGGCTCTTTGTGCTCATGCCGTGGAGCAATAAATCCACATGCATGTGGATGAATTCTTGAGGATCAATGATGTTGGCCGACGCGGCGCAAGCGCCCATGGAGTGTTTCCACATCATCAAAAAGATCATGGGTGCGATCATGCTAAACACACTTTTGCTTGTGTCCATGCTCTGAAACTCACCCCGGTCTACGCCGCGTTGCAAGATGCTTTGTAGCAAACCAGTGCCCGGCTCAACCACTTCTTTTTGATAAAAGGCAGCAACTTCTGGAAAGTTTTGTGCCTCGCTGATGACCAGTTTGACAATCCCACTTGCTGGGGTATTGCCCACATTGAGCCACCACAAGTCCATGGCGTAGTGCAGCATTTCCGCGCTGCTGCCTTCAAAGGTTTTGAACTCTTCATTCCAGGCCGGGAATAAGTTGGCGATGTTTTCGCGAATCACCGCTTTGAATAGATCTTCCTTGCTGTCGAAATACAAAAACAAGGTGCCCTTGGACACACCTGCGCGTGCTGCGACTTCGTCCACGCGTGTGGCGGCAAAGCCTTTTTCCACAAATAAATCCAGCGCTGCTTTGACGAGCTCGCCAGGACGCGCTTCTTTACGACGCTCTCTTCTAGGCGTGATTTCGGCTAAGTTGGCGGAAGTAAAGGACACGGTTGTTCGTTAATGACTGATTGGTTATTAATGTAGCAGCTTAATCCTTTTGATGAATGCATACGACCCTGTGTTCTGTGTGTCATGAATGACAACCCATAGAATCAAAGCTATGAAAACCCCTTTTGCGTCCTCTGCTTCACTTAAGGTGATTACTTTAGGTGGCGGCTGCTTTTGGTGCACCGAGGCTGTGTTTACGCGTGTCCATGGTGTACGAGACGTAGAGTCTGGTTATTCCAATGGCCAGACCTTGAATCCTACTTACGCGCAGGTATGCGAAGGCCATACCGGTCACAACGAGGTGGTGCGTTTGGTTTACGACCCCACCCTCATTGGCTTGCGTGAGTTGCTAGAAATTTTCTTTGTCATCCACGACCCCACCACGTTGAATCGTCAAGGCAACGATGTGGGCACGCAATACCGCAGCGCTATTTACGTGAGCGACGAAGCTGACCTTGCGATCGCGCAACAGGTGCTGGATGACCTCCAGATGGCCCTGTCTGGCCGCGTGGTGACAGAGCTACAAACCTTGCGCAACTACACCCCTGCCGAGGACTACCACCAGGACTATTTTGAAAACAATCCAGCACAAGGCTATTGCGCCTTCGTGGTGGCCCCCAAGGTGCAAAAGTTTATGCAAACCTTTGCCGACAAGGTGAAGCATGGTTGATGTGTTGCATGGCCTGCCATCGGCCTTGTGCACGCGTGGGCTGCGTCGTTTGCTGCTGATCTGTCTGGTCGCCATGGTGTGGGTGCAAACCGTGGGTTTGGTGCACCGTGTGGCGCATGCCAAACCCAACGCCAGTGTCTCCACCCATAGGGTTTCAGACAGTTCGGGTGTGTTGGCGGCGATTTTGGGTGAGCACAGCAACGCGGTGGAGTGTCAGCTTTTTGATCAAACGTGCCCAGACCTTTTGTACACCCCCGCTTTATGGCTGATGTCTGTGGTGTCCGTTCCAACCTGGACAGCT
Source organism: Comamonadaceae bacterium (assembly GCA_947374535.1). The sequence goes on along the minus strand of CANCCJ010000093.1, from coordinate 8,652 downwards.
ATTGTGTTGGACGAGCGTTTCGCGCTTGTCGAACGTTTTTACGCGGCCCGAGGGCCACCTACTTTGCATTAATTTGACGTTGGGTGTGCTTGAATTTTTGACTTCAGCACTGTCATTTGTTTGTAATAAGGGGGCGCTTTTAGTCCCGCAGGTCAACGCCATGAAATACGTTTTTCAGCGCAGCGCTGCCGCCGTTGCCATTTGCACATTGCTTGATGCCACGCTTGGCTTGGCTTGGGCCCAATCTGCTATTGAGGGTGAAGGTCGGCATTTGGATGAAGTCACCATCACAGGGCGTGCTCTCGATACCCGCCCCCTTTTAGCACCCGCACAGCAGCTTTCGGGTGCGGCGCTCACCCAGCGCCAAGGCAGTACCTTGGGCGAAACGCTGGATACTTTGCCCGGTATTGCCAATGGTTCGTTCGGACCTAACGTGGGCCGTCCCGTGATTCGTGGCATGGACGGTGATCGCATCCGCATCTTGCAAAACAGCGGTGCCAATATGGATGTGTCGGGCTTGAGTACAGACCACGCTGTGCCCATCGATCCACTGACGACCGAACGCATCGAAGTGCTGCGCGGTCCGGCGGCTTTGTTGTATGGCGGTAGCGCCATGGGTGGTGTGGTCAACGTGATTGACAACCGCATTGCCCGCGAACGTGCTTTTGAGGCCAAAGGCGGCGTGTTGGGCAAGGTCGAAGTGCGCGCGGGTGGTGCGGCCAACGAGCGCAGTTCGGGTGCGATGGTGGAAGCTGGTAACGACAAAGTTGCGTTGCATGTGGACGCGTTTGATCGCAGCACCCAAAACCTGCGTGTGCCCAAAGACATGACCTGCGATGGCACGCCCAATGGTCGCCGTGTGTGCAATTCGGCCAGTGACAGTCAAGGTGGCGCTGTGGGCGGCACCCTGCTGTTTGACCGAGGTTACGTCGGCTTATCGACCAGCGAATACCGCAGCACCTATGGCACGGTGGCCGAACCCACGGTGCGCATTGGCATGCGGCGTCGTCATCAGGTGATGGAGGGGCAGTTGCGCGAAGTCGGTGGCGCATTTGAGGATGTCAAATTTCAGTTGGGCCACACCAACTACACACACACCGAATACGACGCAACAGTTGCCAATACACGCTTTGACAATCAAGGCAATGACTTTCGTTTAGAAAGCCGCCAGCAAGCGCTGCGTCTGAACAACGGCATGCAATTGGATGGCACGGTTGGCATTCAGCGCGAACACAATGACTTGCAAGCCGAAGGTGCAGAGAAGTTTGTGGGGCCTAGCCGAACGCAAAGTGCGGCCCTGTTTGCCTACCAAACACTCAAAACAAGCTGGGGGCAACTTAGTGCAGGCGCGAGAACCGAATCGATCCGTGTGGCGCTGCGTGAAAATTTTGGGGACAACTTAGCCCAAAGCCAAACCTTCACCCCTTTTAGCTGGGGGCTAGGGGTGATGCGCAATTTGCGCAAAGGTGAATCGCAAAATGGTTGGCAAATCACCAGTCACCTCAGTGCAAGCCAGCGTGCGCCCAAAGACTATGAGTTGTTTGCCAATGGACCCCACATCGCCACTGCGACCTATGAGGTGGGGAGTGCCCAAATGGGGTTAGAAAAAGCTACCCAATTGGATGTGGGGGCTGAGTTGCAGCAAGGGGCACACAAATTCGGTGTGACGGCTTTTGGCTCGCATTTCGCCAATTTCATCTCGTTGCAGCCAACAGGGGACTATCGCTTGAGTCAAGGCGTTGCCGCAGCTCAGACGGATCCAGGCGCTATGCCTCTTTACAACTTTCAAGGGGTACGTGCTCGCTTCTACGGCCTGGAGTCCAACGCCAAAGTGCGCATGGTCGGCGGTGAAGATGCGGTTCTCTCGTCCAACAGTGCCCAAGGGGCGATGGACTTAGAGTTACGCGCTGATTTGGTGCGTGCCCAAGACTTGACGCACAAAAGTGATTTGCCGCGTATCGCGCCCATGCGGGTAGGCGCAGACGCTGTCTGGTCGCACAGCGCATGGGGGGCTCGTTTGGGGTTCATGCATGCTGCCGCGCAAAACCATGTACCCAACAACGGGGCGAACCCTGGCATCACCACTGCCGCCAATACCTTGTGGCGTGCAGGTCTGAACTACCACGCTCACAGCGGGCCGGTGCATAGCTTGTGGTTTGCCAAGCTCGACAACATCACCAACAAGTTGGCTTACTCATCCACCTCAGTGCTCACGCAAACCATGGGCAGCAATGCCCCGCCAATGGCAGGCCGTAGCCTCAAAGTGGGCGTGCAAATTAGCTTCTAAGGCGCGAGCCGCTCTCGTAGCCAAGCGCCTTGGCGCTCTTGGCTGTAACGCAAACGGTCGTGTAAACGGCTTCGACGGCCTTGCCAGAATTCCCACTGTTCAGGGATCAGACGGTAGCCGCCCCAGTGAGGCGGGCGCGGCGGTTGCAACAAAAACTGCGCCCCATATTTAGCGGCATTGGCGACTAAGGTACCGCGTCCTTCAATCACCTGGCTTTGCGGGCTCGCCCATGCGCCAATGCGTGAATCGAGTGGGCGGCTGTGGAAGTAGTCATCGCTTTCAGCCCCGCTTACTTTTTCCACCCGGCCTTCAATGCGCACCACGCGCTCTAGTTCTACCCAATGAAACTGCAGTGCCGCAAACGGGTTGCCTGCGAGTTGCTGGCCTTTTCGGCTGGCGTAGTTGGTGAACCACACAATGCCGCGCGCGTCATAGCCTTTGATCAACACCACACGCGTGCTGGGGCGCAGGTCGCTCCCCACGGTGGCTACTGTCATCGCGTTGGGCTCGGGAACCTCCGAATCAATGGCCTCTTTGAGCCATTGGTCGAACTGCTGCAGGGGGTCTGCCGCAGAGGCAGATTCGTTGAGTTCGGCGCGTTCGTAGCTTTTGCGAAGGTTAGAGATGTGGCTCATGGTGTGCTGTGTGTCATGTGTGACAAATTAAGGGAAAACCCGAAATGGGCTTTCATGCATCGTAAATACTTTTCATTGATACTCGACTGTACTTTTATTGAGGAGACGTTGATGAGTGTCGATTTTCAAATCAACGGCAAAGCCGCCAAGGCCAACGCCGAAACAGACACCCCGCTGTTGTGGGTGATTCGGGATGAGCTGGGCCTGACGGGCACTAAGTTTGGTTGTGGTGCCGCTTTGTGTGGTGCTTGCACGGTGCATGTGGACGGTCAACCCACACGTTCTTGCCAAATCCCACTTTCCAGCGTTTCTGGCAAAAAAGTCGCCACAGTCGAAGGACTCTCAAAAGACAACAGCCATCCACTGCAAGTGGCGTGGATCAAGCACGACGTGCCTCAATGCGGTTACTGCCAATCTGGCCAGTTGATGAGCGCCGCTGCGTTGCTCGCCAAAAACAAGAACCCCAGCGATGCTGACATTGACCAAGCCATGAGCGCCAACCTGTGCCGCTGTGGCACCTACACGCGTGTGCGTGCCGCCATCAAAGATGCCGCTGCCATGATGCGCAAAGCCTGAACCGCCGGAGATACACCATGACACACACACATACTTCTCGCCGTTCATTCCTCAAAACATCCGCTGCTGTGACTGGTGGCTTGATGCTCGGCTTCAATTTGCCCGGCACACTTGGCGAAGCTATGGCTGCCGGCACCGTGCATACGCCCAATGCCTGGGTGCACATTGCCGACAACAACGTCATCACCTTGCTGTCTGCCCGTTCAGAAATGGGCCAAGGCGTGTACACCTCGATGCCGATGTTGATTGCCGAAGAACTCAACGTAGACATCAGCCAAATCAAAGTGGCGGCAGCGCCTCCTGGTGAGGTGTATGTCAACGCCTTGCTGGGCGGGCAACTTACGGGTGGGTCGACTTCCGTGCGTGAAGGCTGGCTCAAGCTGCGCGTGGCTGGCGCGCAAGTGCGCGAAATGTTGATCACCGCTGCCGCTGCACGTTGGAACGTAGATCGCGATTTGATCAAAGCTGATAAGGGCATGATTTATGGCCCCAAAGGCCTGAAGTCCACCTATGGTGATTTGGCGCAATCAGCAGCCAGCATGCCGGTGCCAGAGAAACCGCCCATGAAAGACCCCAAAGATTTCAAAATTGTGGGCAAACGTACCAAGCGTGTGGACACACCTGCCAAGGTCAACGGCACGGCCGAGTTTGGCATTGATGTGAAGTTGCCAGGCATGGTTTACGCGTCACTGGCGCAGTGCCCTGTGATTGGTGGCAAGGTTAAGAGCTTTGATGGCGCTAAAGCCAAAGCGTCTGCTGGCGTGATCGACGTGGTGCAAATCAGCGACGGCGTGGCCGTGGTGGCCAGCAGCTGGTGGCAAGCCAAAAAAGCCCGCGACTTGCTGAGCATTCAGTGGGACGAGGGCGCAGGCGCTGCCTTGAGCGATGCCAGCGTGATTGACGGCACGCGCCAAGCTTTGAAAACTGGCAAGGTGTTGGAAATCACGAAGCCACAAGGTGATGTGGCCGCTGCACTCAAAGGCGCAGCCAAAGTGTTGGAAGCTGAGTACGTTATTCCGATGCAAGCACACGCACCGCTGGAGCCCATGAACTTCACGGCTCATGTGCAAGGCAACAAGGCTTTGCTGATTGGCCCCACCCAATTCCAACAAGGCGCACAAGGCGCGGTGGCTGGCGCTTTGGGATTGAAGCCTGAAGACATCACACTGCAAACCACCTTCTTGGGCGGTGGCTTTGGCCGACGTTTAGAGCTCGACTTCATCGTGCAAGCGGCAGAGATTTCAAAGGCGGTCAACAAGCCCGTCAAACTGCTGTGGACTCGGGAAGACGACATGATGCATGACTTCTACCGTCCTGTGGGTGTGAACCAGCTCAAGGCAGGTTTGGATGTCTCTGGCAAGCCTGTGGCGATGCATTTCAAAGTGGCTTCTCAGTCGGTCACGCAACGTGCCTTTGGCTTGCCCAAAGACACGATGGACCCTTTCATGGCTGAAGCTGCTGTGACGGGCTACAACATTGCCAACACCCAACACGACATGGTGATTCACGACACCGGCATCCGCGTGGGCTACTGGCGTGCGGTGAGCCACAACATGAACGCCTTCGCCAACGAAAGCTTCATGGATGAGCTGGCCAAAGCCGCAGGCAAAGACCCCTACGAGTACCGCATCAGCTTGCTCGCCGGCAAACCACGTTTTGTCAATGTGCTCAAACTCGCTGCCGACAAAGCGGGCTGGGGCAAGCCAATGGCTAAAGGCCATGCTTTGGGCATTGCGTTGATGGAAGGTTACGACACCTACATGGCACAAGTGGCCGAGGTGAGCTTGAACGAAAGCGGCGAGGTGCAAGTGCATCGCGTGACGGTGGCAGCAGACATGGGCCACATGGTCAACCCCGACACGGTGGAAGCGCAGTTGCAATCCAGCATCATCTTTGGCATAGGCGCGGCGTTGAAGCACCAAATCACGATGGTCAATGGTCGTGTGCAAGAAACTAACTATCACAACTTCCAACCTGTGCGCATGAACGAAGTGCCCAAAATTGACATCGTGTTGGTCAAGAGCACCGAGAAGCCTGGTGGCATTGGCGAGCCTGCTACAGCGGTGGTGGCACCCGCCATTGCCAACGCGGTGGCCAAGCTCACAGGAAAACGCGTGCGTCGCTTGCCCATCACGGCCGAGGCGCTCAAGCAAACGGCACTTGCCTAAAGGCATCAGATGGAGAGCTTAGACCTGCGTGTGTTGGGTGATGTGCTGGCTTGGCGTCAAGCGGGACGGCGCGTCACTTTGGTCACGGTGGTGGAAACGTGGGGCAGTGCCCCACGCCCCCCCGGGGCTTTGCTGGCGGTGCGTGACGATGGTGTGGTGAGTGGTTCGGTGTCGGGTGGTTGCGTCGAAGACGACTTGATTGCCCGCATCAAAGCCGGTGAATACGACGCGCTCGCGCATCCGTCCATGGTGGCCTATGGTGTGAGCAAGGAAGAAGCCGCGCGCTTTGGCTTGCCCTGTGGTGGCACTTTGCGATTGGTGCAAGAGCCTGTCAATGATGTGGCATGGATTGAAGAGGTGTTGCAGCGCACTGCCTCGCACCAATTGGTGGCTCGCACAGTCAAGCTTTCAACGGGCGAGGTGACTTTGCGCGAAGCCGCGCGTACCGAAGCATTGCAGTTTGATGGCGTCACCCTCACCACCCTGTTTGGCCCACGCTGGCGCTTGTTGTTGATTGGGGCCGGTCAGCTCAGCCAAGCCGTCGCGCATATGGCCAAGCTGCTGGATTTCGAAGTGTTGGTGTGTGACCCGCGTGAAGAGTATGCGGCTACGCTCGGCCTTGACGGCGTGACCCGTGTGATAGGTATGCCAGATGATGTGGTGTTAGAACTCAAACCCGATGCACACACCGCCATCGTGGCGTTGACGCACGACGCCAAGCTGGACGACATGGCTTTGATGGAGGCTTTGAATTCCGACGCTTTTTATGTGGGGGCATTGGGTTCGCGCCGAAACCAAGCGACGCGCAAGCAACGCTTGATGGAGCATTTTGGTCTGGGTGTAGAAGCCTTAGAGCGCTTGCACGGCCCAGTGGGTTTGCGCATCGATGCCAAAACCCCAGCCGAAATTGCGGTGTCGATCATTGCGCAAATTGTGCAGGTCAAAAATGCCATGGCAGTTGCGTCTGGTTCTGCCGAATCATCTTGCGTCAAAGCGTGACGGCATTGCCGACCATCATTGTTTTGGCGGCGGGAAAAGGCGAGCGATTCAAAGCATCGGGTGCATCCCAAGACAAACTTGACGCCATGTTGTGTGGCCAACGCGTGCGTGATCATGTCTTGGCTGCGGTGCGATCGAGTGGTTTGCCCTTTCATGTGGTTGAACGAGAGCACACCTCACACCTAAAAAATCCAGGCATGGGTGACAGCATTGCTTGCGGCGTAGCGGCTACGCTTGATGCCCACGGTTGGTTGATCTTGCCTGCAGACTTACCTTTAGTCCAAGCCAGTACCTTGCTGGCGGTCGCCACGGCCTTGCAACAACATGCCGTGGTGGTCCCCAATTACAACGGCAAGCAAGGTCATCCGGTCGGGTTTGACCTCTCAAGTCGTGCCGCTTTATTACAACTCACCGGCGATCACGGCGCGCGCGCGGTGGTAGCGCAACATGCGGTTTGCCGACTTGATGTGGCAGATGAAGGCTGCGTGTTGGATGTGGATACGGTTGAGGCTTTGGCCTTTGTTCAAGGACGTATGCGAGAAAATGAGGCTGTTTGATGCCTGTCAAACACGCCTCAGAATCAAACGTTAAGATACACGGTGCCAGTATGTTCTGGCCCCATTTCTAACATTGCCAAGGGCACTCTTATGAACAAACCTACCAACCGTCGCGTATTCATGATGCAAACCATTTCTGTTGCTGGCGTTGCTGCTTTCGCAGCAACTGCTGCGCAAGCTGCCATGGTGGACGAGAAAGATCCTCAAGCTGCTGGCTTGGGTTACAAAGCTGACGCTACGAAAGTGGATAAAGCCAAGCAGCCAAAATACGCTGCTGGCCAGCAATGCGCCAACTGTGCTTTGTTCCAAGGCAAAGCTGGCGATGCTGCAGGCGGCTGTCCTTTATTTGCTGGCAAGCAAGTGGCAGGCAAAGGCTGGTGCTCCGCTTACGCCAAGAAAGCCTAATGACCGCTTTGGTTTCTTTCTGGAACCAGAACAAAAAGGGAGCCAGTGGCTCCCTTTTTCATTGGCGCTCTAAAACCTTTAAGTGCCTTTGAATTGTGGCGCTCTGCGCTGTGCAAATGCTGCGCGGCCTTCTGCAAAGTCTTGGCTATAGACTGAGTCGCGCGAGCGCTCTCTCAAGGTGGGCTCGCTGTACAAGCCCGCCGCAATTTCGTTCAAACTTTTTTTGGTTGCTTGTAGCGCTAAGGGTGCCATGCCTGTCAAAGTGCCCACAATTTTTTCTACTGCGGCCTCAAACGCATCAAGCTCTACAAGCGTGTCGAACAGTCCGAGTTTTTCCATATCTTCAAATGGAATGGGCTGTCCTAGCAAAAAAGCCTGTTTGCTGGCTTGCAGCCCAAAACGACTGACGTAGCGTCGTAATCCGCTCGGGTAATAGTGCAGCCCCAGTGCGCAAGCAGGCATGCGCCAAAACATGCCACGTTGTGCGACAGTGAAATCGCAGGCCAGTACCAAGTCGGTGGCGCCCCCGTAGACACTGCCGTTCAGCGCGCACACCGTGACGGGGCGTAAACCCTCCAAAGCTTCGGGAATTTTTTCAAAAAATAAGGGCGCCATGGGATCGTTGTCAAAACCATCCACGTTGTAGCCAGCGCTAAATACGGCTTGTTTTTGTGCTGTGGTGTTGGCACGCAACACCACCACATGCACGGCAGTGTTTTTGTTGAGTGCCTCAAAGTGCGCTAACAAGGTGTTGAGGTCGTCATCGGTCAAGCTGTTACGAAGCGAGGGGCGGCGCAGTGTGAGTGTGGCTACGCAGCCAGCGATATTAAGGAGGGGAGAGCCTTCAGTCATGGTTGTTATGTTAGCCAATCAGCGGGTAGAGTAGGGCTCAAGATAAACAAAAGACAAGCTGAAGGATTCCGCCATGGCCCAAGAAATCATGCAAGTGTCACCCTTGCCCGCATTCATGATGAATGCGTTGCAAGAAGCAAGCTACATCGTGCACGACCATACCCACATCAAAG
>CANCCJ010000092.1 GCA_947374535.1 Comamonadaceae bacterium | reverse complement strand
GGAGCTGAAATGATTGGTGAATGGAACAACGGCACCGGCCGTCGCAAATCAAGCGTCGCTCGCGTGTTTCTGAAAAAAGGCTCCGGCAAAATCACGATCAACGGTAAAGACATCGCCGCATATTTCGGCCGTCAAACCTCGATCATGATCTCGAAGCAACCCTTGATGCTGACCAACAACGGCGAAGCGTTTGACATTCAAGTCAACGTGCACGGCGGTGGTGAGTCTGGCCAAGCGGGTGCAGTGCGTCACGGTATTACCCGCGCTTTGATTGACTACGACGCAGCTTTGAAGCCCGTCCTGTCACAAGCAGGTTACGTGACTCGCGATGCTCGTGAAGTCGAACGTAAAAAGGTTGGCTTGCATTCTGCTCGCCGCCGCAAGCAATTCAGCAAGCGTTAATCCGCTTTCTGTTTTGCCAAAAGCCGCATGGGTTCGCCCATGCGGCTTTTTTATTGTTTGCGTGAAAGCCCACATTACAAATAGCGTTTCTAACCAAGCGCAGTGCTATTCCCGAGTAAAGCGATATACTTTTAAGCAATTGATTCAGGAGTCCTCACATGAGCGCAGTTGCAGAAAACATCCAAACAGAAATGCCATCCCCATTCGTCTTCACCGACAGCGCTGCTGCCAAGGTGGCTGACCTGATTGCGGAAGAGGGCAATCCTGATTTGAAGCTGCGTGTGTTCGTCCAAGGCGGTGGCTGTTCAGGCTTTCAATACGGTTTCACTTTTGATGAAATCGTGAATGAAGACGACACCACCATCAACAAAAATGGCGTGTCGTTGCTGGTCGATGCGATGAGCTACCAATACTTGGTGGGCGCAGAGATTGACTACAAAGAAGACTTGCAAGGCGCTCAGTTCGTCATCAAAAACCCGAACGCGACTTCGACCTGCGGATGCGGTTCTTCGTTCTCAGCCTAATCAGGCTTTAAAAATTCCACCCAGTATGCGGGCGCCTTGGGCGCCCGTTACTTTTGGCAGGTTGCCTGGCAAGCCGAGGACGGTTTGGCGAGCCAGCCAAGCAAAGGCCGCGGCCTCGACTTGCAGGGGCGGCATGCCGCGTTCAGCAGATGACAGCACGCGCACATTTGGCAGGCCCGCTTGCAAGCGTTGCATCAGCAAACCATTCAATGCGCCACCGCCACACACGACGAGCTCCGTCGCATGAGGCACATGGCGTAGCACATCGTTCACGCAGACGCGTGCCGTGAATTCGGTGAGGGTGGCTTGCACATCGTTCGCCTTTGCGTTGGCAAAGCCACTGAGCTGGTGTGCCAGCCACGTGGGGTGAAACAAATCACGCCCCGTGCTTTTTGGGGGGGCTTCATGCAGATAAGGCTCTGCCAACATGATTTGCAGCAGGGGTTCAATCACGCTGCCGCTTGCGCCCCACGCACCGTTGTTGTCGAAGGCGTAGCCCGTGTGTTCTTGGCACCAGTGGTCGAGCAAGGCGTTGCCGGGGCCGCAATCGAAACCCAAGACATCACCAGATGCATGCAGCACGCTGAGGTTGGCGATCCCACCAATGTTGAGGACGCCAACGCTGCGGTCAGGTTGCCCAAAGATACCTTGGTGAAACACAGGGACAAGCGGGGCGCCTTGGCCTTTAGCCGCAACATCGCGGCTGCGAAAGTCAGCCACCACGTCAATGCCTGTGAGTTCGGCCAGCAAGGCGGGGTTGTTGAGTTGTAGCGTGTAGCCCGTGTCATCAAAAGCGCCGGGTTGGTGGCGCACAGTTTGGCCGTGTGCCCCTATGGCGCGCACATGGGCTGCTTGTGTGTGTGTCTCGGCTAGCAAGGCTTGCACGGTTTGCGCATACACCCGAACCAAGCCATTGGCTGCGAGTGCAGCACGGTGCAGCTCATTGTCCGAAGGCGTGTTGAGTGCAAGCAGCTCTTGTTTGAGCGCTGACGCAAAGGGCATGGCGTGATGTGCCAATACGCGTGGTTGTTCGCTGCTGAAATCAGCCAACACGCCGTCTACGCCGTCGAGCGAGGTGCCCGACATCAAGCCAATGAAAAGCTGTTCAGAAGGAGATGAGGCAGCAGACGCTGACATTTACTCTGCGCGGCTGGCTTGTGTACTGGCGGCCGCGGTCAGATCAAGCTTCGCCGATGCAGCCTGGCGTTTGAATTGCTCGCGCGCTGCGGCGGACACTTCTACCGCCACGCTTTGACGGGCCATCGTGAGCGGGTCTTTGTGTTGGCCGTTCACACGAAACTCAAAGTGCAAATGCGGGCCAGTCGCCCAGCCTGTCGAGCCCACCAAACCTAGTGTTTGGCCTTGCGTGACGGACTGGCCGGCTCGCACGTTGATGCGGCTCAAGTGCGCGTAGACCGTGGTGTGGCCGTTGGTGTGTTTGACCATCACCACATTGCCAAAACCACCTTGAACACCGGCGACATCCACAACGCCTTGGCCCACGCTGCGCACAGGCGTACCTGTGGGCGCCGCGTAGTCCACACCGAGGTGCGCGCGCCAGGTTTGCAAAATTGGGTGGAAGCGCATCTTGAAGGTGCTGGTGATGCGCGAGAAGGCCAGGGGCGATGCGAGGTAGGCGCGACGTAGGCTGACGCCATCGGCATTGAAATAGCCACCGTCTTTCGCATTGGCTTCTTTGAACCAAAACGCTTGGTGTGTTTTGCCGTTGTTCACGAACTCGGCAGACAACACGCGGCCCGCGCGCAGCACTTCCCCATCGGCCTCGAGCGATTCGTAGACCACCGCAAAGTGGTCGCCCTTGCGCAGGGCGCGGTGAAAGTCGATGTCGCCTGCAAAGATGTCGGCCAATTGGCTGGCGACGCTGTCTGGAATGTCTGCTTCGTCGGTGGCTGCAAACAAGGAACTTTGAATCGTCCCATTGCCCATGCGTGTGCTGGTGGTGAGCGGTGCCGTTTCTTGACGCTCGACGAAGCCTTCGGCGGTGCGCTCCATGACCCAGCGGGTGAACTGATCGCTATCGTCAGCGGCCCAACGTGCGGTCAGTCGGGTGAGGCGGTGTTCGGCGTCGCCTTCCACGTTCACCATGCGGCCTGCGCGGCCGATGAGCTGTTTGCGTGCGGTGCTTGCACGACGCAGATAGGCCGCAGCTTCTGGATCGCTCAGGCCTAGGCGGGAAAGCAGGCTGTCGGCGGTATCGCTCGATCGTGTGACATCAGAGCGAAACAGTTGTAAAGATTTGTTGTCTGCCCACAAGCTGGGCAACGATGCCGTGTTGACGGTTTCCACCACTTGCCGCAAAGGGGGAGGGGAGACACTGTCGTCTAAGTTAGCGACCGCGAACGCACCACCACCTAGGACCGACAAAGTGACGGCCACAGCCGCCAAAATACGGCGGTTTTTCGCGTGAGAAAAGAATTGCTGCAAGGGTTTTCTCCGGCAATTGGTAGAAGGCGAGGGCCGAGCCCAGGGCCTCAAGGTTTGGGCCTCTAAAATCAGGCTCAAACACCAAACCGTCGAGTATACCTTGGGCGGTAAAAAATCCTTATGAATCAAGCATCTTTACAAACTCACCCCGTTACCGATCGTGTCTTGGAAGCTTTGGCCGTGACCAAGCGCGGCTGCGAAGAGCTGATTCCAGAAGACGCATGGGTGAAAAAGCTGGCGCGTTCCGAAGCCACAGGGCAACCTCTGCGCATCAAACTCGGCTTGGACCCCACGGCGCCCGACATCCACATCGGCCACACCGTGGTGCTCAACAAGATGCGCCAGTTGCAGGACTTGGGCCATCAAGTGATTTTCTTGATTGGTGACTTCACCAGCTTGATTGGCGATCCGTCGGGGCGCAACAGCACCCGTCCGCCGCTCACGCCCGAGCAAATCAAGGTGAATGCTGAAACGTATTACAAGCAAGCTTCGCTGGTGCTCGACCCCACGAAAACCGAAATTCGCTACAACAGCGAGTGGTGCATCCCGTTGGGCTCGATGGGCATGATTCAGCTGGCGTCCAAATACACCGTGGCTCGCATGATGGAACGCAACGACTTCCATGACCGCTTCCACGCCAACACCCCCATCAGCGTGCATGAGTTTTTGTACCCGCTCATGCAGGGCTACGACTCTGTGGCCTTGAAAGCTGATTTGGAGTTGGGCGGCACGGACCAAAAATTCAACCTGCTCATGGGCCGCCATTTGCAGTCCGAATACGGCCAAGAAGCGCAGTGCATCTTGACCATGCCCTTGCTTGAAGGCTTGGATGGCGTTGAAAAAATGTCTAAGTCCAAAAACAACTACATCGGCATCAGCGAAGAGCCCAACACCATGTTTGCCAAGGTGTTGTCCATCTCTGACGTGCTCATGTGGCGCTGGTACACCTTGCTGTCGTTCAAGTCGATGGCAGACATTGAAGCGCTGAAAAAAGAAATCGAAGGTGGCCGCAACCCCAAAGACGCCAAGGTGGCGTTGGCCAAAGAAATCACGGCACGTTTCCACGGCGCAGCGGCGGCCGATGCAGCGGAGCAGGACTTCATCAACCGCAGCAAAGGCGGCGTGCCCGAGGACATTCCTGACGTGCCCTTGGTGGGTGCCCCCATGGGCATTGGTGCCTTGCTCAAAGCCGCTGGCTTGGCCCCGTCGACCAGCGAGGCCAACCGTTTGATCGAAGGCGGCGGCGTGCGTGTGGATTCCAGTGTGGTCAGCGACAAGGGTTTGAAGCTCGACGCGGGTTGCTTCGTGGTGCAAGTGGGCAAGCGCAAATTCGCGCGTGTCACGCTGGCTTAACGCTCAGCAAGCAGACTGAATACATGAATACTCTCTCCAAATGGTTGTCGCCCAAAGGTTTGCTTTGGGCGTCTGTCGTGGTGGCGTGCATCACCATTGCGCTCAAAACTTTGGCGTGGGTCCTCACCGATTCGGTGGGATTGCTGTCCGACGCGATGGAGTCGGTGGTCAACTTGGCCAGCGCGGTGTTTGGTTTGATGATGGTCACCATTGCGGCCAAACCGGCGGACGAAGACCACCCCTATGGTCACCACAAGGCCGAGTATTTCTCGTCTGGCTTTGAGGGCATCCTCATTGTGGTGGCATCGCTGGGCATCATGTGGGCGGCAGGCCATCGCATTTTTGATCCGCAAGCCATCGAGCAAGTGGGCATTGGATTGGTGTTGTCCATCGCCAGCTCTGCATTAAATGGCTTGCTCGCTTGGGTGATGTTCAAGGCCGCGAAAACACACCGCTCAGTTGCCTTAGAGGCTGACGCCCGGCATTTGGTGACGGATGTATGGACTTCTGCTGGCGTGGTGATCGGCATCGGTTTGGTTGCTTGGACCGGTTGGCTCTGGCTTGACGCGGTGGTCGCTTTTGGCGTGGCCCTGAATATTCTGCGAGAAGGCTGGCATTTGATCTGGAGTTCCTCGCAAGGCTTGATGGACGAAGCGGTGGAGCCCGACGTGTTGGCGCAAATCAACACGGTGTTGGAGGACTTCTCGCTCGGTCACGAAGAGTCATGGGCTAAGCATGTGCACGTGGTGCGGTTTGATCACGTCATCACACGAAAAGCAGGGCAGCGCCGTTTTGTGGACCTGCACATGCACATGCCCGCCGATTGGTCGCTGGGCCACGCCGCCACGCTGCGCGCCAATGTGGAGCAAGCCCTGATGCAGGCTGTACCCGGCTTACGCGCCACGATTCAGCTCTTGCCCAGCGATGTGGAAGCGCACATCGATGACCCCCACGACGCGACATGAAAGTCGTTTTGCAACGCGTCAGCGAAGCTCGCGTAGTGGTGGATGGCCAAACCGTGGGCGAAATTGAGCAGGGCTTGATGGTGTTGCTGTGCGCCGAGAAAGGCGACACAGAAGCCGTGGGCCAAAAGATGCTCGACAAAATTTTGAAGCTACGCGTGTTTTACGACGACGAAGGCAAGATGAACCGCAGCGTGGCCGATGTGAATGGGGGCTTGTTGGTGGTCAGTCAATTCACCTTGGCCGCAGACACCCGCAGCGGCACGCGCCCCAGCTTCACCAGCGCAGCGCCTGCCGATGAAGGTCGCCGCTTGTACGAAGCGTTCGTGGCACAAGCCAAAGTGCAGCATCCCAGCGTGCAAACCGGCATCTTTGGCGCAGATATGAAGGTGCATTTGGTCAACGACGGCCCCGTGACCATCCCAATCACGATAATCGGTGCATGACCGATTTAAAAAATACCGCTACGACCTTTGCTTCCCTGAGCCTCGCGGCCTCTTCTCTCGATAACTTGACGCAACTGGGCTATACCCAGATGACTCCCATTCAAGCCGCGAGCCTGCCACTCACCCTGGCTGGCCGTGACTTGATTGCCCAAGCCAGCACCGGCAGCGGCAAGACCGCTGCCTTTGGTATCCCCTTGGTTGAGAAGCTTGACCCCGCACTCTTCGACGCACAAGCCATGATCTTGTGCCCCACGCGCGAGCTGGCCGATCAAGTGACGCAAGAGATTCGACGCTTAGCGCGCGCGGTGGGCAACATCAAAGTGGTCACCCTCTGCGGTGGTGTGGCTTTGCGCGGTCAGACCGTGAGCTTGGAGCACGGTGCCCACGTCGTGGTGGGTACGCCCGGGCGCATCATGGACCACTTGGAGCGCGGCTCACTCAGCCTGCAAGGCTTGAAGATGTTGGTGCTGGACGAAGCCGACCGGATGTTGGACATGGGTTTCTTCGACGACATCGCCAAGGTCGCCCGTCAATGCCCCAAAGACCGCCAAACGTTGTTGTTCTCGGCCACGTACCCTGAGGGCATTGCTAAGCTGGCTGCGCAATTCATGCGTGAGCCACAAACGGTCAAAGTGCAAGCGCAACACGATGCGCAAAAAATCAAACAGATTTTTTATGAGGTCAGCAACAACGAGCGCTTGCATGCCGTGTCGCAATTGCTCAACCACTTCCGTCCTGAATCCAGCTTGGCGTTTTGTAATACCAAGCAGCAATGCCGTGATTTGGTGACCGTCCTACAAGCCCAAGGTTTCAGCGCTTTGGCATTATTTGGTGAGCTAGAGCAACGCGAACGTGACCAAGTACTGGTGCAATTCGCCAACCGCAGTTGCTCGGTGTTGGTTGCCACCGATGTGGCTGCGCGTGGTTTGGATGTGGCTAACTTAGAAGCCGTGATCAACGTGGATGTGACCCCTGATTCGGAGATTCACATCCACCGCATTGGCCGTACCGGCCGAGGCGACGCCGAAGGTTTGGCCTTGTCGCTCGTCAGCATGGACGAAATGGGCAACGTGGGCAAGATCGAGCAGCTGCAAGGTCGCGAATCGATTTGGGCACCACTCAGCAGTTTGACGCCCGCAGCAGGCGACATCTTGCAGCCGCCCATGGCGACGCTGCAAATTGTGGGTGGACGCAAAGAAAAGATTCGCGCAGGCGATGTACTGGGCGCACTCACGGGGGCTGCAGGTTTCACCAAAGAGCAAGTGGGCAAGATCAATGTGAACGAGTTTTCTACCTACGTGGCTGTGGAGCGAAGCATTGCACGCGAAGCCGTGAAGCGCTTGAGCGCAGGGCGCGTCAAAGGCAAGACCGTGAAAGTGCGTTTACTGGAAGACGCCTTAGGCCGTTAATTTGTGCAGCGCACTTCGCCGCAATAGTGTTGGCAGAACGGGCAGCCCGTCATGGGCAACCATGACGGAATTTGGTGGCGTTGTTTGAAGATGTTTTTGAGCACCCTCTCGCGGTAAACCGTCCATTTGAAGTTTTTGCCTTCCACCGCGTAGAACGGCACCCCGTCTTGCGACATGGTGATGAGGGACACGCTGTCAAAGTAAGCGCGGTACTCGTCCAAGTTGGGTTCGCTAAAGCCAATGACGCGGATAGTTTTGCCATCGAAGTCGGCGAAGTTCACCAGCAAATCATCTTGGCGCGCATGAAAGCTCCCCTCGCCAAACACCGGCACATAGGTTTTGAGCGTTTGGCCGTAGATGGAGGCCGGTGTGTACGACGTGGCCATCAACACCACATCAGGCGCTTGCACCTTTGCCAGCAATTCTTGCGTGCGGTAGCTGCGCACGATTTCTGGATAAATCTTGACGCTTTTCCAATCAGACAGTTGCGTGCTGTACATCGCGGCTAAGGCGATGAGGTGCGCACCCAAGAAGACAGCCATCCATGTGCTGCAGCGCTTGAGTTGTGCAGTTGGCAAGGCGAAGGCGAGTGCCACAAAAAACAGGGGGTAAAAGTTGAGCACCCAATGCAAGCCCACCACTTTTTTCATGGCAATGATCGCAAAGAATGCAAAGGGCACGACGATCAGCGTGGCCCATAACTTATGTTGGCGCGCCGCTGTGGCAAGGGCGCTGCGTTCTTGCCAAGCCAGCCACACACAGCCTGGCGTGAGCAGGTAAACCCAAGTGAGCAAATACAGCGCGGGCTTGTTCCACTCGAACACTTCGCCTTGGTTGCGGTTGTAGACGTTGAACATGATGTTGGCCCAGCCGTGGCCCATGTTCCACCACAGGTTAATCAGCGGGCCAGGGGTCGCGGCCATCACGAGCAGCGCAAAACCAAGAAGACGATCACGACGAAACGCCACGAAGTACACCAAGTAAGCCAAGCCGATGACCACGGCAAAATATTTGGACAAAAACGCAAGGCCCAAAAACAAACCACTCAGGGCGTGTAGCGCATAGGTCGAACGATCTTGTTGCATGCGATGCTCTGCGCGAGCCATCGCTGCAATAGACAGCACAGACCAAAAAATCAAAGGCGTGTCAGTGGTGATGAGGGCGTTGAGCCAGTTGATGGGCGCGAGCCAGAACAGCACGATGGCCCACGCGGTTTTCTCGCGCCCCATGCCAGCGAAGCCCCACCACAAAGCGGCCCCTAATGCCGTGGGTAACAGAAGTGCGGGGATGCGCATAGCGAAGGTGCTGTCGCCAAATAGTTTGAGCATCGCGGCAATCGCCCAGCCAGCCATGGGTGGGTGGTCGTAGTAGCCCCAGTCGGGATAGACGCCCCACCAATAAAAATACGCTTCATCGCCCGTGATGGGAAAAGTTGCCCCAATCCACGCGCGCACCAGCAGCGACAACACGCCCGTCCAGAGCAATAAGCGAAACAGGGGCGCAGAGAGCGGGGCGTTCATCGGATCAAACGTGGGGAATCAATAAGGGCAGGGCAGGCCGAGGTCAGCCATGATGAACATCTCTAGCGTTTCCATTTCATTGGCGTGCGCTTCAGAGGTTTCGTGGTCGTAGCCTTGGGCGTGCAGCGCGCCGTGAATCAGCAAATGGGCGTAGTGCGCTTGCAGTGACTTGCCTTGTTCTTTGGCTTCGCGAGCCACCACGGGCGCACACAACACGAGGTCGGCCATGACCACGGGAGCCTGCGCGTAGTCAAAGGTCAGCACGTTGGTGGCGTAGTCTTTTTGACGGTAGCTGCTGTTCAGCGCTTGTCCTTCTTCGGTGTTGACAATGCGCACGGTCATTTCTGCATCATGTGCCAAAGCGCTGCGAATGCAGCGGTTCACAAACGCACGAGGCAGTGCGGCGCGGTGGCGGGCGACATAGGGCACGTTCCCAAATTGCAGGGTGAGGTCTAGTGTGGGCAGGGCCATATTTTTAAGATTGTTTGCGTGAAGGAGCACCGGTGGTGGCGGAGCGTTGGGCGTCGTACGCATCAACGATGCGGGCCACCAGCGGGTGGCGCACCACGTCGGCACTGGTGAAGCGGGTGACGGAAATGCCTTTGACGCGTTTCAAAACGCGCTCGGCATCAATCAAGCCACTGAGCTGGCCCTTGGGCAAGTCAATCTGGCTCACGTCGCCCGTGACCACCGCTTTGGCGCCAAAGCCAATGCGGGTCAGAAACATCTTCATTTGTTCGGGCGTTGTGTTTTGCGCTTCATCCAAAATGACAAAGGCGTTGTTGAGTGTGCGCCCGCGCATGAAGGCCAATGGGGCAATTTCAATCGCATTGCGCTCGAAGGCTTTTTGCACGCGGTCGTAACCCATCAGGTCATACAAGGCGTCGTACAACGGGCGCAAATACGGGTCGACTTTTTGGCCCAAGTCGCCGGGCAAGAAGCCTAGTTTCTCACCGGCTTCCACCGCGGGGCGAGTCAACACAATGCGTTGCACAGCGCTGCGCTCTAGGGCATCCACCGCACAAGCCACTGCCAAATAGGTTTTGCCTGTGCCAGCAGGTCCAATGCCAAAGCTGATGTCATATGCCGCAATATTTTCCAAATACGCCGCTTGTGTGGGCGTGCGGGCGCGCAGGTCGGTGCGGCGGGTTTGCAGTGTGGGGACGTCTTCGTCGGCCATCGCGCTGTCGCCCGCCAGCATCAGCTGCACTTGCTCGGGGGGAATGGTGCGCGTGGCGCGCTCGTACAGCGCTTGCAACACCTCCATGGCACGTGTGGCTTTGGCCTTGTGGCCATCGACTTTGAATTGCTCGTGGCGGTGGGCGATTTTCACGTCCAAGGCCAACTCGATGGTGCGCAAATGTTCGTCGGTGGGGCCGCATAAATGCGACAGACGGGTGTTGTTATGCGGGGTGAAGGTGTGGCGAAGAATCAAGTCGATAATCTCTCAAAAGGTCCCCAATGATAGGCAAGATGTGATTGGCAAATTAAGCGGCATTCT
>CANCCJ010000091.1 GCA_947374535.1 Comamonadaceae bacterium | reverse complement strand
AACCCGCAACACCTGCTGCACCGTTTTGGCGGTTCAGTAGGTGTTTGTATTTGTAATTGATCAAAGTGAGTGGTTTTTAAGGGTGAGAAGATTCCCGGCGCAACGCCGGAAACAAAATCACGTCCCGGATGCTGGGGCTGTCGGTCAGCAACATCATCAAGCGGTCAATGCCAATGCCGCAGCCACCTGTGGGGGGCATGCCGTATTCGAGGGCGCGCACAAAGTCGTGGTCGTAGAACATGGCTTCGTCGTCACCACTGTCTTTGGCTTCTACTTGCGCGTGGAAGCGGGCGGCTTGGTCCTCGGCATCGTTCAACTCGCTAAAGCCGTTGCCAAACTCGCGGCCTGTGATGTAGAGCTCAAAGCGCTCGGTCACTTCAGGCTTGCTGTCGCTGGCGCGGGCCAAGGGTGAAATCTCGACTGGGTGCTCGCAGATGAAGGTGGGCTGCCACAGCTTGTCTTCCACGGTTTCTTCAAAGTACATCACTTGCAAGCTGGCCAAGCTGCGGGTGCTGAGTTTGTCTTTCTCTTCTTTGAAACCGAGTTTTTGCAAGGCGTTGATCAACCATGTGGTGTTGTCCACGTTGTCGCCTGCTTCGGTGTGCTTCAGAATAGCTTCACGAATCGTCAGACGCTCAAACGGTTGGCTCAGATCCACGGCCTTGCCGCCGTAGGTCAACAGCAAGGTGCCAGCTGCTTTCATGGCCGCATCGCGCACCAACTCTTCGGTGAAGTGCATCAGGTCTTGGTAGTTCCAGTAGGCCGCGTAGAACTCCATCATGGTGAACTCGGGGTTGTGGCGCACGGAGATGCCTTCGTTACGGAAGTTGCGGTTGATCTCAAACACGCGCTCAAAGCCACCCACGATCAAGCGCTTCAAGTACAGCTCAGGCGCAATGCGCAAGAACATCTCTTGGTCCAACGCGTTGTGGTGCGTGGTGAAGGGCTTGGCGTTGGCGCCGCCTGGGATGGGGTGCAACATGGGCGTTTCAACTTCGAGGAAGTTGTGTTGCACCATGAACTCGCGAATGCCGCTGACCGCTTTGCTGCGTGCCACGAAGCGCTTGCGTGCAGTTTCGTCCGTCATCAAATCGACGTAGCGTTGGCGGTATTTGATTTCTTGGTCAGCCACGCCGTGGAACTTGTCGGGCATGGGACGCAGGCTCTTGGTCAGCATGCGGATGCTGGTGGCGTGAATCGACAACTCGCCCGTGCGGGTTTTGAACAGCTTGCCTTCGCAGGCCACGATGTCGCCCAAGTCCCAGTGTTTGAAATCGGCGTAGAGGTCTTCGCTGACGTCATCGCGCGTCACGTAAATCTGGATGCGGCCTGTGCTGTCTTGCAGTGTGGCAAAGCTGGCCTTGCCCATCACGCGCTTGAGCATCATGCGGCCCGCCACTTTGGCGAACTGGCCTTCTTCGGTCAACACCTCGGCGGTCTTGTCGCCATGCAGCTCGTGCAAGGTGGCGGCGTGGTGCGCGGGTTTGAAATCGTTGGGGAAGGCCACGCCTTGGCCCGCCGCCTGACGCTCGCGCATGACCTTGAGCTTTTCACGGCGCTCGGCCATGAGTTGATTTTCGTCGACGGGGGCGGCTTCTGGCGTGGCGGGGGTGTTGTTGTTAGACATCTAAAGAGGCGTGTGTAGGTAAAGGGCTGCACTGAACGTGAAGAGCAGCAAACCGCTTATTTTAAGTGGAAGCCTTTGGTGTTTCATAGCTGCACAGATGTGTCGCCTGCTATACCCATACGGCGCTATGTGATACCTATCATCAGCGCTTATGTTGCATCAACTCGTCTCTCTTCGCGTTGCCCTTCTCACCCTCGTGACGATGATGGCCTTTGCTGGCAATTCGGTGCTATGCCGCATGGCGTTGAAGCACACCACGATTGACGCAGCCACGTTCACGTCGATTCGTTTGGTGTCGGGGGCAGTGGTGCTTTGGCTGGTTGTGCGCTTTGTGCGTGCAGGGCGCACGGGGGCTGGCAACTGGTGGTCGGCGCTGGCTTTGTTTGTGTATGCGGCGGGGTTTTCGTTGGCGTATGTCAGCCTCAGTGCCGCTACAGGCGCGTTATTGTTGTTTGGCTCGGTGCAGGCCACGATGATTGGTCGCGGCATTTGGCAGGGCGAGCGTTTGGCGCCTTGGCAGTGGCTGGGCCTTGCGTTGGCAATGGCCGGTTTGGTGGGGCTCATGCTGCCAGGCTTGGCTGCACCCCCGTTGCTGGGCGCAGCGCTGATGGTGTTGGCTGGTGCTGCATGGGGCGTGTATTCGCTGCGCGGCAAAGGCGCGGGTGACCCAACGCTGGTGACTGCGGGCAACTTTTGGCGTGCGGCGGTGATGGCTTTGTTGCTCAGTGCGGTGATGCAGGCTAGTGCAAGCTGGGACGCCGAGGGGGTAGCCTATGCCGTGGCCTCGGGTGCGGTGACGTCGGGCGTTGGCTATGCGCTTTGGTATTCGGTGTTGCCCGCGCTCAAAGCGACGCAAGCCGCCACCCTTCAACTCAGCGTGCCCGTCATCGCTGCTTTGGGTGGCGTGGCTTTGTTGGGCGAGGTGATGACTGAGCAGTTTGTATTGGCCTCAGTGGCCACATTGGGTGGCATTGCCTTAGTGATTTGGGGTAGACGAGCCTAAAACACCCAAAGCAACCCACCCGTCATCACCAAGTACCTGACAAACTTACCCACCGCCATGTAGGCCACGCAGGGCCAAAAGGGCAGGCGCAGCCAGCCGGCTACGGCGCACAGCGGGTCGCCCACGCCGGGCAACCAGCTCAGCAGGCAGGCCTTGGGGCCTAGGGCGTGCAGCCAGCGTAGGGCGCGGGCGTCTTGGGTTGAGGTTTCTTGATGGCGCAGTTTGTCGCTCACCTTATGCGCGCCGTGGCCCATCCACCAGCTGATCGCGCCGCCGATGGTGTTGCCGGCGGTGGCTACCGCGATAGCAGGCCAAAACAATTCGGGGTTGAGTTTGACCAAGCCAAACACCACGGGCTCCGAGCCCAAGGGCAGCAGGGTGGCCGATACCAGCGACACCACAAACACGGTGCTCAGGCCGTATTCGGGCAGGGCCAAGGCGGCCAACACAGATTGCATCCAAATTTCCATGTCCGCCAGTGTAGTGATGCCAACTGCCAAATATGTCAAATCCTTTGCCAAGCCTTACAAAATGGTCATTTTCAGACCGCATGCTGAAATTTTCAGCAGCTACAATTGCGCCTCCTTTTTAAGCACCCTCACGTCTCTCCACCCCATGCACATCGGTCCCTACACATTGGCAAACAACCTGTTTGTCGCGCCGATGGCTGGCGTGACCGACCGCCCGTTTCGCATGTTGTGCAAACAGTTGGGCGCGGGCTATGCAGTGAGCGAGATGGTCACCTCGCGCAAAGACTTGTGGACCAGCCTCAAAACCTCGCGCCGTGCTGACCACACGGGCGAGAGCGGCCCCATCGCCGTGCAAATTGCCGGCACCGATGCAGCCATGATGGCCGAGGCGGCGGCTTATAACATTGAGCGCGGCGCGCAAATCATCGACATCAACATGGGTTGCCCCGCCAAAAAGGTGTGTAACAAATGGGCGGGCTCAGCGTTGATGCAAGATGAGCCCTTGGCCATGTCCATCGTGCAAGCCGTGGTCGATGCCGCGCAGCCCTACAACGTGCCCGTGACCTTGAAGATGCGCACCGGCTGGTGCGACGCACACAAAAACGCCGTGGCCTTGGCCCGCGCCGCAGAGGCCGCAGGCGTGCAAATGATCACCGTGCACGGCCGCACCCGCGAGCAGGGCTACAAAGGCTTTGCTGAGTACGACACCATCACGGCCGTCAAGCAAGCGGTGCGCGTGCCCGTAGTGGCCAATGGCGACATTGATTCTCCTGAGAAAGCCCAAGCAGTTTTAAAGCTCACGGGTGCGGATGCGCTGATGATTGGCCGCGCCGCGCAAGGCCGCCCTTGGATCTTCCGCGAGATTGCGCACTACTTAGCCACGGGCGAGCATTTAGCCCAGCCTTTGGTACAAGAGGTGAGCCGTTTGTTGCTGGCGCACCTCGACGAGCACTACGCCCTGTATGGTGAGCGCACCGGCGTGCGCAGCGCCCGCAAACACATTGCTTGGTACATCCGCAGCTTGCCCGGTGGCGAGGCGTTTCGCCAACACATGAACACTCTAGAAGACAGCGCGTCGCAACACCGCGCCGTGGCTGCCTTCTTCGATGACTTGGCCGAGCGTCACGGGCGCCTGCCCGACCCTGTTTTATTAGAAGAACCGTTGGCTTTGCATGAGTAAAAAACACATTGAAGAGGTGGTACGTGCCAGCCTCGAAACCTATTTCCGCGACCTCAAAGGCACTGAGCCCGACAACATGCACGACATGATGGTGCGCGTGGTGGAAAAGCCGCTGCTCGAAGTGGTGATGCAGCAGGCCGACCACAACCAATCCCGCGCGGCCGAATGGCTGGGGCTGAACCGCAATACTTTGCGCAAAAAATTGCTCGATCACAAACTCATCAAATAAGTCTCTTTAAAAGTACCTCATGAAAGCACTCATCTCCGTCTCTGACAAAACCGGCATCGTCGAACTCGCGCGTGATTTGCACGCCTTGGGTGTGGGCCTGATCTCCACCGGCGGCACCGCCAAGCTCTTGGCCGAACAAGGCTTGCCCGTGACTGAAGTGGCCGAAGTCACCGGCTTCCCCGAAATGCTCGATGGCCGTGTGAAAACCTTGCACCCCAAAGTGCACGGCGGCTTGCTGGCGCGCCGTGACACGCCCGAGCACATGGCTGCTTTGAAGGCGCACCACATCGACACGATCGACTTGCTCATCGTCAACCTCTACCCGTTTGAAGCCACCGTGGCCAAGCCCGGTTGTACGCTGGCTGACGCGATCGAGAACATTGACATCGGCGGCCCCGCCATGGTGCGCTCTGCCGCCAAGAACTGGAAAGACGTGGGCATCGTCACCGACGCCAGCCAATATGCGGACGTGATTGCCGAACTCAGGGCATCAAAGGCTCAAGGTCAATGCAAGCTGTCTGACAAACTGCGCTTTGCCTTGTCGGTGGCTGCGTTCAACCGCATCAGCCAATACGACGGCGCAATCAGCAACTACCTCTCCAGCGTGAACTTTGACGCTGAAAAACTCAGCGAAACCTATGTGCCCGAACGCGCCCAGTTCAGCGGCCAGTTCAACGAGCAATACGTGAAGGTGCAAGACTTGCGCTACGGCGAAAACAGCCACCAACAAGCCGCTTGGTACCGCGACCTCGCACCTGCTGCGGGCTCGCTCGCCACCGGCGTGCAGTTGCAAGGCAAAGAACTCAGCTACAACAACATCGCCGATGCCGATGCGGCGTGGGAGTGCGTCAAGAGCTTCGAGACTTCCGCGTGCGTCATCGTCAAACACGCCAACCCCTGCGGCGTGGCCGTGGGTGCCAATCCGCTCGAGGCCTACAGCAAGGCTTTCCAAACTGACCCCACCAGTGCGTTCGGCGGCATCATCGCTTTCAACCGCCCCGTGGACAAAACCGCGGCCGAGGCCGTGAGCAAGCAATTCGTCGAAGTGTTGATGGCGCCCGACTTCAGCGCCGAAGCGCTGGAAGTGTTCAAGAGCAAAGTGAATGTGCGCTTGATGAAAATCGCGCTGCCTGCCCACTACGGCAACGTGCGCAACGCACTCGAAACCAAGCGCGTGGGCTCGGGCCTGTTGCTGCAAAGCGCCGACAACCATGAGCTGGCTTTGGCTGACTTGAAGATCGTCACCGTCAAACAACCCACACCTGAAGAGTTGCACGACCTGCTGTTCGCTTGGAAAGTGGCTAAATTTGTCAAATCCAATGCCATCGTGTTCTGCAAAAACGGCATGACCATGGGCGTGGGCGCAGGCCAAATGAGCCGCCTCGATTCAGCTCGCATCGCCAGCATCAAGGCCGAAGCCGCCAAGCTCAGCCTGCAACACACCGTGGTGGCGAGCGACGCCTTCTTCCCGTTCCGCGACGGCCTCGACGTGGTGGTGGATGCAGGCGCGACCTGTGTGGCCCAGCCCGGTGGCTCCATGCGCGACCAAGAAGTGATCGACGCCGCCAACGAGCGTGGCGTGGCGATGGTGTTCACGGGTGTACGTCACTTCCGTCATTGACCTTCATAGGTAGCATTGGCATAATCTGCCAATGCTACCAATCCAAGGATGTTGCCATGCCCACCCGCAATGTTGTGCTCACAGACCATCAGGCCACTTTGGTGGAAGAGTTAGTGACCAGCGGTCGCTACCAAAACGCCAGCGAAGTGCTACGTGAAGGGCTTCGACTCGTGGAGCAGCGCGAAGCCGAGGATGCTTATCGCCTAGAAGCGCTGCGCACTGCTGTACAGACCGGCATCGCGGATATTGAAGCAGGGCGGTTCAAGACTTTTGATTCCAAAGAATCATTGCGTTTGCACCTTCAATCCGTGACGGCCAAAGCGACGGCTGTTGCATGAGCGCAGTTTGGCGTGTGCGTCTGTCAGAGCAAGCCGAACAAGACCTGCTCAGCATCACGTTTTGGACGGTCGAAAACTTTGGCGCACACCAGGCCGTGGCTTATGCCCAAACCCTATCGCTCGCAATTGAAGCTTTGCACGATGGCCCTGAAATTTTTGGGGCCAGCGTGCGTGAAGATATTGGTCTAGGTATTCGAAGCTTGCATGTGGCGAGGCAAGGCAGAAAAGGCCGTCATTTTGTGGTGTTCAGGACGGCGCCAGAGCAGACAATAGACGTTCTGCGTTTGCTACATGACAGCATGGATTTGGCGAGACACTTACTTTTGGCCAATGACCCAAAACATTGATGCGCCGCACAGTGCTCACCCTTCCAACCAGGACAAAAATCGTTTGAACTTTTCTGATTTAGGCCTCGCCCCCGCGCTGCAAAATGCCTTGGCCGACATGAGTTTTGCCCGCCCCACGCCCGTTCAACGAGAGGCGATTCCCCATGTGCTGCAAGGCCGCGATGTGCTGGCCCAAGCCCAAACCGGCTCTGGCAAAACGTTGGCTTATGTGTTGCCCCTGTTACAGCAACTCATGGCCACCGCCGCCTTGCGTGATGCCGTCGCCGATTCAGCGCACGTCAAAACCAAGCGTATCACCCAAGTGCTGGTGCTCGTGCCTACGCGCGAACTCGCCACACAAGTGAGCGACGTGCTGCGCGACTTGGCGCGACCCCTCACGCAGTCCATCAAGGTGGGTACCGTATTTGGTGGTGTGTCTATCAACCCGCAAATGATGAGCCTGCGTAGCGGTGCCGATGTGGTGGTGGCCACGCCCGGCCGCCTGCTCGACATCGTGGACCACAACGCCTTGAACTTGGGCCAAGTGCAGCACCTCGTGTTGGACGAAGCCGATCGCTTGTTGGATCTCGGTTTTGCAGAAGAGTTGCAACGTGTGCTGGCGCTGCTGCCTGCCCAGCGGCAAAACCTGTTGTTCAGCGCTACCTTTGAGCCAGCGGTGCAAACCTTGGCTGAGGCGCTGTTGCGCGATCCTGCGCGCATCACCATCGCCAACACTGAGGCGCACGCGCCCGACATCGCGCAACGAGCCATTCAGGTGGACGAAAAAAGCCGCACCGCTTTGTTACGTCACCTGATCAAAACCTATGCGTGGAAGCGTGTGCTGGTCTTCGTCGCTACGCGCTACGCGTGTGAGCATGTGGCTAACAAGCTCTACAAAGCGGGTGTGTTTGCCACTGCGTTTCATGGAGAGATGAGCCAAGGCGCACGCCAAGATGTGCTCGCCGAGTTCAAAGAAGAACGCTGGGAAGTGGTGGTCACCACCGACCTCGCGGCACGCGGCATTGATATTGCACAGCTACCCGTGGTCGTGAACTACGACTTGCCACGATCAGCCACCGACTACACCCATCGCATTGGCCGTACAGGTCGTGCAGGCGCGCATGGTGAGGCTGTGAGTTTTGTCACTGCTGCCACGCTGGCACATTGGCAGCTGATTCAAAAACGCGTTCAGGTGCAGCTGCCACTTGAAGTGCTCGAAGGCTTCGAGCCCACCGAAGTGCCTCCGCCAGCATCACCCTTGAACGACGGCACGGGCGGTATCAAAGGCAAACGCCCGAGCAAGAAAGACAAATTGCGGGCCGCGGCTGCAGCAACGCAAGCCTCGCAGCGAGAGCCATCAAGCGAAGAGGCTTTTAAGCGCTGAGCGCTTGCACATCCACGCAGGCATCCATCAACGATCAATCGTTGTTGTCGTCATCCAAGCCGTCAAAGGCGTGGCGTTCTTGGTGCTCGTGCGCTTCGCCCGCAGGGCGCTTGGTGCGCACGCCGGGCTTGGCCAATAGTTCGACGTAAAACTGCGTGGCTTGGTTGGCTACGGCGTTGTCGATGCAGGTGATGACGTTGGCCAAGTGCACCACGTCGGCGGTGTCTTCGGTCAAGCCAAATTTGCAATCAAAGTCCCAAAAGTCGGCGCCTTCGGGCAAGTCGCGGCGACGTTCGCGTTTGAGGTATTTGCGAATCTCGTGTTTGATGGCTTCGAGCAAACGGTCTGGGTGTTTGCCTTCAACTTGGAGTTGGAATGTTTTTTTCATGTGGGTCCTTGTGGGGAAATGCGCCCGAGAGGACGAGAAGAGAAAGCGCCTGACGGCGCGATGGATAAGAGTTTCGCTTGGCGGTTTACAACTGCGCGAACACGTCCGCGGCCACAGCCACCGTTTGTGCAATGTCGGCGTCGGTGTGTGCGGCACTCACAAAGCCAGCTTCGTACAAGGCGGGCGCAATGTACACGCCGCGGTCGAGCAAGCCGTGAAAGAGCTTGTTGAATTTGGGGCTGTCACTGGTCATGACCTTGGCGTAGTTTTGTGGCAACTCGGGCAATAAGAAAAAGCCAAACATGCCGCCTTGGCAATCGGCGCTGAACGGCACGCCTGCTTTCTCGGCGGCACCTTTAAGGCCATCGACCAAGCTTTGTGTGCGCGCACCCAGTGCATCAAAGAAGCCGGGCTTGGCAATTTCGCGCAAGGTGGCCAAGCCGCACGCGGTGGCCACGGGGTTGCCACTCAAGGTACCAGCTTGGTACACCGGACCTGTGGGGGCCAACTGCTGCATGATGGCGCGTGGGCCACCAAACGCAGCCAGTGGCATGCCGCCACCAATGACTTTGCCCAGCACGGTGACATCGGGCTGGAAGCCGGGGATGAGCTTGGCATACACGCTTTGGGCGCTGCCCAAGGCGACACGGAAACCCGTCATCACCTCATCAAACACAAACAGCGCGCCGTGCTCGGTGCACAACTCGCGGCAACGTTTCATGAACGGCACGCTGGCACGCACAAAGTTCATATTCCCAGCAATGGGCTCGATCATCACGCAGGCGAGTTCTTTGCCGTGCAGTGCAAAAGCTTCTTCGAGTTGTGCGATGTTGTTGTACTCCAGCACCAGTGTGTCGCGCACTACCTCAGGCGGCACGCCCGCACTAGTGGGGTTGCCAAAGGTGGCGAGGCCCGAGCCTGCTTTGACCAGCAAGGCATCGCAGTGGCCGTGGTAGCAACCTTCAAATTTGATGAACTTGTTGCGGCCTGTGGCACCGCGTGCCAAGCGCAAGGCGCTCATACCCGCTTCGGTACCGGAGCTGACCAAGCGCACCATCTCCATCGAGGGTACATGCTTCAAGATTTCTTCTGCCAGTTCAATCTCGCGCTCGGTCGGTGCGCCAAACGAGAAGCCGTCGAGGGCCGCTTTTTGAACCGCTTCGAGCACCACAGGGTTGCCGTGGCCCAAGATCATGGGGCCCCAAGAGCCGATGTAGTCGATGTACTTTTGGCCGTTGGCATCCCAAAAGTAAGCGCCTTGGGCGCGTTGTACAAAACGTGGTGTGCCACCCACGGCGCGAAACGCGCGCACGGGCGAGTTCACACCACCGGGGATGACTTTGGCGGCGCGGTCAAACAGGGTTTGGTTCAAGTCGGTCATGGTGTCTTTGCTTCAATGCTTGGTTTCGTGGCGTGGTAGCGAGAAGTCTTCCGCAGTAGCGGGTAAGCCATCGCTGTCTTCGCTTTCTTCGTCTTCTGCCTCTGCCCAAAATAGGCGGTCAGGCAGGATATGGCCCATACCAGGTCGAAAGCCGCTGTTGAGGCTTTGGTCAAGGTAGTTCAGCGCTTCGCGTGTGGCCAACTCTAGGTCAGTGCCTGCTGCCAACACGGCAGCGAGCGCGATGCTGAGGGTGTCACCTGCGCCTGCGAACACGACATCAAAGCGCTCAAAGCGTTCGCTCACCATCACAGTGTGTGCGGTGGCCAAGGCGTTTTCGACGTGTTGATCGGGGTGGTTGATGCCTGTCACCAAAACATAAGGCACGCCCACTTCGGCTGCGGCGCGTGCAATGTCGCGGGGGCTGGGGCTTTTTTCGCTGCTCCAATCCGGCAGCAGCCAACGCCACAAGGTGTTGTGGTTGCCGACCAAGACCGTGGTTTGGGGCAGGATCAGCTCGCGGAACGCGTCGAGGTAGGCGTCAATTTTTTCGTCTTCCCACCATGAGAGGTTGGGCATGTAGGCGATGACGGGTAGTTCGGCGTAGTCAGTGCAGATTTCTGCAATCACGCTCAGGTTGTCGGGGTTACCGCAAAAACCGACCTTGATGATTTGCACGCGGATGTCTTCCAGCACGCTGCGGGCCTGTTCGGCCACGGCATCATCATCAAAAGCGATATGGTCAAAAATTTCGGCGGTATCGCGCATGTACGCGCCCGTCACCACGGGTAA
>CANCCJ010000090.1 GCA_947374535.1 Comamonadaceae bacterium | reverse complement strand
CCCACATTCATAGAAGCACACACCATGTCACGCACCGTTCACTGCATCAAACTCGGCACCGAAGCAGAGGGCCTCGATTTGCCACCGTACCCAGGCGAGCTGGGCAAGCGCATTTATGAAACCGTCAGCAAACAAGCTTGGGCCGATTGGATCAAGCAACAAACCATGTTGGTCAACGAGAACCGTTTGAATTTGGCTGATCTGCGCGCCCGTGAATACCTGAAGCGCCAAATGGAAAAACATTTCTTTGGCGAAGGCGCTGACGCAGTGCAAGGCTACGTGCCCCCTAGCGCTTAAGCCCGCCGCGTGGCTCGTACGCAAGAGGCGCGTTCATGGCACGGCTACAGCAGCTGGTGCCACACCCAAGCCAGCTTTGACGAGCTGGCTTTTCTACGTCTGTGGCATGACTGGGCGGCGGATGCCCAGCGCCCCACGCTCTTGCACGTCCTGGCGCATGCGGCTCAACCGATGCAAATCGATGCCGTGTTGGGCGCAGTGACCGCGCAGGCTCCCGAGCTACTGCCACTTGCCCAACAACTGACTGCGCAATGCTGGGGCTTGTTGCCCGGCATGCACCGCTTGCGGTTTGCATTGAACACTGCCTCGACGACCCCCCCTGACCCAAGCGCGGACAACACCTCTAGCGCTCACATCCCACGCGATCTCGATGCTCGCTTGATGCTCACCCTCTGTGTGGGTTCACACGAGGACTGGCCTGAGTTTGCCGACGTGCTGTGCGCCAACACCACCGGCCCATGCCAAACACCTGCCGACACCGCCGCATTGAATGAGCGCACGGTGACCGTTATTGGCGCGGGCATTGCCGGCGCTGGCACCGCGCGCGCACTGGCCGAACGCGGCTGGCAAGTGACGGTACTAGACACCGGCGCAGAGCCTGCCACCGGCGCATCGGGCCTTCCCGTGGGCGTGGTGGCGCCGCACACCTCGTACGACGACAGCGGCGTGTCGCGCCTGTCGCGTGCGGGTTTGCGTTTGATGGCGCAAACCATGTGCACATTGCTCGTTGAGGGCATCGACTGGGGCAGCGCGGGCGTGCGCGAACGCCGCTTACCTGGCAAAACACGACGCGGCGGCGTGCCATTGAGCTGGCTGACCGAACACGTCCACACCGCGAATGAATGGACGCACAAAGCACCTCCGCCTGCACCGGATGACGCGTTTTGGCACCCACGCGGCGCATGGCTAAGGCCTGCGCAATTGGTGCGTGCACTGCTGAACCATCCGAACATTCGTTGGCAAGGCAACGCGAAAGCAAATGCACTGAAGTGCATCAATGGGAAGTGGCAAGTCATGCAAGGCATCACCGTCTTGGCCGAGTCCGCACGCGTGGTGTTGGCCGCAGGCCCCGGCTCTGCCGCACTGGTCGCCACCGCCACCGAAGACGGCAGCAGCCCACGCATCAACCCGCTGCGTGGGCAAGTGTCTTGGGGCTTGATGGCCGATGTACCTGTGCACGCGCACATGCCCGCCACACCCGTGAACGGCAATGGCAGCTTTGTGCACCACATCGCGTCGCCCGACGGCCCTGCGTGGTACACGGGTGCCACGTATGACCGCCTCCACAGCGATGCCCGTTTGTTAGCCAGCGACCATGCCGAAAACTTAGAGCGCCTGAGCGTTCTAGAGCCAGACACAGCCGCCGCACTCGCCCCCTTGTTTGCCACCGTGGGCACAGCCGATCCACGCGTGCACGGATGGGCCGGTGTGCGCTGCGGCGTTCACGACCGCTTGCCCATGACGGGCCGCGTACACAACGCACCCGAGGGCTTGTACCTGAACACGGCCATGGGCTCGCGCGGTTTGACGCTGGGTTTGCTCTGCGCCGAATTGCTGGCCGCACAATGGCATGGCGAGCCCTTGCCTATTGAGCCGCGGCTCGTGAAGTTTTTAGATGCCACGCGGTTCAAACCCAAAGATTGATCGCACACATTCAACACATCAGCACACACATGACCTCAGCTTCACACAATTCGACCGAACAAGTCGATACAACGGCACAAGTAGCACCTGCTGCGGTGAGCATGGCTGAGGCTTTTTGGTTTTGGCTCAAGCTCGGCTTCATCAGCTTTGGTGGCCCAGCGGGGCAAATTGCCATCCTGCATCAAGAGCTGGTGGAGCGCCGCCGTTGGTTGTCTGAGCGGCGTTTTTTACACGCGCTGAACTACTGCATGGTGCTGCCGGGGCCAGAGGCGCAACAGTTGGTGACCTACATCGGCTGGCTCATGCACAAGCGCTGGGGCGGTGTGGTGGCAGGTGCTTTGTTTGTGTTGCCGTCGCTGGCCATCCTTATCGCGCTGTCTTGGGTGTACATCGCGTTTGGCGATGTGCCGTGGGTGGCGGGTTTGTTCTTTGGCATCAAGCCTGCGGTCACGGCCATCGTGGTGCAGGCCGCGCATCGCATTGGCTCGCGGGCCTTGAAGAACAACGTGCTGTGGGCCATTGCCGCCGCCTCGTTTGTGGCGATCTTTGCGCTGAATATGCCCTTCCCGCTCATCGTGGCTGTGGCCGCAGCGGTGGGCTATGTGGGGGGGCGTGTGTCGCCCAACACGTTTCAAACGGGCGGCGGGCATGGCGCGTCAAACAAGTCTTACGGCCTGGCGTTGATAGACGACCACACGCCAACACCCGCCCACGCGCATTTCACCATCGCGGGTTTGGCACAAGTGCTGTGCGCGGGCGCAGTGTTGTGGGCCTTGCCCATGGGGGCGTTGTACGCGGTGTTTGGTTGGGAACACAGCTTCACGCAAATGGGTTGGTTTTTCACCAAAGCAGCCTTGCTGACATTCGGCGGTGCTTATGCCGTACTGCCCTATGTCTACCAAGGCGCGGTCAGCGAGTTTGGCTGGGTCAGTCCTACGCAAATGATGGATGGCTTGGCCTTGGGCGAAACCACACCCGGGCCGCTCATCATGGTGGTGGCGTTTGTAGCGTTCATTGGTGGCTACGTGAAAGCGCTGCTCGGCCCCGAGAGTTTGTTTGCAGCAGGCGTACTGGCGGCCTGCTTGGTGACGTGGTTCACCTTTTTGCCGTCGTTCATCTTCATCTTGGCGGGTGGCCCCTTGGTGGAGAGCACGCACCGCAATCTTCAATTGACGGCACCCCTCACCGCCATCACCGCCGCCGTCGTCGGTGTGATTCTGAACCTCGCGCTGTTCTTTGGCTACCACGTCTTGTGGCCCGAAGGGTTTGCTGGGACGTTTGAGCTTCGTTCAGCCCTCATCGCGGTGGGCGCGGCAGTGGCACTATTCAAATACAAACGCAGCGTGATGCAAGTGATTGGTTTATGCGCATTGATTGGCTTGGCCATCAAAATGTTGCAGCTCTAAAAATCCATGCACACGCTAGAACAACTTCGCAGTGGCAAACTACAAGGCATTCAACGCCTGCAAATGCGCTGCGGCTTGACCGAATTTCCACCAGAAATTTTTGAGCTGGCCGACTCGTTAGAAATCTTAGATTTATCCGGCAATCAACTGAGCAGCCTGCCCGACGACTTGCCTCGCCTGCACAAGCTGCGCGTGATTTTTTGCTCGGACAACCCCTTCACCGAACTGCCCGAAGTGTTGGGCCAATGCGAACAACTGAGCATGATGGGGTTCAAGGCCAATCGCCTTGCGCATGTGTCGCCCAAAGCATTGCCACCGCTGCTGCGTTGGCTCATCTTGACGGACAACGCGATCACCTCACTGCCGGCAGAGATCGGACAATGCACGCGTCTACAAAAGCTCATGTTGGCAGGCAACCAACTCACAAGCTTGCCCCCCGAGTTAAGCAACTGCACGCGCTTAGAGCTGCTGCGCATCTCGGCCAATCAACTGACAGAACTGCCTGAATGGCTGATGCAGCTGCCTCGCCTCACATGGCTGGCGTTTGCAGGCAACCCATTTACACAAGCGCTCGAAGCACAAGCCTTGACCAATGCCCCCACGCCGCACATCGCTTGGCAACATTTGCATCTGCAACACCAGCTTGGCGAAGGCGCATCCGGCGTGATCCACCAAGCGGTATTGCGAACGGACGCAGACGATGAAACCGTCGCGGTCAAACTGTTCAAAGGCGCCGTCACCAGCGACGGCTTGCCCGACTGCGAAATGGCGGCCTGCATGCACGCAGGCGCGCACCCCCATTTGGTGTCAGCCATAGGCCGCGTGACAGAGCATCCACAGGACACACAAGCCTTGGTCATGCCGCTGATTGCGCCCGAGTTTGGCAACCTTGCAAGACCACCCAGCCTGGAGAGCTGCACACGCGATGTTTACCCCGCAGACAAACGCTTGGGTTGGCCTGCCACGCTGCGCGTGGCGATAGGCATTGCCTCGGCCGCACAACACTTGCATGCACGCGGCATCACGCATGGCGACTTGTACGCACATAACATCTTGCACACGCCAGAGGGCGCTGCGCTGCTGAGCGACTTTGGCGCAGCCGCGTTTTTTGATGTGAAGGACGCAGCACTTGCACAAGGTTTAGACAAACTCGAAGTGCGTGCTGTGGGCTGCTTGCTAGAAGAACTGGCCTCGCAATGCGATACAAAGCCAACAGATACAGCCAAGCACCAAGCCTTGGCGCAACTCGCGAAACAGTGTTTGTGCGATGTGCCTGCTGATCGCCCCAGCTTGCGAGAGCTGTGCGCCAAGCTTGAATTGTTAGCTGATTGAGTCTTCACGTTCAGAACAAGCCAATGCGTTGGTCGCATTTGACACACGATTGACACATTTTCGTCATGAATAAACGGTAATATCGTTTTCATGAAACACGGCACCCTCCTCGCAGCCATTGATTTGGGCTCAAATAGTTTTCGTCTTGAAATCGGCCGTTATGACCACGGTCAAATACAACGCGTGGCCTACCTCAAAGAAACGGTGCGCCAAGGCAACGGTCTAGACGCTGACCGCAACCTCACCCCCGAGGCCATGCAACGCGGCTGGGACTGTTTGGCACGATTTGCAGAACGTCTATCTGGATTCAAAAAATCACAGGTGCGTGCAGTCGCCACACAAACGTTGCGAGAAGCCAAGAACCGTGAAGAATTTTTAAAACGTGGTTGCGAAATTTTGGGATTCCCCATCGAGGTCATTGCAGGCACCGAAGAAGCGCGGCTGATTTACCAAGGTGTGGCCCACTTACTGCCGAGTGACAACGAACACCGATTGGTGATTGACATTGGTGGACGGTCCACAGAGTTAGTGCTGGGCGATGGGCTGGATGCAGCAGAGAAGGCATCTTTTCGAGTCGGAAGTGTGACTTGGTCAATGGCGTATTTCCCTAGCGGCGAATTCACAGAACAAGCCTTTTACCGCGCCGAAATTGCAGCACAAGCTGTACTCGAAGAAGCGCTTACGGCTTATTCACGCAGCAAATGGAGCAAGGCTTATGGAGCCTCTGGAACCGTTGGTGCGGTGGCTGAAATTTTGGCTCTTTCTGGATTTCCAGACGGCGAAATTAGCTTGGATGGATTGGACTGGTTGTTGAAGTGTTTAGTTCGCGCGGGTAATGCCAACAAGGTTCAACTCGAAGGACTGAAAGACGACCGACGTGCCGTGATTGGAGGGGGGGTCAGCGTCTTGCGGGCACTGATGACGCTTTTGAAAATCGACACATTACATGTTGCACAAGGTGCATTGCGCCATGGCGTGTTATTTGAAATGGTGGAGCGTGAAGACCACAGCACAGACACGCGTGATCTGTCTGTGCAACGCTTAGCCCTGAAGTTTGCAGTCGATGTGCAACAAGGTCAACGCGTAGGCCAAGTGGCTGTGCATTGGTTGCGATGCATGCATCTCAATGAACATGAAGATGTCAAGCAAATCAACCGCCTAACTCGCAAGCTGAATTGGGCAGCGCAACTGCACGAGGTTGGCGTGGCCATTTCGCACAGCGACTATCACAAACACGGCGCCTACATTTTGGACAACGCAGACTTGGTGGGGTTCAGCATGCCTGAACTGCATCGCTTGGGTCTGTTGGTTTTAGGCCAGCGCGGTAAGCTGAAAAAGCTAGAAGTTGAGTTGGAAGAAGATGAATTCGCCAAGATGCTGATGGCTTTGCGCCTCAGTCTGATTTTGTGCCATGCACGCAAAGACCCAGAACACAAAACTTTGACCATGCACTCTGACGAGCACAAAAAACGCATCACACTCACAGCCCCTGCGTCTTGGGCCAACGACTTTCCGCAATCGGCACACTTGCTGAAGCAAGAAACTCTGTCATGGCAAAAAGCCTCTTGGTCATTTGAGTTTGTGACAAAACCATGACGCACATGACACTTGGTTTTTTTAATATAACCGTATAAACTGTTTATTCTTTTAATTCTTTAGGAAATCATCAGTGAGCACCACAGAACAAAAATCAGTCGTTCAAGCCGTCACCAAGACTCGCGCTGCCAAAACACCAGCCGCTAAAAAACCCGCTTCAAAGCCCTTAGCGACTAAGAAGCCGGTCGTAAAAAAAGTCGCGACGGCCCAACAAGCTGCAAACCCTTTGAGCAAAACGACCACAAAAACTGTGGTCAAAAAAGCCCCTGTGAAAACTGCAGCTAAGCCGGTAAAAGCAATCAAACCCGCTAAAGTAAAAAAACCAAAGCTGGTGCGTGACAGCTTCACCATTCCAAAAGATGAATACGTGGTCATCGACAGCCTCAAGTTGCGCGCTGGCAAACTGGGTCAGTCTGTCAAAAAGAGCGAGTTACTGCGAGCTGGCATCAAAGCACTCGCCGCCATGAGCGACATTCAGTTCAAGGCAGCATTAAGCAACGTACCAGCCATCAAGACCGGTCGTCCCAAGAACGTGAAATAAGCTCTGGGCAAGCGACGGTCAGCAACGCTGTTTGAGGTTGACCGTCTCGCACCCGGGTACGAAGCCACCATACGGCCCCCTTGCGAACTGCACAAGAACCCTCTTTCATACCCAGCAGGCGTGCGACCAATTGCCCTAAGTAAGGCTGGTGTCCCACCATCAAAACAGGCCCTTTCAATTGGGGCCCAGTCTCTGGGTGCCACTTAAGCAAGGTAAGCACATCTTCCATTGATGTCTCGGGCACTAACTCATCTCGCAATTTAAATTTACGTCCTAACGGCGCAACAGTTTGTTGCGTTCTACGTGCAGGACTGACCAACACCCTTGTACCTTCAGGCAAATGACGATCTAACCAAGTTGCCATACGTATGGCCTGACGTTCGCCTTTGGGGGTCAACGGACGCGACAAATCATCACTACCTTCGGGTGCATTCTCTGCTTCTGCGTGACGCCACAAGATCAAGTCCATAACAAGCCCTTCTATCGAAGCCTCACATCTTTGCTGCGTACAAACCCATCAAAGCCGCTTGGGCACCATGAGCAGCCACCGACGAAACAGACTGCGCTGCTTTGCTAGCAACACGTCTGGGCTTGGCTGGTTCCACACGGGTGTAGTGACCCTCGGAATTCATGCGCCAAGCATCGACGTTGTCGTGCAAATACGCGACCAAACATTCATCGATCACACGCTTGCGAATCACTGGATCCTCTACAGGCCATGCCAACTCGACACGACGCAGCATATTGCGGTTCATCCAGTCTGCACTCGATAAATACAAAGATTCGTCGATACCAGTACGGAAATAGAACACGCGCGAATGCTCTAAAAACCGGCCAATGATGGAGCGCACACGAATGTTGTCCGTCACACCAGGACGTTGTGCGGGCAACATGCACGCGCCACGGATAATCAAATCAATATGAACACCTGCTTGTCCAGCGAGTACCAACGCCTCCATGAGTTTTTCATCGGTCAGCGTGTTCATTTTCAAGATGATGCGGCTGGCCACACCTTGCGATGCAGCTAGTGCCGTCTTTTCTACTTTGTCAATTAAGCTGCGTTGCAACTGGAATGGAGCAATCAACATTTTGTTCAAGCGCGGAATTTTGCTTTGGTTCGCCAACAAATTGAACACATTTTCCACGTCTTGTGTGAGCTTGATATCACTGGTGATGTGGCTCAAATCTGTATAGAGCTTAGCCGTGCGAGTGTTGTAGTTACCCGTGGACAAATGTGCATAGCGACGAATCGTGCGCCCTTCACGTCGCGAGACCAATAGCATTTTGGCGTGGGTTTTCAAACCCACAACACCATAGACCACTTGAGCGCCGATGTACTCCAGCTTTTCAGCCCAGTTGATGTTGGCTTCTTCATCAAACCGAGCTTTGAGCTCCACCACAACAGTCACTTCTTTGCCACGCTGCACAGCTTCGCGCAATAACTCCATCAGCGAGGAATCAGCACCCGTGCGGTAAATCGTTTGTTTGATGGCCAGCACGTCCGGATCTAGCACGGCTTCACGTAAAAATGCCAACACGCCGTCAAAACTTTCATACGGCTGATGAATCATCACATCGCCCGTTTGCAAGCGTTCGAAAATGGAACCATTGCTCACCAACTGCTGCGGAAAACTCGCGTTGTAGCGTGGGAACAGCCAGTTTGGCTTATCGACCAAATCAATCAACTGGTTCAAGCGAACCAAATTTACCGGGCCATGCACACGGTACAAGGCAGCGTGCGGTAACTGAAATTGTTGCAACAAAAATTCAGATAAATATTCCGAGCAACCCGAAGACACCTCCAATCGAACTGCCTCGCCATAGTTGCGATGCACCAAACCCTTGCGCAATGCAGTGCGAAGATTCTTTACATCCTCTTCATCCACCGCTAGGTCAGAGTGGCGCGTGACACGGAATTGGGAAAACTGCCCCACTTCACGACCTGGAAATAGATCTTTCAAGTGCGCACGAATCACACTTGAGATGGATACAAAAAGTTGGCGCTTGCCCGAGAGCTTTTCTGGAAGCGGAATCAAGCGCGGCAAACTGCGCGGAACTTTGACAATGGCAATTTCGTTATCACGGCCAAACGCATCCTTACCGGACAAACGCACGATGAAGTTGAGTGACTTATTCGCCACCTGCGGAAACGGGTGTGCGGGGTCTAAACCCACGGGTAGAAGCAAAGGGCGAACTTCACGCTCAAAGAAAGATTTGACCCATTGATGCTGCGCCAAGGTGCGCTCACCATAGGACAAGATGCGGACCCCCTCTTTCGCAAAAGCTGGCATCAGCACATCGTTGTACAACGCATATTGCTCATCAACTAACTCGTGTGCAATTTTGCTTAAATAATGTTGTGCATGATGGCTGGGCGCATCCAAAGAAATTTTGGTGTGTATTGTGCTGCTGTGTAAAACAGCACGCACTTCAAAAAACTCATCCAAGTTAGATGAAACGATGCAAAGATATCGCAAGCGCTCTAACAACGGCACATCTGCACGCTTGGCCCAATCGAGGACACGTGTGTTAAAGGCCAACAAACTCAAATCACGATCCAGCCATTGTGGCTTTTGCATCTTGTCTGCGTGTTGTTCTTTGACTTGAATACCTGTCGTCATGTGATTACCTGTCTAAGTAGCCCACAAGTGTGCCGAGTGTTCGTGACATAAGTGTGACATTTATGAAGGATTTATAAAGGATCGATGACGAGTTGAAGTTAGCACGCAAGCTAGAAACGCTCTAAACCGCCGCGATTCAAATTAACTTTACTTGCATTGGGGTAGCCGTCAGATATCCTACGGCGGCACCGAACTTACCTTTGTAATTGGCATTGATCAAGGGGTCAAGCGCAGCTTTGACGTTGGCATGAATAGGCAACCAATCACCGGCATGCTGAAAGTTGCTCATGATGTAGGTCCAACCATTGAGCTCATCTACCGCATGTAAGCCTGTCGATTCGCCCCCCGTTGGGACGGACAGCACACGCGAGAGTTTTTGTGTATCTACGTTGTAAGCCCATAAAAAGTTATTGACGTGCTGGTTGCTATCTTCACCAATGAACAACGTACGCATTTTTTCCGAAAACTTCAGGTTATCTGGATTGGCAATCATGTCTGGATCTGCGGTGTTGCCCAACGCATCCGCAGCGATATCTTTGCCTGCAAGCAAAGCTCGGGTATCGCTAGGCATCCATTCGCTGCGAATGACCTGCCCCTGTGTATCCTGCAATCCTCCCTTGAGGTTCAAAGCCATCACCGCCCCTGCATTCAATGCAGCAGGAAGTTGAATACCATTGCCAGCGACGTTTGCCGCATTGCCACTCACCATCGATGCCACACAGTTTTGCAGGGCTGAATAAGCCACTTTGTCTTTGATGTTGACGGTGGTTCCCTCCATTTTCGAGAACCCCATCGAAGCACCCATCAGTGCAGCGTAGCGGTGGGTCTCTAAAAACGCAGCCGCCTTTTCCATACCCGGATTCAGCTTGACCCACTCCACCTTACCGTTGGCCACGATACGGGTAAAACTCGCGTCTTTGGGGTCAGATGTTTTGAGGACCATGATGTCGGTAGCTTTCAAACGGCTGGCCAATTGCTCTATCTCTTTACTACTGGCCGAACCCAATTTGATCCATTTCAACGGTGCCGCTGCGTCACCAGGGTTAATGCTAAAACCATCGCCGACTTGGGCCACATACAAGGTACCAGAGGACAAATCTTTTTCTTTGTCCGCCACAAAGACAAAGTAGCCACTGTTGGTGGCATCGTCCCCCATGAACACCGTGCGATTGTCTGGCATGACTTGAACCAACTCATGCGACAAGCGGCCTAAGCAATAGTGCTTTTTGATCGAACCCGAACCATCAGGATGCACGGTGACTTCAGGCAAGTGGCCATAGTGGTAAGGATTGGCACGTGCTTCGTCACCATACAAGTTTTTACTAAAGGCTTTGAACTGCGGATCATCGAGGGCAGTGAAGGCATTGGGTTCGTA
>CANCCJ010000089.1 GCA_947374535.1 Comamonadaceae bacterium | reverse complement strand
GAAGTCGAGCAGTAATTTCATAAACGCTTTATTTGATTGGCACGAAGTCTAACGAAGCCGAATTCATGCAGTAGCGCAAGCCGGTGGGCGCGGGGCCGTCGTTGAACACATGGCCCAAATGCGCGCCGCATTCGCTGCACACGGTTTCTACACGGGTCATGCCGTGGCTGGTGTCGCGGTGCTCAGTGATGGCTTCTTCGCTGGCCGCGGTGTGAAAACTTGGCCAGCCGCAACCCGCGTCAAACTTGGTGTCGGATTCAAACAACTTTGCGCCGCAGCACATGCAGTGATAGCTGCCGTTTTCCCAATGGGCTTCGTACTTGCCCGTGAACGGGCGCTCGGTCGCGGCTTTGCGCGTGACCTCAAAGGCCACGGGTTCTGCGTGCTTGGCGGCGAGCAGTTCGCGCCATTCTTGTTCTGTTTTTTGAATTGTCATGATGAGCAGCTGATTTCTATAGATGAGGCCCATTCTGGCGCAAGGCCAGCCCAAGCTTCGTAGTTTGTGTGTTCGTCAAAAGGCGTGTGCAGCACCTGCAGCAAGTCTTGCACCATGGCGAAGTTGCCTTGTTTGGCTTGGCGAATGGCCATCTCGCCCAAATGATTGCGCAAGATGTATTTGGGATTGGTGCGCAGCATGGCGTCGCCCATGACTTGGCGATTGACTGTGCCCAAGCGATCAAGGTAGC
Organism: Comamonadaceae bacterium; assembly: GCA_947374535.1. Next base: position 10,147 of record CANCCJ010000089.1, on the reverse strand, counting down.
GCGCACACCACACATCAAACACCTCGCGATGTAGAAATAAATCACGCACAGGTTCAAAGGCATGCGTCATGTGCGCCGACTCACGCACCGCCACGCTCAAGCGTCGCCAAAACACGGTGTAGTCCACACGGTCTTGCTGCATGGCTTGCAGCAGGTCTTCCACCAAAGGACGATCGCCCTCGTGTGCACCGCTCAGACCCAGTTTGTCACGCATGCGTTGGTCCATCGCAGCGGGAAAGCTCACTTTGTAGCTCTCCAGGGCAGCCAAAGCCGGTGCTTGCGCCTCAATCAAAGGCATCAAAGCTTGGCCTAGGCAAAACAAATTCCAATAAGCGATTTGAGGCTGACGCGCATAGGCATAGCGGCCCTGTGTATCGGAATGGTTGCAAATGTGGTCGGCGTCAAAGCCGTCCAAATATTGAAATGGGCCGTAGTCGAGCGTGAGGCCCAACACACTCATGTTGTCGGTGTTCATCACGCCGTGGCAAAAGCCCACGGCTTGCCATTGCGCCATCAAGGCAGCGGTGCGCTGGGTCACTTCGCGAAGCAAGGCGGTGTAACGCGCCGCACCGTGCAGGTCTTGCAGCGCGGGAAAATGCGCCTCGATCACATGGTCGGCCAAGGACCGAAGCTCTTCGATTTGCCCATTGGCTGAGAAATGTTCAAAGTGGCCAAAGCGCACAAAACTAGGTGCCACGCGCGCCACCACAGCGGCGGTTTCAACCTCTTCGCGTCGCACATGAGCAGGTGAACCTGTGACACAGAAAGCACGCGTGGTGGCAATGCCCAAACCGTACATGGCCTCGCTAGCCAAAAATTCGCGAATGCTCGAGCGCAATACCGCGCGACCATCGCCTCGACGGGAATAGGGCGTGGGGCCTGCACCTTTGAGCTGTAACTCTTGCAACCCCCCAGGTGCGTTGATTGAACCCAAATTCAAAGCGCGGCCATCACCCAACTGACCCGCCCATTGGCCAAACTGGTGCCCACTGTAAACGCTGGCGTAAGTCGCCAAGCCATTGGGAATAAGGTTGCCGGTCAACACATTCAACGCATCTTGCTGTTGCCACAGGTCTTGTGGCAAGCCCAGTTCAGCACGCAAAACATCATTGCAACCTACCCAGTGTGCAGCTGGCAGGGGCGTTGGTTCCGTGGGAGTGGCAAAGGCTACGCCCAATGAAGCAAAGCTTGCATCAGACGCAGTGAGCCACGGCAAGTCAGCAGCTAGGGTAGGAGGGCGGTTAAACATGTTGTGAATTGTCTCGGGTTATCCATAGGCTCGTTTTTTGTGGGCTTTCCTTAAATTCATCAAAGAATTGGCACAATAGATAAAAAAGCACGATCGTGCGAAAAAAACTTTAGGAGAAAACCATGCTCGGCTTGATGCAAGACCAACCGCTGCTCATTTCAAACCTGATTGAGTTTGCAGACAAACACCACGGCGATGGCGAAGTGGTGTCGCGTCGTGTGGAAGGTGACATCCACCGCTACACATGGTCTGATGTGGCGCGCCGTTCGAGGCAAGTGGCCAATGCATTGGATGGCATGAAACTCGGTTTCAGCGACCGTGTCGCCACCTTAGCTTGGAATGGTTACCGACACCTAGAGCTCTACTTTGGCGTCAGTGGCAGTGGTCGCGTGTTGCACACCATCAACCCGCGCTTGCACCCAGATCAAATTGCGTGGATTGCCAACCATGCAGAAGACCAAGTGTTGTGTTTTGACGTGACGTTTTTACCCATCATCCAAGCCGTGCACAGCAAATGCAGCACCGTCAAACATTGGGTGGCGATGTGCGATGCCGACAAGCTGCCAGCCGACACGGGCATCCCCAATCTCATCAGCTACGAAGCGTGGATGGGCCATCAAAGCACCCGCTACCCATGGCCCGTGTTTGACGAAAACACGGCTTCGAGCATGTGCTACACCAGCGGCACGACGGGGCATCCCAAAGCGGCCTTGTATAGCCATCGCTCCACTACCTTGCACGCCTATGCAGCGGCCTTGCCGGATGTGATGTGCATCTCGGCCCGCGATGCCATTTTGCCGGTGGTGCCCATGTTTCACGTCAACGCATGGGGCATTCCTTACAGCGCAGCGCTCACCGGCGCCAAGCTGGTGTTTCCAGGTCCCGGCATGGACGGCAAGTCGGTCTACGAAATGATTGAGAACGAAGGTGTCACCTACGCCGCCGGTGTGCCCACCGTGTGGCAAATGCTACTCACGTACATGAAGCCCAATGGCTTGAAGTTCTCTACTTTGAAGCGCACCGTCATAGGTGGCTCGGCTTGCCCACCCGCCATGATCGATGCCTTTCGCGACGACTACGGCGTGGAGGTGCTGCACGCATGGGGCATGACCGAACTCAGCCCCTTAGGCACTTTGTGCACACTGAAAAATAAGCACCTCACACTGCCCAAAGACGAGCAAATGAAGTTGCTGTTGAAGCAAGGCCGCGCCATCTACGGCGTAGACATGAAGATCGTCAACGACGCGGGCGACGAGCAGCCCCACGACGGCAAAGCCTATGGCGACTTGCTGGTCAAAGGTCCTTGGGTGGTGGCCAATTACTACAAAGGCGAAGGCAGCCCGCTGGTGAAAGACAAAGAGGGCGTCAGTTGGTTCCCCACGGGTGACGTGGCCACCATCGACGCCGATGGCTTCATGCAAATCACAGACCGCAGCAAAGACGTCATCAAGTCGGGCGGCGAGTGGATCAGCTCCATCGACATTGAAAACATCGCCGTCGCACACCCCGCGGTGGCCATGGCCGCATGCATTGGCGTGGCACATCCTAAGTGGGATGAACGTCCCATCGTGGCTGTGCTGAAAAAGCCAGGTGCACAGGTGAGCCGTGAAGAACTATTGGCCTTCTACGAAGGCAAAACCGCCAAGTGGCAAATCCCAGACGACGTGGTGTTTGTGGACGCCATCCCGCTGGGCGCGACCGGCAAGATGCTCAAAACCAAATTGCGCGAGCAGCTCAAAGACTACGTGCTTCCCAACATCGGCTAATTTTTTGAAGGAATCCAGATGAGTGCAGACTACCAAGTTCACGGCGATGTGGCCGTGATCACCTTGAACAACCCGCCCGTCAACGGCATGGGCTTAGAAACACGCCGCGCCATTGTGGCGGGCATTGCGCAAGCAGTGGCCGATGCAGCGGTCAAAGCCATCGTCATCACCGGACAAGGCAAAGCATTTTCGGGTGGCGCGGATGTGCGTGAATTTGGCACGCCCAAAGCGTTTCAAGAACCCAATCTCCTCAGTGTGATTTCCTGCGTGGAAAACTGCAGCAAGCCGGTGGTGGCGGCACTGCACAGCGTGGTGATGGGCGGCGGCTTAGAGCTGGCATTGGGTTGCCACTACCGCATGTGCGCGCCCGGCACCAGCATCAGCATGCCCGAAGTGAAGCTGGGTTTGATTCCCGGTGCAGGCGGCACACAACGTTTGCCACGTGCCTTGGGCGTCGAGCCCGCATTGAACATGATCGTGAGCGGCGAAGCGATTAAGAGCGACATGCTGGCCATGCTGCCCGGCCAAAAATTGTTTGACCAAATCGCCATGTCTGCGCAGAGCTTGATGGACGAAACCTTGGCCTTCGCCCGCGAAATTGCTGAAGTGCGCCCACTGCCCAAAGTGCGCGACTTGCCTTGCAAACACCCCCAAGGCGATGCCTACTTTCAGTTCGCCCGCAACATGGTTAAAGGCATGGCCAAAAACTATCCCGCGCCACCCAAAGCCGTGGACGCCGTGGAAGCCGCTACGAAGAAGCCCTTTGCTGAAGGCATGATGTTCGAGCGCGAACAGTTCATCAACCTGATGTGGACGCCCGAGAGCCGGGCCTTGCGCCACTTGTTTGGTGCGCAACGTGCCGCCAGCAAGATTGCCGATGTGCCCAGCGACACGCCTGTCCGCGCCATCAAGCTAGTTGCCGTCATCGGCGCGGGCACCATGGGTGGCGGCATTGCCATGAACTTCTTAAACGCAGGCATTGCGGTCAAGATGCTTGAAACCAAGCAAGAAGCCTTGGACCGCGGCGTGGCCACCCTCCAAAAAAACTACGAAGAGCGCGTCAAAAAAGGCAAGCTCAAAGAAGACAAGATGGCCCAGCGCATGGCGCTGCTCAGCACCACACTGAGCTACGACGACATCAAAGATGCAGACCTCGTCATTGAAGCGGTGTTTGAAGACATCGGCGTCAAAGAAGCCGTGTTCAAACAACTCGATGCGGTGATGAAACCCGGCGCAATTTTGGCGTCCAACACGTCCACGCTTGACCTCAACAAAATCGCCCACTTCACCCAACGCCCACACGACGTGGTGGGCATGCACTTCTTCAGCCCCGCCAACGTCATGAAGCTGCTCGAAGTCGTGCGTGGCCAAGACACCGCCAAAGATGTGCTGGCCACCGTGATGGATGTGGCCAAGAAAATCAAAAAAATCGCCGTGCTATCGGGCGTGTGCGACGGCTTCATTGGCAACCGCATGATTGACCAATATGGCCGACAAGCCGGCTTCTTGCTAGATGAGGGCTGCACCCCCGCCCAGGTGGACCGCGCTGCGGAGAAGTTTGGCTGGGCCATGGGCCCGTTCCGCATGAGCGACTTGGCGGGCAACGACATTGGTTGGGCCATTCGCAAACGCCAATACGCAGAGAACCCCAAACGCCGCTACAGCAAAACGGCTGATCTGTTGTGCGAACAAGGCCGCTTTGGTCAGAAGACAGGCGCCGGCTGGTACGACTACAAACCCGGCAAGCGTGACGCCATCCCTAACAAAGACGTGGAAGCCATGATTGCCAAACACCGCGAAACCTTAGGCATCAAGCCACGCAAAATCAGCGACGAAGAAATCGTTCAACGCTTGAACTTTGCTTTGGTGAACGAAGCCGCGCACATTTTGGAAGAGGGTATTGCCAGCAAAGCCAGCGACATCGACATGGTCTACATCAGCGGCTACGGATTCCCCATTTACCGTGGTGGCCCCATGAACTACGCCGATGAGCTGGGCCTCTTTAACGTCGTGCAAGCCATGCAGCGCTTTGCCACCAACCCGCACGATGACGCCGAGTTTTGGAAGCCAGCCCCATTGCTCGCCCAACTCGCAGCCGTTGGCAAAACTTTCAACTGAACCGCACACAAGGAACTCTCATGACCCACGCTGTCATCGTCTCTACCGCCCGCACACCGCTTGCTAAAAGCTGGAAGGGCTCTTTCAACATGACGCACGGCGCAACCTTGGGTGGTCACGTCGTCAAACACGCCATTGCACGTGCGGGCATTGAAGCCGCCGAAGTGGATGACGTCATCATGGGCTGCGCGCTGCCCGAGGGCGCCACCGGCACCAACATCGCCCGCCAAATTGCGCTCATGGCCGATTGCCCTGTGTCGGTGTCGGGCATGACCATCAATCGTTTTTGCTCGTCTGGTTTGCAAACCATTGCCACCGCTGCCCAACGCATCATTGCGGGTGAGGGCGATGTGTATGTGGCCGGTGGTGTGGAAAGCATTTCATGTGTGCAACAAGAGATGAACCAACACATGCTGCGGGACTTGGCGCTGCAAAAGAAAAAACCAGAAATTTACTGGGACATGCTGCAAACCGCGGAGAACGTGGCCAAGCGTTACAACATCGGCCGCGAAGCCATGGACGCCTACGGCGCACTCAGCCAGCAACGCGCCTTTGCCGCGCAAACGGCCGGTTTGTTTGATGCCGAGATTGCAGCCATCACCGTCAAAGCGGGCGTGGTCGACAAAGTGATGGGCTTGATGACCCAGCAAGTCACAGTCAGCAAAGACGAGGGCATCCGCGCAGGCTCCACCGCCGAAGCCTTGGCCAACCTCAAATCTGCCATGCACGGTGGTTTGATTTCAGCCGGCAATGCCAGCCAATTTTCAGACGGCGCAGGCGCCTGCGTGGTGATGAGCGAAAGGCTCGCCAGCAAACGCAACCTCCAACCCTTGGGCCGCTTTCTCGGCTTCGCTGTGGCAGGTTGCGAGCCAGATGAAATGGGCATTGGCCCCGTGTACGCCGTGCCCAAAGTACTCAAGCGCTTGGGCCTGAGCGTGAACGACATTGACCTGTGGGAGCTGAATGAAGCCTTCGCCGTGCAAGTGCTGTACTGCCGCGACAAACTAGGCATCCCCGATGACCGTCTCAACGTCAACGGCGGCGCCATTGCATTGGGTCACCCCTATGGCGTGAGCGGCCAACGTTTGACAGGCCATGCTTTGATTGAAGGCAAACGCCGTGGCGCCAAACGCGTGTGCGTCACCATGTGCATCGGTGGCGGCATGGGCGCTGCTGGTATTTTCGAAGTTTTATAACTTCTTTGGAGAACACCATGCAAGAAAGCTTTGGCGCATACATTCCGTTTGTCGAGCACCTCGGGTTTGAGATGGTGTTCTTTGACGATGGCCAATCCGAGTTGCGATACACGCCAGAGCCCGAACACTTGAATTCTTTCAACGTCACACACGGCGGTGCGCTGATGACGTTGCTCGACGTGACACTTGCCACGGCCGCGCGTAGCGTAGACAAAACGATGGGTGCAGTGACGATTGAAATGAAAACTTCGTTCATGCAGCCTGCACGCGGTGCACTCACCGCCAAGGGCCGCTTGATACATCGCACACGCAACATGGCCTTCACCGAAGGCACGGTGTTTGATGCGCAAGGCCATGCATGCGCACACGCCACCGGCACTTTTAAATACGTCACCAGAGCGGCGAATCCCGAAATTTCGACGGATTAAGCCCGCGCCTTTTAATTGCCATGCAAAGCCTTGCTTGACATTCGTCAAGCAAGGCTTTGTTTTGCGTGGACATTTCGCTGTCACTGTTGATACTGAGCTCCAAGCAGGAAAAGGAAGTCTTCAAAGTTCTTTCTCTGCTTAATGTGCAGCCATCTCGAAAGGATGTCTGTTTGCTTGTTCAACAGGAGAGATTGAAATGAAACAACTATTGATTGCGACTCGAAATTTTCTATGTGAAGAAGAAGGCGTGACCGCGCTTGAATATGGTCTGTTTGCGGCGCTGATTGCCGCCGTCATCATCGGCACTGTCACCACCATCGGAACCACATTGGAAACCGTATTTAAAAACATTTGCAACTCACTCAAAGCAGGTGCTTGTCCATAAGGAATTCGGCAAAAAAGCCGTGATTTCGGGGGCAAGGGTGGGCATGGCTCTTTCAGCCTTGTTCTTGCCCCAATCAATTGAATTTCCCAATGTGGGAGAGTGATGATGGTCTTAGCGTTAACACCCGTGAGCTGGCAAGTTTGGTCCTTTGCCATTCTTGCGCTGAGCATGTGCATGGCGGTGGACTGGGACCTACGCGAACACCGCATTCCCAACACCCTCATTTTGTTTTTGTTGAGCACAGGCTTGGCACTGCAAACGCTAGGCCCTGCCAATGGGCAAGGCGGATTGTTTGCCTACTTCCCGGGTGCGCTTGGACTTGGCACAGCGTTGCTAGGTGCTTTGGTGGGCCTCGCCCTCTTTTTACCTCTCTACCTCTTGCGTGCCATGGGTGCGGGCGATGTCAAGCTGATGGCGGCTTTGGGTGCCTTCGTCGGCACATCAGACGTCATTGGCTTGGCCTTGTTCGTGCTGGTGGCAGGTGGCGTGATCGGCGTTGCGCGCATGCTGTTCAAGCGCAATACCCAGCAGGTATTAGGCAACGTCAAGTTGATTGTTGTGGGCATGAGCCCGGGCGGTAAGCGGTTTGACGCCGCGACGCAGTCGGTCGATCGTATGCCTTACGCCCTGTCATTTGCTGCGGGTCTTGTCGCCTTTAGTTATTGGCGGCTCAGTGGTGGACCACAAATTTTGGGTTTTTAAAACGCAATGGGACACAAGCCCCAAGGAAGGTGAGACATGAAAAGTAGCCGAGCGTTGATCATGATTTTCTTTTCCCTCTTCGCGGGCGTTTTGGCCGTTTGGTTTGCGGCCCGATGGGTCAGTGCCCAAGCAACTGAAAACTCAACTGCGGTGGTAGTTGCCAACCAAGACCTAGACCCCGGCACGCTGCTGACGCCAGACATGCTGACGCAGATGGCTTGGCCCAAAGGTGCCATCCCCGAAGGGGCCTTCACCGACCTCAAAAAACTCGATAGCCGCGTGGTGGCAGGCGCTGTCATTTACAAAGGTGAAGCACTGCTGGAAGCCAAACTCGCACCCGAGGGCTCGGCGGGTGGCCTGTCATCCATCATTCCGCCGGGCATGCGCGCCATCAGCATTCACGCCAATGAAATTGTGGGCGTGGCTGGCTACATACGGCCCGGCAGTTTGGTGGACGTGATGGTGAACACCAAAGACCAAAACGAAAAACCCATTTCCAAAATTGTGTTGGAACGAATTCTGGTGCTCGCCACCGCACAAGACGACAAACGAGACCAAAACAAGCCCAAGGTGGTCAGTGCCGTCACGCTGCAAGTCGACCCTGCGCAAGCCGAAAAAATTGACTTGGCCCGCAGCATTGGCACCTTGTCACTCATCTTGAGAAATCCACTAGACAAAGTCGACACCGCCACCGAGGGCGCCCGCAGAGACGACCTGATGGCGGGCGATGCGTTGGTTAAAACCGTTGCAGCAACTAGCAGCCCACCCAAGCCTCGGCCCATGAACACACCCAGAGGCGGCGGCAATACCGATTCCGTCGAAGTGATTCGTGGCGTGCAAAAAGCCAACTCTAAGTAGTCAGGGGATCTCATGAAAAAAATACCAAAAACCACGGCAGGCCACCATGTGTTACCCGCTTGCCTGCTCGCCACGATGGCCGTGTGCGCACCTGCGGGGCTGGCATTTGCCGAGGCTCCAGCGCCTGCTTCGGTCAATGCCGCACCTAGCCAATCCGAGTTCTCAACTGTGGGCTCGGCGATGGAACTGACCATTGGCAAGTCCACGCTGATGCGCTTGCCCAGTGCGGTGACACGAATTTCGGTGGGTAACCCCAACATCGCCGACATCACCCTGATCAGCCCTACAGAGGTCTATCTGCTGGGCAAAAACTACGGCTCTACCAACTTGGTGATTTGGCGCAAAGGTGGTGCCACCACCGCTATAGATGTCAACGTCAGCATCAATGTGTCGCGCATGGAGCAAAAGCTGCATGAGCTGATGCCCGAAGAAATCGGCATCTCCGTGCATGCCGCCGCAGACTCGGTGCTGCTGAGTGGCGTGGTCACCAGTGCCGTCAAAGCCAAGTACGCCGAAGACATTGCCAATGCCTTTGTGCGTGACGTCAACCGGTCTTTGGTGTTGCCCGTCATGGCGGGCGACACCAAGGTGGCCTCTGGCACCACCCTGTCTGGCAGCGGCGGTGCGGCTGCTGTGGCGGCGACCACCTCGGCCAAAGTGGTCAACCTGCTGCAAGTGGCGTCGGGTCAACAAGTGATGCTGGAAGTCAAAGTGGCTGAAATTTCTAAAACATTGTTGGACAAGCTGGGATCGAGTGTGGGAGCCACAACCAGCAGCGGAGGCATGACCTACGGTATCTTGTCCAGCTTCCTCAGTTTGGGTAACGGCGTCTTCAGCATCACCAAAGACAACGGCAACAAGGTGTCCATCGACGCCCAAAAGCAAGATGGCCTGATCAAAATTCTGGCCGAACCCAACATCATTTCCATCAGTGGGCAAGAAGCCAGTTTTCTGGCGGGCGGCAAAATTTTCATTCCTGTGGCCAGCAGCAACACGGGTGGGTTCCCAGTGATCACCTTGGAAGAAAAAGAGTTCGGCGTGGGACTCAAGTTCACACCGACGGTCATCGAGGGTGGACGCATCCACCTGAAGGTGGCGCCCGAAGTGTCTGAGTTAGCCCAAGCGGGTTCTGCCTTCACGACCATCGGTGGTGTGACCTCTGTCTTGCCCAGCATCACCACTCGAAAAGTTCAAACTACCGTGCAGTTGATGGACGGTCAAAGCCTAGCCATTGCCGGACTGATTAAAAACAACGTCACTGAAACCATCAAACGCGTGCCATTGTTGGGCGATATCCCCATCTTGGGTGCGCTGTTTCGCAGCAGCGAGTTTCAGAGCGATCGCACCGAGTTGATGTTCGTCATCACGCCGCGTTTGATCAAGCCCGTGGATGTGGCACAAACCCTGCCCACAGACAACTTCATCCCGCCTAGCCGGAGCCAATT
>CANCCJ010000088.1 GCA_947374535.1 Comamonadaceae bacterium | reverse complement strand
AATTTTGTTGCGGTGACCGAAGATGAACGGAGCCATCTTGGGGTTCCAGAAGCGAGTTTGGTGACCAAAGTGGACGCCTGCTTCCAGCATTTCGCGCATAGTGACTGACATAGAGATACTCCAAAGGTTGGGTCTAAAATCCAGCCCGTCATCACCGCAAGTTTTCATTCTTGAAAAACTCCCGGCAACACCTTGATTAGGCTGGTTTGCGAGTGATGTTTGTCCGAACTTGAGACAAAGCCTCAACCTCGGAAAAACCCAATGATTCTAGCACAGCAATACATGCCTCTTTCACCCAATCGCCCCACCGCCGCGAGGATTCGCACATGAAGATCGCGGTCATCGGCGCTGGCGTCATCGGCATCACAACGGCTTACGAACTCGCAGCGCAGGGACACCAAGTCAGCGTTTTTGAGCGCAACGGTGCTGCTGCTGAAGAGTGCAGCTTTTCCAACACGGGAGTCGCCTCGGCAAGCTACGCCACGCCATGGGCCCAGCCCGGCATGATCAAGCATGTGCTGTCCCACTTGTGGCAACGCGATACGCCTCTGCGCCTCAACAACCCCAGCATGGCCGATTGGCGCTGGCTGTGGCAATGGCGCAAAGCCTGCAATAGCACCACTTTTGTGCGCAACCGTGAAAGCATGCTGCGCTTAGCGGAGTACAGCAGCCACCGCATGCAAACCCTCACGGATACGCTGAACCTAGAGCATGAACGCAGCACAGGATTCATGGTCCTGCTGCGCACCGAACGCGAAGTCAAGCTGATGCAGCCGTCTTTGCAAGTTCTGCGCGATGCAGGCCTGAGTTTCAAAAGTTTGAACGCTGAAGAGGCACGAAACGTCGAGCCCGCACTCAACCCCGAAACAGCATTGGCACAAGCCATTCACTTTCCTGAAGACGAAGTAGGCAACTGCCGCCAATTCACGTTGTTACTCAAAAACGAAGCCGAGTCTTTAGGGGCGAGATTCCATTTCAACGCGTCTGTGCAACCCCTCTCTAGTGCGCAGCCCAAAATCATTCGCACCTCGACAAACGACATGGGCGAAAAATTTGACGCTGTGGTGGTCTGCGCAGGCCTTGCCAGCGCGCAACTACTGCGTCCTTTGGGCTTGCGCATTCCCCTCGCCGCCGTCCACGGCTACGCCATCAGTGCCGCCGTGCGCGAGCCATTGGATGCGCCACGCAGCGGCGTGATGGACGAGCAATACAAAGTGGCCATCAGCCGCCTCGGCCAGCGCGTGCGCGTGTCTGGCGGCTCTGAAATCGGTGGCAACGCCAGCCGCCACGACACCGCCAGCATCAAAACGCTGTATCGCGTGCTGGACAACTGGTTTCCAGGCGCTGCACGCACACAAGACAGCGTGCAGGTTTGGAAAGGCTCACGCCCCATGCTGCCCGATGGCCCGCCCATCGTTGGGGCCAGCGGCGTCTCCGGCGTATGGCTGAACCTGGGACACGGTGCCAGTGGCTGGACATTGGCTTGCGGCAGCGCGCGCGCCGTGGCCGACAGCATCAGCGGCAAGAGCCCTGACATTGATTTACAAGGCCTTGGCCTGGAACGGTTACACCTACAACCATGACCAACCCAAGTCAGACGCAACAAATCAGCGGGCGATCTTCATGGCCTCTTTGTAGCGTCGCGCTGACCCAAGCCATTGAGCACCAAGCCCAAGCCGAACTGCCTCCCTACACCTTGATGGCGCGTGCCGGCTTGGCCACCGCGCAACTGGCCATGGCCATTGCACCGCATGCGCAAACCATTTGGATTGCCTGCGGCCCCGGCAACAACGGCGGCGACGGGCTAGAGGCAGCGGTGCAATTGCAAGCATGGGGCAAACACCCCGTGGTCACATGGCTAGGGCAAGACGGCCAAGTGCCGCACGATGCGCAAAAAGCGTGGCTGAGAGCCAAAGCGGCAGGTGTTGAATTTCAAAATCAAGCACCTGCGCAATTTGACTTAGCAATTGACGCCCTGCTTGGCATTGGCGTGCAACGCGCACCAGATGGCTTGATGGCGCAATGGCTTCAAGCGATGAACCACTGCAACTCGCCCGTCTTGTGCGTAGACGTCCCCACAGGCTTACTGTCCGACACAGGCGAATGGATCACGCCAACTCGCCCTTCTCAACCCAATCGCCACACTTTGAGTTTGCTCACACTCAAACCCGGACTCTTCACGGCCGATGGCCGCGATGCTGCGGGTCGGGTTTGGTTCAACGACTTAGGTGTGCCCCAAGCCAAAGCCCCCACTGCATGGCTTCAACATAAGCCGTCTGCACAAGCCAAGAAAGCACACAACAGCCACAAAGGCAGCTTTGGCGATGTCATTGTCTTGGGGGGTGCACCAGGCATGGCGGGTGCTGGGGTGTTGGCAAGCTTGAGCGCTTTACATGGTGGCGCTGGCCGGGTGTTTGCCGCACTGCTAGATGCCGAGGCCAAGCACGCCATGACCGCTGCACATCCCGCATTGATGGTGCGTGACCCGATGGACCTCACGCTAAACGACGCCACCGTGGTGTGTGGCTGCGGCGGTGGAGACGCCATTCACGCTTGGATGCCGCATGTGTTGTCGTCTTCTCAAAAGCTGGTGCTAGACGCCGACGCCTTGAACGCCATTGCCCGCGATACCTCGCTGCAAACCTTGCTCAAAAAACGCAGTGCACGCGGTAAGCCGACCGTGCTCACACCTCACCCGCTTGAAGCCGCACGTTTACTTGGTTGCGCCATCAAAGAGATTCAACGCAACCGCTTGCAAGCCGCTCAGCGATTGGCTGAAAGATTTCAAACCGTCTTGGTGTTAAAGGGTTCAGGCAGCGTTATTGCAAGCCCGAACCACACACCCGTCATCAACGCATCGGGTAACGCATTGTTAGCGACGGCCGGTACTGGCGATGTGTTGGCAGGGCTGATGGGCGCCTATCTGGCACGCAGTAGCGATGCATTTGCGGCCAGCTGCCAAGCGGTCTACGTGCATGGCCACATCGCAGACACATGGCCTAGCGATGCGCCCACACTCGATGCCGCTCAACTAGCGGCATCGGTGCGCTAAAGCGCCTACGCGTTTTACTTGCGAGGGCGACGACTCTTGGCGGCGCTCTTTTTGTCACCCGTTTTACGGGCCGGCGCTGCAGCAGGCTTGGCATCGCCCCGCCCTGCTTTGCCACCCATTTTGGTGAAGGCTTTGTTCACTGCTGATTTGAAGTTTTGAATGGACGACCCATTCGCCTCCTTCGCACCGCGCGGCGACAGCTCATCGGCTTCACGCACCAAGCGGAAGTCAATCTTTCGGCCATCTAGGTCAACGCGGCTAACTTGAATGCGCACGCGGGAGCCAATGCCGTAGCGAATGCCGGTGCGCTCACCGCGCAACTCTTGGCGCATTTCATCGAAGCGGAAATACTCACCGCCCAGCTCGGTGATGTGCACCAAGCCTTCCACATACATGGCATCCAACGTGACGAACAAGCCAAAGCCCGTTGCTGCCGTGACCACGCCGCCGTACTCTTCGCCCAAGTGCTCGCGCATGTATTTGCACTTGAGCCAAGCCTCCACATCGCGACTGGCTTCATCGGCACGACGCTCGTTGGCACTGCAATGCAAACCGGCAGCTTCCCACGCCTGTTGGTCTATCGTCGGCTTGACTTTTTCTACCAACTTGTTCGCAGGCTCACGCACCCGCGAAGCCAATCGACGCGCCAATTTGGCATGTGCTTCACCCGGCGTGGGCAGCGTGGGCAGTTGATATTTGCGGTTGAACAAAATCGCTTTGATGACGCGGTGCACCAACAAGTCTGGGTAGCGACGGATGGGGCTGGTGAAGTGGGTGTAGGCTTCAAACGCCAAACCAAAGTGACCGTTGTTATCAGGCGTGTACACCGCTTGCTGCATAGAGCGCAGCAACATCGAGTGAATTTGCTGCGCATCTGGGCGCTCTTTGGTTGCTTCTGCAATCGCTTGAAACTCAGCGGGCATTGGGTTGTCGCTCACGCTCATACCCACGCCTGTGGCTTTGAGGTAGCCACGTAATAGATCAATCTTCTCTGGCGTTGGTCCTTCGTGCACACGAAACAAGCCGGGATGCTTGCTTTGCAAAATGAAGTCCGCACTGCACACGTTGGCGGCCAGCATGGCTTCTTCAATCAGCTTATGTGCATCGTTGCGCACGCGCGGCACGATTTTTTCAATGCGGCCGCTTTCATCACACACGATCTGCGTTTCAGTGGTTTCAAAATCCACTGCGCCGCGCACACGACGCGCTTTGAGCAAAGCACCGTACACATCGTGCAAGTTAATCAAATCGTCAATGCGTGCTTTGCGCTTGGACGCCTCTGGACCGCGCGTGTTCGACAAAATCGCCGCCACCTCGGTGTAGGTAAAACGTGCGTGACTGAACATCACAGCGGGGTAAAACTGATACGCCTCAACATCACCATTCGCCGCGATCAGCATGTCGCAGACCATGCACAAACGCTCGACATCAGGGTTCAATGAACACAAGCCGTTTGAGAGCTTCTCGGGCAACATGGGAATCACGCGACGCGGGAAATACACACTGGTGGCACGCTCGTAGGCATCCACATCAATGGCACTGCCAGTTTCCACATAGTTGCTCACATCGGCGATGGCCACCAACAGGCGCCAACCTTTGCCTTTGCCAACTTTGGCTGGCTCGCAATACACCGCGTCATCAAAGTCGCGTGCATCTTCACCATCAATCGTGACCAGAGGCACATCCGTCAAATCCACACGACCTTTTTTGTCTTGCGGACGCACTTTATCGGGCAAGCCACGGGCCATTCCCAAACAGGCGTCCGAAAACTCATGCGGCACACCGTATTTGCGCACAGCGATTTCGATTTCCATGCCGGGATCATCCACCTCACCCAACACTTCTTTGATGCGGCCCACAGGCTGGCCATACAAGCTTGGCGGCTCGGTCAACTCGACCACGACGACTTGCCCGACAGCCGCCTTCGCCGTCGCGCCTTTGTGGATTAAGACGTCTTGGCCATAGCGCTTGTCTTCGGGTGCCACCAACCATACGCCGCTCTCTTGCAACAAACGACCAATGATGGGCTGTGGAGATCGCTCCAAAATTTCGACCACGCGGCCTTCGGGGCGTCCCTTGCGGTCAAAGCGCACCACGCGTGCTTTGACGCGATCGCGATGCAGCACTGCACGCATTTCGTTAGGGGGCAAAAAGATGTCTGGCGCGCCATCATCACGTTGCACAAAACCATGACCATCGCGGTGACCCGAGACGGTTCCTTCAAACTCTTCCAGCAAGCCGCTGGTTGGTGCGGAATTCTTGATACAATGCCTTTCTTTCCTGAAATGCCCAGGTGGCGGAATTGGTAGACGCACTAGTTTCAGGTACTAGCGAGTAACATCGTGGGGGTTCGAGTCCCTTCCTGGGCACCACCAAGTGAAATTCTTGGTAAATTTTCCAACGGAAATATGAGCACTTCGTGTGGGTCCGTACTGTCAACATACGTCTTCCCCCCAGCGACAGCATGATACTCCTTAGCGCTATCGCTTGCTCAAAAGCTGAGGCTAAATAAGCGTCCTAAGTGTGATACCTGACATGTGTCAACGCGGTATCAATGGCTTGCAAAATCTCCTCTGGCTCGGCAGGCTTCAACAAAACATTTGTCACGCCCAATGACAAGGCTTTACTAAACGCTGTTGCAGGCTCAAAAAAGTAAGCGCTGCAAAAAATAACTTCTGTCTTCTTCAAAAAGGGATCTGCACGGAGTTGCCTCACAAACTCGTAGCCATCCATATCTGTCATCTTGATATCTGTGATGATCAAATCAGGCAATTGAGCGCGGACCACCGTCAAAGCTTCGGATCCATTGCTGGCAAAAAAAACCAAATTTTCTAATCGTGTTTGAATCAAATTGTTGAGTAGATCTCGAGCACTCGCATCGCTGTCAACCACCAATATTTTTGCCATCACGCACTCCTTTGATGTCACGTTCAATGACGTGGAACAAAACTCATTTGCTTAGAGGGGGCAGCATGTGCCCATTTCAGCTTGACGTAAATGGTTTTAAGGCTTGGGAGTGATTTTTATCAAGGCTTGCCGACTTAACTCATTCAGGTGCGCGGCTCGATAAAAGATCTCTCAACACAAATGGCAAGATGCCACCATGCCTGTAATACGCGACCTCAATCGCGGTATCAATGCGCAAGGTGAGCGGCACCTTGCGTGGCGGCGCATCAGCCGTGCGAATGACCAAAGTCACTTGAGCTTGTGGCGTTATCTCTTGGCCCAGTTCAATGTCAAAGGTTTCGTTCCCCGTGATGCCGAGCGTCCCCCATGAGTCACCGGCTTGAAACTGCAAAGCAAGCACACCCATCCCAATCAAATTGCTGCGATGAATGCGTTCAAAACTTCGCGCAATCACGGCCACGATGCCCAACAGTTGCGTTCCCTTAGCAGCCCAGTCTCGGCTTGAGCCTGTGCCGTACTCCTCGCCTGCGAAGATCAGTGTGGGCGTAGCATCCGCTTGATATTTCATGGCGGCATCAAAGACCGACATTTTGGATTCTGTTGGCACGCGGTCGTTGTCCGCATGTGCAGCGGTGGTGTGGCCTCGCGACGCTGTGCTGACGTGCGTGGGATTACCTTCATGCTGATAGTTGGCTTGCGCGTCCTCAAAAAAACCTTTTTGCCCACGTGGTTGGAAGATGGTGTAACCACCTTCAATGCGCGCACCACTGTCACTTGCTGGTATCAATAAATTTTTGATGCGTACATTGGCAAATGTGCCGCGCACCATCACCTCGTGGTTGCCACGCCGAGAACCATATGAATTAAACGAACCGCGCTTGACTTGGTGTTCTATCAACCAGCGCCCGGCAGGCGAGTCCTCTTTGATGGCACCGGCTGGAGAGATGTGATCGGTGGTGATGGAATCGCCAAACAAAGCAATAGCCCGAGCTCCTTGAATGGCTTGAGGCGCAGCGGGTAACGCCAACGTGAACCCATCCAGAAACGGTGGCCGTGCAATGTAGGTGGAGTCAGGCCAGCGATAGATTTGGCCCTTAACGCCCTCAATGTTTTGCCACAGTACGCCTGGGTCAGATTGGATATGCGCATAGTTTTGCTTGAACACTTCAGGATCCATGGCGTGTGGCATGAGGTCTGAAATCTCCTCTGGACTTGGCCAAATATCTTTGAGATAAACGTCACGACCGTTCACGCCAACGCCAATCGGCTCATGCAGTAAATCGCGCCGAACCGTGCCCGCTAACGCAAACGCCACGACCAGCGGCGGACTGGCTAAAAAATTAGCTTTGATGTTGGGATGGATTCGCGCTTCAAAGTTGCGATTACCCGACAACACGGCCGCGCAAATCAAATCGTTTTGCGTCATGGACGCCACCAACTCAGGCGCTAAGTCACCCGAGTTACCGATACAGGTGGTACAGCCATAAGCCATCACACCAAAACCGAGTTGTTCAAGATAAGGCAACAGCTTCGCCTTTTGCAAATAAGACGTGACAACACGGGAGCCAGGTGCGAGCGATGTTTTGATATGCGAAGGCACGGTCAAACCCGCCTCGACTGCTTTTTTGGCCAAAAGTCCCGCGGCCAACATCACACTGGGGTTGCTGGTGTTGGTGCAGCTTGTGATGGCGGCAATCAAAATGTCCCCATGGTGAAGCGTCAAACCCTTGGCTGTGGTGACGGTTTGATTGTGCTTTTCGGGCGGCAAATTGAAACCACTCGGAATGATGGGCTGGCTCAACAAATCTTGAAATGTTTCTTTGAACTTTCCCACTTCAATCCGGTCTTGCGGCCGCTTAGGACCCGCCACGCTGGGCGTGATGGAAGACAAATCTAAGGTGATGACTTCGCTGTAGTCAATCTCGTTCGCCTGCGGTATGCCAAACATGCCTTGCGCTTTGAAGTAAGCCGCGAGGGCATTGATCTCGTCGTCGGTTCGACCAGTCCCACGGAAGTAGTCCAACGTGCGCTGGTCAATGGGAAAGAATCCAATGGTGGCTCCGTACTCCGGGGCCATGTTACCGATGGTGGCACGGTCGGGAACGGACAGGTGACGGGCCCCCTCGCCGAAGAATTCGACAAACTTACCCACCACCTTGTGACGACGCAATTGCTCTGTGATGGTGAGCACCAAGTCGGTGGCCGTGACGCCCTCGTTCAAACAGCCGCGCAACTCAAAGCCAACCACATCGGGTTCTAAAAAATACACTGGCTGGCCCAACATGCCCGCTTCCGCCTCGATGCCGCCTACGCCCCACCCCACTACGCCAATGCCGTTGATCATGGTGGTATGGCTGTCGGTGCCCACCAAGGTGTCGGGGTAGTAAAGGTCGCCAGAGCCACCTGCCAGCGGTTTTTTGTGAACCCCACGCGCTAAATGTTCGAGGTTGATTTGGTGAACGATGCCAAACCCAGGCGGCACCACATGAAAGGTGTCAAAGGCCTGCATGCCCCACTTCATGAAAGCGTAGCGCTCGTGGTTACGCTCAAACTCTAGCTTCATGTTTAGATCAAGTGCCGTCGGGCTGGCCACATGGTCGGCCATCACCGAATGATCGACCACCAAATCGACGGGCACCAAGGGCTCAATCATTTTTGGATTTTTGCCAAGACTTTGCGCTACATGGCGCATGGCTGCCAAATCAGCTAATAAAGGAATGCCCGTGAAATCTTGCAGCAAGACGCGTGAAATGACAAAAGGAATTTCTTGCGTCCGCGTGCCACTGGCTTGCCAATGGACCAGTTGCGTGACGTGTTCGAGCGTCACCTTCTGACCGTCGCAATTTCTTAAGACGGATTCGAGAATGATCCGAAGCGATATCGGCAATCGTGCAAGCTGCGGATAGCGATGGGCCAAAGCCGGCAGCGAATAAAAATAAGCAGGGCGCCCATCACCAACATCAAATCTTTGAAACGTCTCTGGAAAGGGATGCTGCGTTTTCATAGCGACTCACTTTCGAGCACACCAAGGGGGCGTGGCTACATGGGTCGCATGCTAGTCTTATTCTTAAAAAAATAAAGCCTCCTTTGCGGTTTCATGATTTACCGCAAGGAGGCTGAATTTTTTGTGCGCTTTGCTTAAATGGGCAAGGCGATGAGGTCGTGTCCCTCTGTGGCCACCACTTTGGCACGGGTGAATTCACCCACTTTCAGCACCTTGCTGAGTTTTTCGGGTGGCAACAGCTTGACCACGCCATCAATCTCGGGGGCATCGGCGTAGCTGCGGCCCACACCACCTTTACGACCACCGGCAGGCGCTGAATCGACCAACACTTGGATGGTGGAGCCAATGCGGCGTTTGAGTTTAGCGATGGATACTTCTTCAGCGACCGCCATGAAGCGCGCCTGGCGCTCGTCGCGCACTTCTTTAGACAACATGCCTGGAATATCGTTGGCAGCCGCACCGTTCACGGGGCTGTAGGCAAAGCAGCCGGCACGGTCAATTTCCGCTTCGCGCACGAAGTTGAGCAAGTGCTCGAACTCTTCTTCTGTTTCGCCGGGGAAGCCGGCGATGAAGGTGCTGCGAATCACGATTTGCGGGCACAGCTCGCGCCAACGGGCAATGCGCTCTAGATTTTTCTCGCCGCTGGCTGGGCGCTTCATGCGCTTCAACACATCGGGGTGACTGTGCTGAAACGGCACATCTAAATAAGGCAACACATGGCCCGTAGCCATCAAAGGAATGATCTCGTCCACGCTAGGGTATGGGTACACATAATGCAAACGCACCCATGCGCCGTAGGTTTGTGCCAACTTGGCCAAGGCTTGCGCCAGCTCAAGGGTGCGGGTCTTGATGGGCTGCCCATCAAAGAAACCCGTGATGTACTTCACATCGACGCCATAGGCTGAGGTGTCTTGACTGATGACCAACAATTCTTTCACGCCGCCTTCAAACAACGCACGCGCTTCTTTGAGCACATCGCCAATCGGACGACTGACCAAATCACCGCGCATGGACGGGATGATGCAAAACGTGCACCGGTGGTTACAACCTTCGCTGATTTTCAAATACGCGTAGTGCTTGGGTGTGAGCTTGACGCCTGCTTCGCCAAAGCTGTTGGGCACCAAATCGATGAACGGGTCATGAGGCTTGGGTAAATGCGCGTGCACTGCATCCATCACCTCTTGCGTGGCGTGTGGACCTGTGACGGCCAACACGCTGGGGTGCATTTGCATCACCAAGTTGGCGCCACCTTCGGCTTGTCGTGCGCCCAAGCAACCAGTGACGATGACCTTGCCGTTTTCGGCCAGCGCTTCGCCAATGGTGTCGAGGCTTTCTTTCACGGCGTCATCAATGAAGCCACAGGTGTTGACGATGACCAAGTCAGCGCCAGCAAAAGTTTTAGAGGTTTGATAGCCCTCGGCGCTGAGTTGCGTCAAGATCAATTCAGAGTCGGTCAAAGCCTTGGGACAACCCAAGCTCACGAAGCCAACTTTAGGTGCGGTTACTTCAGTCATTTACGTTTCAGCCCCATCACATCCATCATGTGTTCGGTTTGTTTTTGCAATTGTTCGGCGTAGCTGCTCACCAGTGTTGGCACGATGGGCAGTTGCGGCACGTTGTCCATGAACGTTTGTACGTTCTTTTCTAGGTAGGAGCCCATGAAGCCCTGCATCGAATGGCCATAAAAACGAATGATGTTGGCCAACACTTGCTCGGTCAAGATGGGTGAGCCTTCCGACTCATGCTCCAAAATGATTTGCAACATCGTGCTCCGCGTCAGATCATCCCCCGACTTGGCATCCACCACGCGAAACGGCGTGTTGTTCATCACCAATTGCTTGATGTCTGCCATGGCTACATAGCTAGACGACGACGTGTCATACAAGCGGCGATTGGGGTACTTCTTGATGATGCGGTCTTGCGCATCATTCGAAGCCGTCGATTTTTTGCTGCTCATGAAGTCAGCTCCCGTAGAAAGAGAAAAGCCCAGTACTGTTCAAACAGTGCCGGGCTTGACGGGGAACAATATGGTAGGCGCGATTGGAATCGAACCAACGACCCCCACCATGTCAAGGTGGTGCTCTAA
>CANCCJ010000087.1 GCA_947374535.1 Comamonadaceae bacterium | reverse complement strand
TTCACAACCCAAACTGGGCCGCCCAACTTTTGCGCGGCTTCCACCGCTTCTTGCACCGTGAACGCAGGGATACCGCGTGGCACTGGCACACCAAATTGACGCAAGATTTCCTTGCCTTGGTACTCGTGAATCTTCATGAGATCTCTCTTAGTAATCGGTGGATTGGTAACGTTTTGTGCATTTAACGGCGCTTAAGAGCCGCTCAGCACAAAGCCTTGAGACTGTATCATGCTGCATTGCGTCAAACTTTTAACTGGCTTACAAGAGCCGAGCGACGCCCCACATTTTTTGTACTTTTTGGCGACAACCATGTCTAAAGTCT
Source organism: Comamonadaceae bacterium (assembly GCA_947374535.1). The sequence goes on along the minus strand of CANCCJ010000087.1, from coordinate 10,843 downwards.
TCATCGACGGCGAAGCCGGTACCACAGGTTTACAAATTCGCGAACGTTTGGCGCTGATGCCTGCCGTGCAAGTGGTCAGCATTGATCCCGCGAAGCGCAAAGACCCCCAAGCCAAACGCGAGTTGATGGCGGGCGTGGACATGGTCATCCTGTGCCTGCACGATGACCACGCCCGCGAATCGGTTGCCATGATTGACAGCCTGAGTGGCAAAAAGCCCAAAATCATTGACGCCTCGACCGCGCACCGCGTGGCACCAGGCTGGGTCTATGGATTCCCCGAGCTGGCCGCAGGCCAACGCGAAGCTGTGGCGAAAGCCGAGCGCGTGGCCAACCCTGGCTGCTACGCCACGGGCGCGATTGCATTGTTGCGCCCCTTGATTGATGCGGGCTTGGTGCCTGCAGACTTTGCCGTGGCCCTGCCTTCGGTCAGCGGCTACTCGGGCGGTGGCCGCGCCATGATTGAAGACTACGAAGCGGGCAAAGCGCCGCTGTTTGAAGCTTATGCCTTGGGTCTCGAACACAAACACATTCCAGAAATCATGGCCTACACCGGCCTCACACGTCGCCCTTTGTTTGTGCCCTCGGTAGGCAACTTCCGCCAAGGCATGTTGGTACAACTGCCGATTCATTTAGACATGCTGCCTAGCAAACCCAAAGCGGCCGACTTGCATGACGCTTTGGCCCAACATTACGGCCCAAGTGCAGACGGCTGGGTGAGCGTGCACCCCGCCACCGACAACGGCAAGCTCGACGCTACTGCGTTGAACGACACCAACAAACTAGAAATTCGCGTGTTTGCGAATGAAGCCCATCGCCATGCGGTGCTGATCGCGCGTTTGGACAACTTGGGTAAGGGCGCTAGCGGTGCTGCGGTGCAGAACTTGCAGTTGATGCTGGGCGTTTAAACGCTTCTTCTTTGCACGGGCGTCAGTGATGTGGATTAGAAGTCTTCTGCGCCAGCCACCACGCGCTTGACCACTTCAGGCGCAAAACCACGGCTCACTAAAAACCGCACTTGCTTCACCCGCGCCGCTTGATCCACAGGCGGTTCACCAAATTTCTTTCGCCAAACGTCGCGAGCTCGCTCTAGCTCGGTGCTGCGCATCTCTTGCACGGCTTCGGCGATGGCCTCGACAGGCAATCCCTTGGCTTGCAATTCTTGACGCACCCGGGATGCACCGAGCTTGCGAGAGCGGTTGTTGACCACCGACTCCACCACGCGCTGCTCGTTGATGAAGTCTTTGGCCTGCAAAAAATCCAAAGCCTGGGCCAGTTCGCCCGGCGTTTCTTCAAACCGTTTGAGCTTGCGCTCAAGCTCTTGGCGCGAGTGCTCCCGCTGCGACAGCAAGCGCAGCGCTCGGCCTTTGAGCGAGAGTTGAAACCCGTTGGCCCTTTTCGCCTTGGGTTTCGCGTCTTCGTTGGATTCAACGTCGTGTGTCACGAGCTGGCTTTCTAGCTGGCGTTAGGTCATAAGCAGCTCGTTAGGCCACCACGCCATCCGCATCTGCGTCAGCAGCGCCTTTGGCTTCCTTAGGCTGCTTGGCGGCTTTGGGGGCTTTTTCTTCTTTAGCAGCCGGCTCTTCCACGCCACCCGCCAACAAAGGAATGCCCAGCGATTCGCGCACTTTGTTTTCAATCTCAAAAGCGAGTGCTTCGTTTTCGCGCAAGAACTCACGGGCGTTGTCGCGGCCTTGGCCGATTTTTTCGCCGTTGTAGGCGTACCAAGCACCCGACTTTTCAATGACTTTGGCGTTCACACCCATGTCGATGATTTCGCCTTGGCGGCTGATGCCTTCGCCAAACAAGATGTCGAACTCGGCCGTCTTGAAGGGCGGCGCGACTTTGTTTTTCACCACTTTGACTTTGGTTTCGTTGCCCACAGCTTCGTCGCCGCGCTTGATGGTGCCGGTGCGGCGAATGTCCAAACGCACCGAGGCGTAGAACTTGAGGGCGTTACCGCCCGTGGTGGTTTCGGGTGAACCAAACATCACGCCAATCTTCATACGAATCTGGTTAATGAAGATCACCGTGCAGTTGGTCTTCTTGATCGAGGCCGTCAATTTGCGCAGGGCTTGGCTCATCAAACGGGCTTGCAAGCCGGGCAAGGAATCGCCCATGTCGCCTTCGAGTTCAGCCTTGGGCGTCAAAGCGGCCACCGAGTCAATGACCACCAAATCCACCGCACCTGAGCGCACCAAGCTGTCCACCACTTCCAAGGCTTGTTCGCCGGTATCGGGCTGGCTGATGAGCAAGTCTTGCAAGTTCACGCCGAGCTTTTGGGCGTATTGCGAATCCAAAGCGTGCTCAGCATCCACAAACGCGCAAGTGCCGCCTTGTTTTTGCATTTCAGCAATGACTTGCAAGGTGAGGGTGGTTTTGCCTGATGACTCTGGGCCGTAGATCTCAATCACGCGACCACGGGGCAAGCCGCCAACGCCCAAGGCGATGTCCAAGCCCAAAGAACCTGTGGAGACGACTTGGATGTCATCAATCACTTCGCCTTCGCCCAAGCGCATGATGGTGCCCTTGCCGAATTGTTTTTCGATCTGCGCCAAGGCTGCTTGCAGGGCTTTGGCTTTTTCGCTGTCGGCGACGATGGGTTTGCTGTTCATATAAATCTCCGTGAAATCAAGGGCTTACCGAGAATGTCCAGCCACTGCTTTTATCAACAGCTGGATGCTTGACCAGTACTTTAACGCAAAGTCAAAAGCTGCAAACACTTTTTTTGGTCAGTTTGCCTTACTATTTGCAAATGGCTTCTTCCCCTACTTTTTCGACCCAGCAAGATTGGCGGCAAATCCACCTCGGGCGCCTGCTTGGCCACGCCATGCGCCGCTTTGATGCGCGTGTGTTGCATCTCATGGCCAGCAACGTGGATGTGCCACTGGCCCTGTCCAACCTCGCAGCCCGCGCGCAAGTGAGCGCGGCGCACATCCACATCACACGCCACCTGAGCCTGCAGGGCTCGCGACTGATCGATCTAGCGGCCAGCGCGGGCATGACCAAGCAAGCCATGGGCGACTTGGTCACTCAGTGCGAAGCGTGGGGCTTGGTGCAGCGCACGCCCGATCCGCAAGACGCACGCGCCAGGCGCATCGTGTTCACCGAAACAGGCTTGGCGTGGCTGCGCGCGTTCGAGCAAGCCGTGGCCCAAACCGAGGCGGAGTTCAAAAAAGAAGTGGGGGCCGACGTGGCCACCGTCGTGAGTTTGGGGCTGGAAGCCTATGCAGGGTCTTACTCGGACCTAGAATCAAACGCTTAAGCCCTCTAAAAACGCGAATAAAGCTGGAGACAACACATGCGCATCCTGATTGCAGAAGACGACTTGGTCTTGGCCGATGGCCTGTTGCGAACCTTGCGCGCCTCTGGCGCTGCCGCCGATCATGTGGCCAGCGGCTCCGAAGCCGACGCCGCTTTGATGACCACCGATGAGTTTGACTTGCTCATCTTGGATTTGGGTCTTCCCAAAATGCACGGCCTTGAAGTGCTCAAGCGCTTGCGCTCACGCGGCTCATCTATTCCTGTGCTCATCCTCACCGCAGCCGATGGCGTGGAAGAGCGCGTCAAAGGTTTGGACTACGGCGCGGACGACTACATGGCCAAGCCCTTCAGCCTGCAAGAACTCGAAGCACGCGTGCGCGCCCTCACGCGTCGCGGCATGGGCGGCACCTCATCCGCCATCAAACACGGCCCACTGGTGTACGACCAAACGGGCCGCGTCGCCACCATCGACGGCAAGATGGTGGAACTGTCTGCACGTGAACTCGGTTTGCTCGAAGTGTTGTTGCAACGCACCGGCCGCTTGGTCAGCAAAGACCAATTGGTCGAGCGCCTGTGCGAGTGGGGCGAAGAGGTGAGCAACAACGCGATTGAGGTGTACATCCACCGCCTGCGCAAGAAGATTGAAAAAGGCCCCATCCGCATCGCCACCGTGCGCGGGTTGGGCTATTGCCTCGAAAAAATCCAAGGCTAAACACGGCCATCTCTTCACACCACGTGCATGGCAAAACTGTTTAGGCGCGAGCAACACTCGCTGTTTGGCGAGATTCTGGATTGGATGCTCACGCCGCTGCTGTTGCTGTGGCCCGTCAGCTTGGCGCTGACGTGGCTGGTCGCGCAAAACATTGCAGGACGCCCATTTGACCGAGGCTTGGAGTACAACGTCCAAGCCCTCGCGCAGCTCGTCAAGAGCGACCAAACGCGCATGTATTTCAACCTGCCGCTGCCCGCGCGCGAAATCTTACGCGCCGACGAAGCCGACATGATTTACTACCAAGTGCTGGGCATGCGTGGCGAGTTTGTCAGCGGCGAGCGCGACTTTCCACTTCCCCCTGACGAAGAGCAACCGTTACCGAGCGAAGTTCGTATCCGTGATGACGACATGCGCGGCGCAGACGTGCGCGTGGCTTACACCTGGGTCAAAGTGGATGTACCAGGTGCCAAACCTGTGTTGGTGCAAGTCGGGGAAACGCTGGAAAAACGTTCTGTGCTGGCCACCGAAATTATCAAAGGCGTGATGCTGCCGCAGTTCGTCATCTTGCCGCTCGCCGTGCTCTTGGTGTGGTTGGCTTTGGTGCGTGGCATTCGCCCGCTCAACAAACTTGAAGAGCGCATTCGCCTTCGCAAACCCGATGACTTGAGCCCACTGGATGAGTTCGCCGTGCCCCAAGAAGTGGCCCCGCTCGTGGCGTCGATCAACGATTTGCTCACGCGCCTCAAAGAATCCATCGCCACACAAAAACGCTTTTTGGCTGACGCCGCGCATCAGCTGAAAACGCCGCTGGCAGGCTTACGCATGCAAGCCGACTTGGCGCAACGCGCAGACTCCAGCGCGGATGAACTCAAGCAATCACTCAAGCTGATTGGCCGCGCCAGCATTCGCGCCACGCACACGGTCAACCAACTGCTGTCGCTGGCTCGTGCAGAAAGTGGCAGCACCCACATCGCACGCAGCCCTTGCGATTTGGTGAGCTTGGTGAGCGATGTCATTCAAGACTCGCTACCGCGCGCCATGGACAAATACATCGACCTCGGCTACGAAGGTGCGGCGCCTGGCAGCACGGGCGTGCGCGTGATGGGCAACCCGACCTTACTCAAAGAAATGGTGCGCAACTTGGTGGACAACGCCATCAACTACACCCCGTCGAGCCAAGCGCACCCTGGCGTCATTACCGTGCGCTTGCTGGCCGACAAATTTGGCAAAGTCGTGGTGTTGCAAGTGGAAGACTCGGGCCCGGGCATCCCCGAAAGCGAGCGCGATTTGGTGTTCCAGCCCTTTTACCGCGCTTTGGGCACCGAAGCGGATGGCTCTGGCTTGGGCCTGCCCATCGTGATGGAAATTGCGAGCCAACACGCCGCTGTGGTGACGCTGGAAGATGCCTTCCCAGGCAAATCAATGCCGGGTGCGCGGTTCACGGTGCGCTTCTCGAATACGCAGGCTTAAAGCCAAGGGCCAAGGGCCAAGGCCTAGGCGTTGGTGAAGCGCCGCCTTGACGAAACCATAGCGATTCTTACTGGCCGGTGAGTCGCTTGACGGCTGATGCGGCGTAGGCGGGTGAGCGGAACAACAAGACCGGGTCATTCGTTGGCGCAATGCCATCGGCCATGGCTAGAGGATCAAAGTTAATCCTTTCGCAAGGAGCGCCCGCTTGCGGCGTCGCGGTGTGAACCGTCAGGATGCCCGCCGGCACTTCTTTTCTGCCGTTGGGCCAGTACACCGTGGCATTGGTTTGCTCATCTGTGGGCTCACCCAGGGTCAACATCATGCGCCAGCGTATGGGCGCCTGTTTGGTTTTCTGAATCAAATCGTCATCCAAGAAGCGTGCAGGCGAGGTTTTGAGTTCTTCGTCACTCAAGCGCTGAACGCCAGCCTCGGGTTCAAAACGCCAACGAACCAATGTGGTTTGATTTTTCTGATTGATGAATTTAAAGGTGTGAACACTGAAAAAATTGCTGTTCGCATAGCTGACAGGTGGATTGTTTTTAGACATGAACTCAGCCAACGGCAGGATATCTGGATGGCTGGCTTTGAATTCTTGAATCTTTTGTGGGTCCGCTTTGCCGGTCTGTGGATCCGGCAAATTAGCGACCATGGCGTCTAGAAATGTTTGCGGTGTGGCAGCACCAAAGATAGGCACGTTGAGCATCGTGAAATGGTGAACATTGTTTTTGGGTAGCTGGAATTCAACGGCTAAGCCACGCGGCGACTTGGCGGTATCAGGCCCATTTGGGTTACCGCCGGCCAAAGAAAAACGTGCCACGAATGGAATGTCTCTGCCCGAAAACAATGCCGAGCGCGTGTAGGCCTGCACCGCTTTGTCGCCAACAAAGGTGCCGATGGCACAAATGCCACGGATGTGATTGCGGCGCGCCCCTGGCGTGATGCCATTGAGCTTTTCCATGGTCGAGACGACTTCATCCGCTGAAGGCTGTTGAGCCCAGATCGGCGACGAAAAAAAGATCGCTGAAGTCAGCAGTGAGCTCAATATTTTGTGATTCATAACGGTGTCCTGATGGTCATGGTTTCGCCTTGTGCAACGAGTGCCTTGGCTTGGGAAAGGTGTTCGTGCCGCTAAAGGAAGCGCAATTCAGTCTAACTGGCTCGTGTTGCGGCTCTCGTTGGCGCCCTTTGCTGCCTTGGAAGGCTGTCTCAATCGCTCTCATTGAGACAAACAATCAGCGAACTGCCTAATCTTGGATAACATAAGCCTCAATGAGTTTGACTCATTCGATAGTTTTTAGCAACCAACCAAAGGAATCCACATGTCCCTGATCAACACACAAGTTCAACCCTTCAAAACCCAGGCTTTCCACAACGGCAAGTTCATCGAAGTGACTGAAGCCAGCCTCAAAGGCAAATGGTCCGTTTTGATTTTCATGCCAGCCGCATTCACCTTCAACTGCCCAACAGAAATCGAAGACGCTGCTGACAACTACGCCGAATTCCAAAAAACCGGCACTGAGGTGTACATCGTCACCACTGACACACATTTCTCACACAAAGTGTGGCACGAGACTTCTCCTGCTGTGGGCAAAGCACAGTTCCCCTTGGTGGGCGACCCCACACACCAATTGACACGCGCTTTTGGTGTGCACATTGACGAAGAAGGTTTGGCCTTGCGTGGCACGTTCGTGATCAACCCAGACGGCGTGATCAAAACCTTGGAAATCCACTCCAACGAAATCGCTCGCGATGTGAAAGAAACGCTGCGCAAGCTGAAAGCTGCTCAGTACACCGCCGCTCACCCCGGTCAAGTGTGCCCAGCCAAATGGAACGAAGGCGCTAAGACCCTGACGCCATCTTTGGACTTGGTCGGCAAGATCTAAGCAGTGACGCTGCTTGTTGGGGTGTATGCCTTTCGGCGTGCGCCCCAACTCACAGCGCCATTGCTCGACGCGTCTTTGCAAAGAGACACCACCCCACACAACACGTTTTTAGGTAGGCGCTCAAACGCCGAAAGGACCCATCATGCTCGACACACAAATGCTTGCCCAATTGCAAACGTATTTGCAAAACCTGCGCAGCCCCATTCGCTTGATCGCGTCTCTCGACGGCAGCGAAAAAGCCACCGAGATGCGCGAACTGTTGACCGAGGTCGCCGCCTTGTCCGACAAAGTGAGCTTTGACGAATCAGGCACCGATGCACGCAAACCCTCTTTCGTGATCGCCAAAGAAGGCGAGACACGCGGCGTGCGCTTTGCAGCCATTCCCATGGGCCACGAGTTCACCTCCTTGGTCTTGGCCTTGTTGTGGACCGGTGGCCACCCACCCAAAGTGGAAGCCGAAGTGATTGAGCAAATCAAGGCGCTCGACACCGAGATGAACTTTGAGGTCTATATGTCCTTGTCGTGCCACAACTGCCCCGACGTGGTGCAAGCGGCTGCGTTGATGGCCATCTACAACCCCAAGATCAACACAGTGGTGGTGGACGGTTCGCTGTACCAAGCAGAAGTCGAAGCCCGCCAAGTCATGGCCGTGCCCATGGTGTTCATGAACGGTGACTTGTTTGGATCAGGCCGCATGAGCTTGGAAGAAATCGTCGCCAAGCTCGACACCAAATCGGACGCTCGCGAAGCCACCAAACTCAACGACAAAGCCCCTTACGACGTGTTGATCGTGGGCGGTGGCCCTGCCGGTGCCGCCGCCGCGGTGTACGCCGCTCGCAAAGGCATTCGCGTGGGCGTAGCCGCTGAACGTTTTGGCGGTCAGGTGAACGACACCATGGCGATTGAGAACTACATCTCGGTGCTCGAAACCGATGGCCCTAAATTGGCCGCCGCCTTGGAAGCCCAAGTGCGCCACTACGAAGTGGACATCATGAACTTGCAACGCGCCAGCCAAATCGTGCCCGCAGCACAAGCCGGCGGTTTGACCGAGGTGCACATGGCCAACGGCGGCGTGCTCAAAGCCAAGAGCGTCATCTTGTCGACCGGCGCACGTTGGCGCAATGTGAACGTGCCCGGCGAAGCCGAGTACAAAAACAAAGGCGTGGCCTACTGCCCCCACTGCGATGGCCCCTTATTCAAAGGCAAGCGCGTGGCGGTGATTGGTGGCGGTAACTCAGGCGTGGAAGCTGCCATCGACTTGGCCGGTATCGTCGCGCATGTGAGTTTGGTGGAATTTGCAGATGCACTCAAGGCGGATGCGGTGTTGGTCAAAAAGCTCAAGAGCTTGCCTAACGTCAGCATCCACACCAACGCGCAAACCACCGAAATCACGGGCGATGGCAGCAAGGTCAATGGCCTGAGCTACAAAGACCGCGCGACAGAAACCGTACACCACGTCGAACTTGCAGGTGTGTTTGTGCAAATCGGCTTGGTGCCCAACACCGAGTTCTTGAAAGGCACATTGGAGTTGAGCAAGTTTGGTGAGATTGTGATCGATGCCAAGTGCCACACCAGCGTGCCGGGCGTGTTCGCCGCAGGTGATGTGACCACCGTGCCTTACAAGCAAATCATCATTGCAGCGGGTGAGGGCTCGAAGGCGGCTTTGTCAGCGTTTGATTATTTGATTCGCCAGTAAATTAGAAATCACTTCGCCTCAGATGCTGCTGGCTTTAACGTCAGCAGCTCTGGGTCGATTTGATTTTCAATGCGCTGCGGCTCTTGCACGGGCTTAGGTCCCAAGCCTAAAAAGCTCAAGCGGCCATCGCTCCACAACCAAAACAACATGTTGATGGCAGCGAGAACGAAGACGACATTGCGCCAAAAATATTTCGAGTTCATTGCGTCACCTCTAAGTTGAAACCGGCCGCACGCTCACCTCTGAGCTGCTGATGGCCTCTTGGCCTCGTTCTGTGTCCACCAACAGCGCACCCGTGGCGTCAACGCCTCTGGCCACACCTTGGCGGCCATCGCTCAACGTCACGTCGAGGTGATGCAGTGCGTCGCGCGCATTGAAGGCGTTTTGCAGCGGTGCGAAACCTGTGCGTTCAAAAGCCAACAAAGTTGCCAGCAGGGGCTCGGCCACTTGCATCAAGGCCATCGGTGCTGTGATGCCGTTTTGTAACTCTTGCAGGCCCAACGGTGCAGTCGACAACCCCTCGGCCACCGGCGGCGCAATGTTGATGCCCACGCCGACCACGCAATAACGGCCTTGATCACGTCCTTGGTCTGCGGTGTAGCCCATGCCTGAGGGCTGGGCTGTCTCCATCAAGATGCCCGCCAATTTGCCCCAGCCTGTGGCGGTGTTGGGCCGCTGAACCCATAAATCGTTGGGCCACTTCAACCGCACGCCCAAGTCACCCTGCGGGTCCAAGCTGCGAGCCAGGGATAAACCGACCGCCAATGACAGGCCAGACCAATCAGCGGGCTTGAGCATCATCCCCAGCGAAAACATGAGCGAGTGACCCGCTTGACCATGCCACTGGCGACCTAAGCGGCCACGGCCTGCGGTTTGGGTCTCTGCCACCAACAGCACGGGATCGGTTTGCCCCGCACGGGCGCGACGCATCAGCTCGGTGTTGGTGGAGTCAATCTCTGGCAGCACCTCGACCGTCAAGCCCGGCTGTCGAGCCACCATTGCGAGCCAGAGGTCTTCGGCATGCCAGATCATGCGGCTCAGCTCTTTTTAGCTTTGGCTTTAGATTTGGCTTTGTCAGCCTTTTTGGCCTTAGGCTTTTCGTCCTTTGGGAACTCCGCCGTGGAAGACAACAAAGTGCCACGGCACTTCTTAGCGCCGCACCAGCAGGGGTATTCCAGCTTGAGCTCAGGCGTCATGGGCGCGTCAATGACCAAGCCATAGTCGTAGCTCAACTCTTCACCCGCTTTGATGTCGCGGATCGCTTTGATGAAAATGCGTCCGTCCACCTCGTCGGGCTCGCAGCTGGGTTTGCACGAGTGGTTGATCCAACGCGAAGAGTTACCGCCGTAGAGCGCATCGATCACATGCGTCTCGTCAATGTGAAAGTAAAACGTGTGGTTGGGGTCGGTCGGGTCATGCGGGTGGCGGCGCAGGGCCTCTTTCCAGCTGATGATCTCGCCCACGTACTCAATGATGGTCTCGCCCTTGGCGAAATCGCTCAGTGCAAACACGCCCTTGCCATGCACGCCGGAACGACGGGTTTGAATGCGACGTCCTTTGATGGGCGCGGGGGATTGGGCAATCGTTTTTTTAGACACTTATTTTTTCTGTTAACTTGAATACGTACGCATGTGCGTGCGCGCATGTGGGCGCGCGTGCGCACGCGAGAGATCGAATTGTAGTGGTCAGTTTTTAAGGAACTTTGAAATGAGCAAAACCCTGGTGATTGCCGAAAAACCTTCGGTCGCGCAAGACATCGTGCGCGCACTCACGCCTGTGGCGGGGAAGTTCGAAAAACACGACGATCACTTTGAGAGCGAC
>CANCCJ010000086.1 GCA_947374535.1 Comamonadaceae bacterium | reverse complement strand
AACTTGATCGATCACAATCTCTTGGCCTACGTCCGCAGCAATCTGTTCTACTTTAATTTTTTCACCAGCAGCAACACGATACTGTTTGCCACCGGTTTTTATGACCGCGTACATGTGAGACCTCTAGATAAGAATCTATGTGGATATCTGCGGACGAATTTCCGCAGAGCCAGAAATTATAGCAGTGATTGGCGCGTTGGTGTGCATCCCTATAATCTGCCAGCGTTCCAACGCCATTCGTTCCATTTTTTCTTATCACGCTTTGTCAACCACACCCTCCAACGCCCTAGACCTGATCGCTGCCGATATGGCAGAAGTTGACCGCGTCATCGCGCAACGCCTGGATTCGGGCGTGCCGCTGGTGGGCACCGTGTCTCAGTACATCATTTCAGCTGGCGGCAAGCGTATTCGCCCTGCCCTGCTCTTGCTCATGGCAGGCGCCATTGGCTACACAGGCACACAGCGCCACAACTTGGCAGCCGTGGTGGAGTTCATCCACACGGCCACCTTGTTGCACGATGACGTGGTGGACGAATCCACCCTGCGCCGCGGCCGCCCGACCGCCAATGAGTCGTTTGGCAACCCGGCCAGCGTGCTGGTGGGTGACTTTTTGTATTCCCGCGCTTTTCAAATGATGGTTGATTCTGGCGAAATGCGCGTCATGGAAGTCTTGGCCGAAGCCACCAACGTGATTGCCGAAGGCGAAGTGTTGCAGTTGATGAACATGCACGACGCCTCGTTGGACGAAGCGGGCTATTTGCGCGTGATTCGCTCCAAAACCGCCAAACTCTTTGAAGCCAGTACGCGTTTGGCGGCCATCTTGGCCAAGAGTACGCCCGAAGTTGAAACCGCTTGTGCAGAATACGGCCAAGCCTTGGGCACCGCCTTCCAAGTGATTGACGATGTGCTGGATTACGACGGTGACGCCAAAGAATTGGGCAAAAACCTAGGTGATGATTTGCGCGAAGGCAAAAACACCTTGCCACTCATCATCGCCATGCAACGCGGCACGCCTGAGCAGCGTCAAACCATTCAAGGCGCCATTGAAAATGGCGAAATGGGCGCTCTGACAAACATTGTTGAAATTGTTCGCAGCACTGGCGCACTCGACGCGACCCGAGCCGCCGCCAGCGCCGAAGCGGAGCGTGCGATTGCGGCTCTGAGCATCTTACCTAGCAGCCCCTACCGCGATGCCATGCATGCCTTGGCCGCACAGCTGCTAGATCGCCGTAATTAACCCACAGGTATTGAATGCACGATTTAGATAAACCCTATACCGACAGCATTCAGCAATGGGATTACGCCTGTGGTTGCTTCAAAGCTGCGTTTAAATTTGACCCCCACGAAATTATGACGATCGACACGATTCGCGAAATGTTCGCTGAAATCGTAGATGGTCATGAACTTTCGCAAAACGCATCGGTCTCGCTGATGTTTGCTTTGTATTTTTTAGGCTATGTCACGCTACTTGAAATCATGAAAGCCAAAGACGAGACATTTGAAATTGGTGATTTGAGCGATTTTTATTTGATATTAGATAGCGCAGATCAATGGGCTCATCAATCAACGCATGCGGCCGTCTTGACTCAAGCTGCAGCCCCAATTATTCAAGCCACCCAACAAATCATGCATAAATTAAATCTGGCGCGCTAATCAAACGCACCAGGCAATTACTCTTCGACCAACTTACAGGGCATATTGATGCCCTTTTCTTCACGTTTTTCTTCGCAATAACGCATGGCGCGGCGTTCACCTTCAGCCGACATTTTGATGTGAATCGAGCATCTAAACACCATCTTTTCACCATCTGAGTGGCTATCAAAAGCAGCTGCGCAGTGGCTCATTTCATTCATTTCGGGCTTGAGCTCTTTCCATACAGAGCGTAAAGGATCGGGCAGTTCGCTTAAACGAATTGATGGATAGTTACCGATCGGCGTTGCGCCAGCGGTCAAAGAAACCAAAGCCAAGGCATAAACCAAGTATTTAAAACGATTCATGATTCAAACTCGGCAATGGGTTAATTAAGCAGCAACAGCGTGAGTAATCAATGCTGAATCTAATGTGCCAGCAGTCTTCAGCGCCTGAACCCAAGTTGGTGAAACACCGCGACCTGTCCAAGTTTGCTCTGGGTTTGCTGGATTGCGGTATTTAGGAGCCACTTTCTTGCCAGCCAAAGCACCTTTTTTGGCAGCCTTGGGGGCTTTACTGGCCTTGACCGGCTTGCCAGCGCTAAAGGCTTTGGCAACGTCAGACGCTGTCAAACCGGCGTCTTTTGCCATCGCCACAATTTTGGCCAACACTTTGTCGTGTGACTTTGATTTCAAAGCCTGTTCTTTTTTATCTAACAATTCGCGTTGTTTGCGGATAGAAGCGAGTTGGTTTTCGACGGTTGTACGTGCCATGAGATATTCCTAATCAATATGTAAAAACCAGCATATTCTAAACTTATTCTTATAGAGTTAAAAAGCCCGCGTCATGCGGGCTTTTATTAAATTGACGTGAATTTAATATTAATTCAAAGCGTCTTTCAAACCCTTGCCTGGCTTGAAACGTGGCACCTTAGCGGCTTTGATCTTCAAAGCAGCGCCAGTGCGTGGATTGCGACCGGTGCGAGCAGCACGCTTCGTCGCGCTGAAAGTACCAAAGCCAACCAAAGTCACCGTGTCGCCTTTTTTGAGGGTCTTTTTGACAGCCTCAATAATGGAAGCGAGTGCGCGTGTGGCAGCAGCTTTTGAAATATCAGAATTACCTGCGATATGTTCAATCAATTCGGTCTTGTTCATGTTGTTGTTCCTATTGTTAATTTACTTATCAGCAATGCCGACATGATAATTTTACTTAACTTCTTTCTTTTACTAAATACACCCATTGGCGTACTCGGGTGACGGGATTAGCAGCATGAAGCCGATTCTTTGTGATGCTCACCCGCCCTAAATGACGACTACTAAGCAAAAAATTCTCGCTCATTGAATGAGAATTTGTATGCCTACCTCACCAGATACAGCAGTCAACACACTGGACGAATTACTTCACCAAGCCTTGACACAAGGCGCCTCTGATGTGCATTTTGAAAGCGGGGAAAATTTCTTTCGCGTGCGCTTTCGAATCGATGGATTGCTGCGTGTCGCAGCAACGCCAGCGCTACACCTTAGAGATGCCGTTGTCTCTCGCTTGAAAGTCTTGGCGCGCATGGACATCGCCGAAAAACGGGTGCCACAAGTTGGTCGCATTCAGCACCCGCACCTTCATCAAACCATTGATTTACGCGTGAGCTCATTGCCCACGCTGCACGGCGAAAAGATCGTGGTTCGCATTTTGAACTTCAGTCGTGATCGGCCAAGTCTTGACGCCTTGGGTTACGAGGCAGACGATCACGCCAAGTTGCTTCATGCCATTGGCAGACCTCACGGTTTAATTTTGATGACTGGCCCCACGGGCTCTGGCAAAACATCATCGCTCTACAGCTGCCTCGCAATACTCAATCGAACAGAGGTCAATATCTCCACGGTTGAAGACCCTTCTGAAATTCACTTACCCGGAGTCAATCAAGTCAACATCAACGAGCGCGCAGGCCTCACGTTTGCCACCACACTCCGAGCCCTCTTACGCCAAGATCCGGACGTGATCATGGTCGGTGAAATTCGCGATTTTGAAACGGCTGAAATCGCCATTCAAGCAGCGCAAACAGGCCACTTGGTACTCTCGACTTTGCACACCAACGACGCACCAGGGACCTTGGCGCGTTTACGACACATGGGCATTGCCGCCTTCAACGTCGCAGCCAGTGTGAGCATGGTCATCGCACAACGTCTGGTGCGTCGATTGTGCGAGCAGTGCAAATCACCAATGGGGGGAGATCACATCACCACGCTGCTAGGCAGCCTCAGCCCACAAGAACGCGAAGCTTTTCCAGCGCGTCATGCGACTCTGTACAAAGCTGTCGGCTGTGATGCCTGCGACCAAGGCTACAAAGGGCGCATCGGCCTGTATCAAGTGATGCCCATCAGCGACGCCATGCAGGCCCTCATCATGCGCGACAGCGATGCGCAAAGCTTGGCCGCACAAGCAACACTCGAGGGTGTTCGCACGCTGCGTCAAGCGGGATGGCTCAAGGCCTTCCAAGGCATCACCTCCATCGAGGAAATCATGACGCTCACACAACATGACTAAAAATCATTACCGGTGGCGAGGCAATGACCGCCAAGGCCAACTTGTGGCGGGTGAGATGCACGCAAATCACAAATATGAGGTGAGCGAACTGTTGCAGCAAAAACGTATTCGCGCCACGCACATCCAGCGCCAATTCACACCCCCCACATGCTTGAAACTCAAACCCAAGCCACGGGTGCAAGCGCGTGATGTCACTCGACTCACGCGCCAATTGGCAACGTTGCTGCACGCTGGTGTGCCATTGCTACAAGCGTTTGCCATCCTCGATCGTGGCGAGCCCAACTCAGCCGTGAAGGTACTCATTCGTGATGTTCAAACTCAACTGGAGGGCGGAGTCGCGCTCAACACAGCGCTGGGGCGACACAGCGAGTTCGATGCGCTTTATTGCAATTTGGTTGCCGTGGGCGAAGTCGCAGGGATGCTCGATGTCATGCTGGAAGGTTTGGCCAATCACCTCGAAAAAACCGAAGCCCTGCGCGCCACCTTACGCTCAGCGCTCATCTACCCCTGCGCGGTGCTGACCATTGCCGTCGTCGTGTTGGCACTGATTCTGGTCTTTGTTGTGCCAGCCTTTCAATCCATCTTTGCTTCGTTTGGCGCTGAGTTGCCGTGGCTCACACAGGTCGTGATCAGTCTGAGTGCGTCGGTGAAGCAGTTTGGTTTGATTGCATTCATGGCTGTCGGCGTGTCGGCGTTTTGGCTGAATCGGCAAATCAAACAACGCCATGCGTGGCAGCGCGTCATTCATCGCCTTGTTTTGCGCATGCCCATCGCAGGCCCCCTCACGCGTCACGCATGCACAGCCCGTTGGACGCGCACCCTCGTCACCTTGTTCTCCGCAGGGGTGCCACTCACCGAAGCACTGACGTCCGTCCAAGGCGTGACTGGCAATTTGCTTTTTCAATCCGCCACACTGCGCATGCAATCGCAACTTATGCAGGGTGCATCGCTGTCGCAGGCGCTGGAAAGCTGCCAAGGTTTATTTCCGCAAATGGTCGTGCAGATGTGCGCCATCGGTGAAGAGTCTGGTGCGCTTGACCATATGTTGGCTAAAACAGCGGAGCACTATGAACGCGAAGTCGACCATACCGTCATGCGACTGTCTACACTCTTAGAACCCTTCATCATGGTGGTGCTGGGTTTGCTCATTGGTGGCTTGGTGATGGCTTTGTATCTTCCAATTTTTCAACTGGGACAAGTGGTATGACGTGGGACATGGCGTTCGCCTTTGGGTTCGGCTTGCTCATCGGCAGTTTTTTGAATGTGCTGATTCACCGCTTGCCACGGATGATCATGGACGAGCCACACTCAGAGCACGGCCACGAACAGTACGACCTGTGCTGGCCCGCTTCGCACTGCCCACACTGCAACACGCCACTCAAAATTTGGCACAACCTACCGCTGCTCAGCTTTGCCTTTCTCAATGGTCGCTGCAGTTTTTGCCATCAACCTATCAGCAAGCTTTATCCAACGGTTGAACTCGTCACAGGCTTGGTTTGGATGACTTGCATTTGGCATTGGGGATTCAACGCCACAGGCGCATGTTGGGCCGTCTTTGCGTCCCTCTTGCTCGCCCTTTCCGTCATCGACTGGCAAACCACCTTGCTGCCCGACGACCTCACACAAACCTTGGTCTGGACAGGCCTGATGGCCAGCGCCACAGGCTGGTTGCCTTTAAACCTCCACCAATCCGTCTGGGGTGCTGTTGTCGGTTACGTCTCTTTGTGGACCGTTGCCAGCGCCTTCGAACTCATCACAGGCAAGCAAGGCATGGGGGCAGGTGACTTTAAACTGCTCGCGGGCTTAGGTGCTTGGCTGGGCCCGCTGGCCTTGATTCCATTGGTCTTGATGGCCAGTGTGAGCGGCGCCACCGTGGGCTTGTTGATGAAATTCAAAGACCAATTGCGAGAAGAAGGTCATATTCCTTTTGGCCCTTTTTTAGCGGTTGCAGGCGTGGTGGTTGCCCTTATCGGCATGCAGCCCATCGCCGCATGGCTGGGCTGGTGATTTTTTACATAGACTCGGTGCAATGACAACGACTTCTAAGCCCCTGCGAATCGGACTGACCGGCGGCATCGGCAGCGGAAAAAGCACGGTTGGGCACCTGTTGTCAGCCCGAGGTGCAGCCGTGATCGATGCCGATGCCATTGCCCGAAGCGTCACGTCCGCCAACGGTGCGGCTATTCCGGTCATTGTTCAGACCTTCGGCGCCGAGTTCCTCAATCGCCAAGGCGACATGGACCGTGACCGCATGCGCGCACACGTCTTTGCTAACGCGCAGGCCAAACGCACGCTGGAAGCCATCATCCACCCCCTCGTTGCCCAAGAGACGCAATGCCAAGCTCAAGCGGCCATCGAGGCTGGCAAACACACCCTTGTCTTTGACGTGCCCTTGCTGGTGGAGTCTGGGCGTTGGCGCGCGCAAGTCGACCGCGTACTCGTGGTGGACTGCTTGGAAGCGACGCAGATCCAACGCGTGATGGCACGCAATGCATTGAGCCGTGAAACCGTCGAAAAAATCATCCATGCCCAAGCCTCTCGCGCTGAGAGGCTTGCCGCTGCAGACTGGGTGATTTTCAACGACCGTCTCTCACTGGAGACACTTCGCCAAATCGTGTTGGCTTTACCTGTGACGCCCACAAGTGGGGGGTAAAAACGAATTTTGAGAGGTTATGATCTCAATAATTCCAACCCCCACCTCTGAACCGTCTTTCGCGTGATTCTGTACGAACATCCCTTCAACGAACGTGTGCGCACTTACCTGCGTTTGGAACACCTGTTTCAGCGTTTTGAAGAGCTCACTTCACGCGACCACCCTGTGGACAACCACTTTGCCCTCACCACCTTGTTTGAGTTGGTTGAAGCGGGTGGACGGACAGACCTCAAATCTGACGTTCTGAAAGACTTAGAACGTCATAAGCAGCAATTCAACGCCTTGCGAGGCAACCCTTCGGTTTCCGAAACTGCGTTGCAACAATTGCTCGACAACATCGATCATTGCTTCACGGGCCTCAACGGCCCGATGGGAAAAATTGGGCAAAACATCACCGACAACGAATGGCTCAGTGCATTGCGTAACCGCGTGGCGATTCCTGGCGGCACCTGCTGTTTTGATTTGCCCGCCTATCACGCCTGGCAGCAACAAAGCCCAGACGTGCGCCGTGCCGACATCATGCGCTGGTTCGATGTATTCCAACCCATGAAAGAATCCGTCAACCTGTTGCTCTCGTTGATGCGCGACACAGGCACCACACAAAAGATGATGGCCATGGGTGGTCAGTTCCAACAATCTCTGGCCCAGGGCAGGTTCCAACTGATGCGCGTGGCCATTGACCCTGCGCTGGGCTTCGTTCCAGAAATCAGCGGCAACCGCTTGATGATTTGGGTGCGCATGATGCGCCAAGACGGCGATGGCCGGATGCAGCACAGCACCGACGATGTGCCATTTGAAATGGCTCTTTGCGTTTAAGCCATGGCTGAGTCTGCGCTTCGCATCGTTGTTTGCCCGCAGTGTGGCGGCCCTAGTCGCTACGAGCCAAACAACGTTTATCGCCCTTTTTGCGGTGAGCGTTGCCGCAACATTGATTTAGGCGCTTGGGCCAACGAAGAACACCGCTTGCCCGATCAAACGCCGCAAGACGACGCCGACTTCGAAAACACACCACTTCAATAAGCGCGGCCCTGCTCAGCTCAGGTGCGGTGTGTCTCGCCAACGAATCCACGCTCTTGCGCAAACCACTGCAACACAGGCAGAGTGCCGGGCAACACCGGTTGCACCATCACCGGCAATTGCTGCCACGCAAACGACTGTGACTCCAACATCTCCAACTCGCCCGTCCATTGCCGGACGATGCAAAAGTTGAGCTGCACGAATGCATGCGGGTAGTCAATGCGCTCCGTCTTCCACAAGGCGCAGTCTTGGATGGTGATGCCAATTTCTTCTTGCAGTTCGCGGCGCAATGCTTGTTCGACGGTCTCGCCCGCTTCGAGCTTGCCGCCCGGGAACTCCCAATAGCCCGCGTATGCCTTGCCTTTGGGGCGACTGGTGAGCAAGAAAGCATCATCTGCTCGCAACAAAATACCCACCGCCACTTGCACCAAGCTGCGGTCGGCTGAACGCGTTTGGTCTGCATCGACCATGCGTACTTCGGCGTGGGTCATGATTTAAGCCGCGTGTTTGCCCGCGTAATCGCGTGCAAACTGATACGCCACACGTCCACTGCGTGAGGCGCGCTCTAAAGCCCACACCAAGGCGTCAGGTTTAGCGGCCTCAATCTGTGCAGGGGTCACACCAAACGATGAAAGCCACTGCGCGGCGATGGTCAGGTATTCGTCTTGACTGAAGGGGTAGAAGCTCACCCACAAGCCAAAGCGTTCAGACAAAGAAATTTTCTCTTCCACGCCTTCACCTGGATGCACTTCGCCATCGTCGGAATGCGTGTACGTGAGGTTTTCTTTCATGTACTCAGGCAGCAAATGGCGGCGGTTGCTGGTGGCATAAATCAGCACATTAGGCGTGGCCGCTGCAATGGAGCCATCCAAGATCGACTTGAGCGCCTTGTAACCAGGCTCGCCATCTTCGAAGCTCAAGTCATCGCAGAAGATGATGAATTTTTCTGGGCGCTCAGACACCAACTCGATGATGTCCGGCAAATCCGTCAGATCGTCTTTGTCGACTTCAATCAAACGCAAGCCTTGGGCACCATATTCGTTCAAACACGCTTTGATGAGCGACGATTTTCCGGTGCCGCGCGACCCCGTGAGCAACACGTTGTTGGCGGGCAAGCCCTTCACAAATTGCTCGGTGTTGCGTTGAATCTTTTCTTTCTGACCGTCAATCTCTTGCAAGTCGGCCAAACCCAGTTTGGCCACATGACGCACGGGCTCTAAGCCACCGCGACCGTTGTTGCGCTTGCGGTAGCGAAAGGCCAAGCTGGCAGACCAATCGGGCTCCACCATCGGTTGCGGCAGCACCTGTTCGATACGAGCCATCAAAGCCTCGGCGCGTTGCACCAAGCGTTCTAGGGGATGAAGGGCGTCTGTCATCAGCTGCGGTAGTCAGCGTTGATGCTGACGTAGTCGTGGCTCAAATCGCAGGTCCACACGGTGTCGCTGGCGGTACCGCGACCCAAGACCACGCGCACGGTGATTTCAGATTGCTGCATCACGCGCTGACCGTCTTCTTCGCGGTAATCGGGATGACGGCCACCTTGGATGGCCACATGCACGTCGTCCAAATACAAATCGATGCCCGTCTGATCGAGGTCGGAAATGCCGGCATAGCCCACAGCCGCCAAGATGCGGCCCAAGTTGGGGTCGCTGGCGAAGAAAGCCGTTTTTACCAACGGCGAATGGGCGATGGCGTAGGCCACTTGACGGCACTCGGCGCTGTGACGACCACCTTCCACACGAACGGTGATGAATTTGGTGGCGCCCTCGCCATCGCGCACGATGGCTTGTGCGAGTTGACGCGCCACTTGCAACATGGCTTGCAGCAAGGCGTTGCCTTCTGTGCTTTGCAAGCTGGTAATAGGAGCGTGCTTCGCTTTGTTGGTCGCAATGACCACAAACGAGTCATTGGTCGATGTATCGCCATCGACCGTGATGCGGTTGAACGAGCCTTCGGCCAAAGCCAAAGACAACTCTTTCATCAACACAGGGGCCACGCACGCATCGGTGGCGACGTAGCCCAACATGGTGGCCATGTTGGGGCGAATCATGCCAGCGCCTTTGCTGATACCCGTCACACTGACCGTGGTGCCTGCAATTTGCACTTGCGTGCTGGCAGCTTTAGGCACGGTGTCCGTGGTCATGATGCCTTCGGCTGCATCGGCCCATTGCTGCGCACTACCGGCATTGCCTGCAGCGGCAATGGCAGTCGGCATGCCCGCGATGATGCGATCGTGGGGCAGCGGCTCCATGATGACGCCGGTTGAAAACGGTAACACTTGGTTGGGTGAAATTTGCAAAGCATCAGCCAACGCAACGCATGTCTCACGCGCACGCTTGAGGCCTTCTTCACCTGTGCCTGCATTCGCGTTACCCGTGTTGATCACCATGGCACGAATGCCTTGACCGGCATCCAAATGCTCGCGACACACCTGCACAGGCGCAGCGCAAAAACGGTTTTGCGTGAACACGCCGCTGACCGAAGCACCTTCGTCAATCAAGACAACCGTCAAGTCTTTGCGGTCTGCTTTGCGGATGCCTGCTTGCGTGACACCAATGCGCACGCCGTCGATGGCGTGCAAGTTTGCAGGGTTGGGTGGTTTGAGATGAACAGACATAAAACTTAGGCCAACTTACCGTGGCATTGCTTGTATTGCCACGGCGTGGTGTAACTATGTTGATTTACAAGGATTTTTATAGCCTTTTTTCGACTGTGTAACATTTGTAAAACAACCCCAATAGTTTGCACACTGCCACGACGTACAGCGTACTTTGTTAAGTGCACAGTTTAATTGAAGTGCAATACACATTACAGCTGCAAACGTTTCTTGATGACTACAGTTAGAGGTGTCAAAAAATGCCCCAAGCTTGAGCAGCTCGAAATAGCGACCGTCTTTAGTGTGCCGCCCTCAACGCACCCGAGTAAGCGTTGGTCTGCTAGCTGGTGAAGCTATAGGAACAATGTCTGCAACAGGAGTAGGCACAGGACTCACTAAAGCTTGCTTAATTTTTTGCTCAATATCGTCACACCACTGCAACACTTGTTCAGCTCTAGTCACCACATCCAAACTTTCCTTGGTGGTTACCGTTTCAGCCAATAAATAATCTGCCCTTACGCGACTACGTTTTAGTTTTGGCAAATATTTAGCGACGCTTAAAGCAGAGCCCCTTCCAGGTTTCACAGCGTTTGCATAAGCTTGTGTACGGGAAATAATCTTTATGTGTGGCATTCCCCCAAACCTCTAGACACTTTTCATAGCGCAGTCTGACGCTGCCGCTCGAACTCATAGGGGCTGAGTTGATCGAGATGCTTGTGGCGTCGAACTCGATTGTAGAAACCCTCGATGTAATCGAAGATTTCTGACTTGGCTTC
>CANCCJ010000085.1 GCA_947374535.1 Comamonadaceae bacterium | reverse complement strand
ACAAGGCGGCCATTTCGCCAACCCAAGCGACCAGCTTGGGGTTCTTTACATAGGCGGGTGCATTCACGTTCATCAAAAGCTCCTAAGTCAAAAAATTGAGGTCAGAGCCCAGCCAAGTGCTGCGAGGCGCTGACCTCAATTCATTGCCGATGGCGTATGCCAAGCGGATGACTATTTTATGAAACTCTGCCCTTCCCCAAGCTTGCAAAACCCCTACGAGTTACATGAAAACCTTGAAAAGTATTACTTTTGGGGTGGTTTTAGGTAACTCCTAGGGTAAGGCCCTAGACGGGGAGTTACAACGCGAGAAAAACAAAAAGCGCCTCAAAAGGCGCTTTTTTGGACGAGACCATGCATCAGGCCATAAAGACAGCGATGAAGGCCAGCAAGAAAATCAATACCGCACCAGCGACGGGTAAGACGATCGGCATCAAGGGGACGATGGCTTCCACAACGTCTTGTTCTGCGGCGTGTGCATGGGTGTCGTGTGACATGTCTGGTTTCCTGTAGAAATGATTGCTTTGGCAAATTTTAGGTGACTACGCGCTTTTTTCGGTCGTCGAGGTGACAGGGTAAACCCGTCGAATGCGACACCTCAGGCGGGCAGTGCCACCACGCGCAGGACTTCCTCGCCATAGGCTTCGAGTTTCTTGGCGCCAATGCCTGCAATGCCTTGCAAGGCGTCGAGGTCTTGCGGCTCGGCTTGCGCAATGGCGGCCAGTGTGGCGTCGTGGAAGATGACGTAGGCGGGCAAGTTGTGCGAGCGTGCCACCTCGGCGCGCCAGGCCTTGAGGGCGTCGTAGCGTTGTTGCCCCGCATCGTCCAAGGCGATGGGCGCGGGCTTGGACGCGCCGCTGGCGGTGCGCTTGGCTTTGCGGTCCGCAGGGGTTGAGACGGAGGCCCGCAGGCGCACCGACACGTCGCCCTTGAGGACGGCGCGCGAGGCTTCGGTCAAATACAGGGTGTTGAACGCCTGCGCATCTACCCCCAAAGCGCCCAAAGCAATGAGCTGGCGCAACACGCCACGCAGTTGCACCTCGCTGAAATGCGCGCCAATGCCAAAAGTGCTGAGCTTGTCGTGGCCGTATTGGGTGACCTTCTCGGTGGCTTTGCCACGCAAGATGTCCATCATGTGGCCCGCACCAAAAGACATGCCGCTTTGTTGCTTCACGCGGTAGATGGTGGACAGCAACATGCGAGCGGCTTCGGTGCCGTCCCAGATTTCTGGGGGTTGCAGGCAGTTGTCGCAGTTGCCACAAAAGTAACGCGCCCCCACGCTCGGCACTGACGTGTCCTTGCTGCCCCCCGAGGGGGCTGACCCGCCTTGGGGCGGCCCGGCGTCGGGTCGCGTTTGCCCATCTGCAGGTGCGTAGGTCTCGCCAAAGTAGCCCAATAGCCGCACCCGTCGGCAGTCGGTTGCTTCGGCCAATGCCAGCAGCGCGTCGAGCTTGCCGCGCATGACTTGTTTGAACTCTTCACCAGCCGGGCTCTCGTCAATCATGCGGCGTTGGTTCACCACGTCGTTCAGGCCGTAAGCCATCCAAGCGTGGGCGGCTTGGCCGTCTCGGCCACCACGGCCGGTTTCTTGGTAGTAGCCTTCGATGTTTTTAGGCATGTCCAAGTGCGCCACAAAGCGCACGTCGGGTTTATCGATGCCCATGCCAAACGCAATCGTGGCCACCATCACCAAGCCTTCTTCGCGCAAGAAGCGGTTTTGGTGCTTCTGGCGAATGGCGCTGTCGAGGCCCGCGTGATACGGCAGCGCGGCAATGCCGGCGTCGCACAAATTTTTCGCCACTTCTTCCACGCGCTTGCGTGATTGGCAATAGACGATGCCGCTGTCTTGGCCATAGGGTCCCGTGTGCTCACGTTGGATGAATCGCAACAGTTGGGTGGAGGCGTCTTTTTTCTCGACGATGGTGTAGCGGATGTTGGGGCGGTCAAAGCTGCTGACGAATTGCTGCGCGTCTTCTAGCTGTAAGCGCTCGACGATGTCGGCGCGCGTCAGCGCATCGGCGGTGGCGGTGAGTGCCATGCGCGGCACGCCTGCATAGCGCTCGTGCAGCACGGTGAGGGCGCGGTACTCGGGGCGGAAGTCGTGGCCCCATTGGCTCACGCAATGCGCTTCGTCGATGGCGAACAAACTCAATTGGCCCTGCTCGTACAGCGCATCGAGCTGCGCCAAAAAGCGTGGCGTGGTGATGCGCTCGGGCGCGGCATACAGCAACGTGATCTCACCACGGCGCAAACGTTGCTCTACCGCGTTGGCATCTTCGCCGCTGAGGCTGGAATTTAAAAATGCCGCCTCCACACCCGCCTCGTGCAGCGCACCCACTTGGTCGTGCATGAGCGCGATGAGCGGCGACACCACGATGGTGATGCCGTGCCCCGCACGTTGGCGGGCAATCGCGGGAATTTGGTAACAGAGCGACTTGCCCCCGCCCGTGGGCATGAGCACCAGTGCATCTCCGCCGCCGCAGACGTGGTTCACGATGGCCTCTTGCGGGCCGCGAAACGCGCCGTAGCCGAAGACCTCGCGCAGGATGTCTTGCGGATTCACAGGTATGGCGTGGGGAGTTTGGGTTGCAGACGAGGGCATGAGCCCCCTATTGTCCCTGCTTCTTACAATGGCGGAATGACCCAAGCCTACACACGCGCAAAAGAATTACCCGCCATCTTGGCCAAACGTATCGCCATCCTTGACGGTGCGATGGGCACCATGATTCAGCGCTTCAAGCTGACCGAAGCGCAATACCGAGGCGAGCGCTTCAAAGATTTCCACAAAGACGTGAAAGGCAACAACGAGTTGCTCAGCCTCACCCGCCCCGACGTGATTCGTGACATTCACGAACGCTACTTGGCCGCTGGCGCTGACCTGATCGAGACCAACACCTTTGGCGCCACCACCATCGCGCAGGCCGACTACGACATGGCCGACTTGGCCTATGAAATGAACGTTGCCTCAGCCCGCATCGCCCGCGAAGCCTGCGACAAATACAGCACGCCCGACAAACCCCGTTTTGTGGCGGGCGCAGTAGGCCCCACCCCCAAAACCGCCAGCATCAGCCCCGATGTGAATGACGCGGGTGCGCGCAATGTGACGTTTGAAGAGCTGCGCGCCGCCTATTACGACCAAGTCAAAGCCTTGGTCGAAGGTGGCTCAGATGTATTGTTGGTCGAAACCATTTTTGACACGCTCAACGCCAAAGCGGCGCTGTTTGCGATTGAAGAGTTTTTTGAAGCTTCGGGCGAGCGCTTGCCCCTCATCATCAGCGGCACGGTGACCGACGCGTCGGGTCGCATCTTGAGTGGCCAAACCGTGACCGCGTTTTGGCACAGCGTGCGTCACGCGCAACCCTTGGCGATTGGCCTGAACTGCGCCTTGGGTGCCACGCTGATGCGCCCCTACATCCAAGAGCTCAACAAGGTCGCGGGCGACACCTTTATCAGCTGCTACCCCAACGCGGGTTTGCCCAACCCCATGAGCGACACCGGCTTTGACGAAACGCCAGACGTGACCAGCCGCTTGTTGCACGAGTTTGCCGCCGAAGGTTTGGTCAACATCGTGGGCGGTTGCTGCGGCACCACGCCAGACCACATCGCGGCCATTGGCAGCGCGGTGGCTGACCAAAAGGCGCGAGCTTTGAGCGCGGGGCCGTTTTATCGCGAGGCGGCATAAGCGCACTCGGTTAAAATCTAATGTTCTCCAAGGAGCGTTGCAGCTTCACCCGTCCTTTCAGGACTTGCGCGTGAAGTCAGGCTTGGGGCCGAATCTTTTGCAACGACGCTCACCTGTATTGATAGCCCCCAGGTGAGTACCCCCATGAATTCCACTGCAGTTCCCCCCATGAAGCTGTCTGGCCTTGAGCCAGTGTCCATTGGCGAGGGCAGTTTGTTTGTCAACGTTGGCGAGCGCACCAACGTCACTGGCTCCAAAGCCTTTGCGCGCATGATTTTGAACGGCGAATACGAGCAAGCTTTGGCCGTGGCGCGTCAGCAGGTGGAAAACGGCGCGCAGGTGATTGACGTCAACATGGACGAAGCCATGTTGGACAGCCAAGCCGCGATGGTGCGCTTCCTCAACTTGATGGCGGGCGAGCCCGACATCGCACGCGTGCCCGTGATGGTGGATTCCAGCAAGTGGTCGGTCATCGAAGCGGGTCTGCGTTGTATCCAAGGCAAGGGCATCGTCAACTCCATCAGCATGAAAGAAGGCGTGGACGAGTTCAAGCGCCAAGCCAAGCTGGTCAAACGCTACGGCGCGGCGGCGGTGGTGATGGCGTTTGACGAAAAAGGCCAAGCCGACACCTACGCACGCAAGATTGAGATTTGCGAACGCGCTTACCGCGTGTTGGTGGACGAAGTGGGTTTCCCACCCGAAGACATCATCTTCGATCCCAACATCTTCGCCATTGCCACCGGCATTGAAGAGCACGACAACTACGCGGTGGACTTCATCGAGGCCACGCGTTGGATCAAACAAAACTTGCCCGGCGCGAAGGTGAGCGGCGGCGTGTCGAACGTATCGTTCAGTTTCCGCGGTAACGACCCTGTGCGCGAAGCCATCCACACCGTGTTTCTGTACCACGCCATCAAGGCTGGCATGGACATGGGCATCGTCAACGCGGGCATGGTGGGCGTGTATGACGACCTCGAGCCCACCCTGCGCGAGCGCGTGGAAGACGTGGTGCTGAACCGCGTACCTAAATACAAAGAAGGCGAAGCCCATCTGACCCCCGGCGAGCGCCTGATTGAAGTGGCCGAAACCGCCAAAGGCGCAGCCAAAGACGACAGCCAAAAACTGGCGTGGCGTGGCACACCCGAAGCACCCGTCACGGTGGCGCATCGTCTCAGCCACGCGCTGGTGCATGGCATTACCGACTTCATCACTGAAGACACCGAAGAGGCCTACCGCGACATCTTGGCCAAAGGTGGCCGCCCACTGCACGTCATCGAAGGCCCGTTGATGGATGGCATGAACGTGGTGGGTGATTTGTTTGGTCAAGGCAAGATGTTTTTGCCGCAAGTGGTCAAGAGCGCCCGCGTGATGAAGCAAGCGGTGGCGCACCTCGTGCCCTACATTGAAGAAGAAAAACGCCTGCAAGCCCAAGCAGGCCAAGACGTGAAAGCCAAGGGCAAGATCGTTATCGCGACGGTCAAGGGCGATGTGCACGATATTGGCAAAAACATCGTCACCGTGGTCTTGCAGTGCAACAACTACGAAGTGGTCAACATGGGCGTGATGGTGCCGTGCCATGAAATTTTGGCTAAGGCAAAAGAAGAGGGCGCAGACATCATTGGTTTGTCTGGCCTGATCACCCCGTCGTTGGAAGAAATGCAATACGTCGCGGGCGAGATGCAAAAGGACGATTACTTCCGTAGCCGCATGATGCCGCTGATGATTGGCGGCGCCACCTGCAGCCGTGTGCACACCGCGGTGAAGATTGCGCCGCACTACGACGGCCCCGTGGTGTATGTGCCCGATGCCTCGCGCAGCGTGAGCGTGGCGCAAGGCTTGTTGTCGGACCAAGCCGCCAAATACATTGCCGAGTTGAATGCCGACTACGCCCAGGTGCGCGAGCAGCACGCCAACAAAAAGCAAACGCCCTTGGTTACGCTGGCGCAAGCGCGAGCGAACGCCACCCCCACCAGCTGGGACAACTACACACCCACGAGACCGAAGTTCATTGGCCGTCGCGTGTTCAAAAACTTTGACTTGGCCGAATTAGAGAAATACATCGACTGGGCCCCGTTCTTTCAGACCTGGGATTTGGCAGGCCCATTCCCCGCCATCTTGGACGACGAGGTGGTCGGCGTGGAAGCCAAGAAGGTGTACGCCGATGGCCAAGCGATGCTGAAAAAAATCATCGCCAACCGCTGGCTCACCGCCAACGCCGTGGTGGGCTTGTACCCCGCACAGCGCGTGGGCGACGACATTGTTTTGTACGCCGACGAAACCCGCCAACAAAAGGTGATGACCTGGCACGGCTTGCGCCAACAAACGGTCAAGCCCACCCGTGACGATGTACGCAACCCCAACCGTTGCTTGGCCGACTATGTGGCCGACCAAACCCAAGCCGCCGACTACGTGGGGTTGTTTGCGGTGACAGCCGGCTTAGGCGCAGAGAAGCAAGAAAAGCGTTTCATCGACGCGCACGACGACTACTCTGCCATCTTGTTCAAAGCCTTGGCCGACCGCTTGGCCGAAGCCTTGGCCGAGTGCATGCACCACCGCGTGCGCACTGACTTGTGGGGCTACGCCGCAGACGAGGCCTTGAGTAACGAAGACCTGATCAAAGAAAAATACCAAGGCATTCGCCCCGCACCTGGCTACCCTGCGTGCCCCGACCACAGCGCGAAGCTTGATATGTTTGCCTTGCTGCAGTGCGACGACATCGACATGGGCCTGACCAGCAGCTTGGCCATGACGCCCGCCGCTAGCGTGAGTGGTTTTTACTTGGCGCACCCCGAAGCCAAGTATTTCAACGTGGGCCGCATTGGTGAGGACCAAGTGCAAGACTTAGCCCAACGCCAAGGTGTGGCGGTGAAAGATTTACAGCGTTTGCTGGCACCCAACTTGTAAACGGTGGCGGCTTTTTTGTATGGTTCAAAGGCGATGCCCTTTTTGTGCGAACCACAAAGACGCCACGCCCACCACGCTGGCGCCCAACATCCACCATAAGCCCAAGGTGTAGCCTGCCTCCGCAGACCACAGCAGCCCCATCAACCAAGGGGCTGCCGCACGCGCCAAGGCCATGGGCAAACCGAGCAAGCCATTCAAACTGCCCATGTGTTCGCGACTGACATACTGCGCCATCACCGTGCCTTTGACAATGGTGAGCATGCCATTGCCCAAGCCATACAACACCACAAACAACACGCCCCACACGCCGTGGCCAGCACCTATGAGCAGGGCTAAAAACCCAAGGGGAATCAACATGGTGACCCAGCGGTTG
The DNA here is from genome assembly GCA_947374535.1 of Comamonadaceae bacterium. The sequence continues at coordinate 4,598 of CANCCJ010000085.1, read as the reverse complement.
GCAGCATGTACATCCACACGATGCTCGGTCACATACAAACCTAAGCGTCCCATCACTTGCAACACCCCAATGCTGGCGGGCACAGCAATGGCCCACGACTCGGCCATGCCTGTTTCGCGCAACAGGCTCACCATGTGCGCGGGCAAAGCCGATGTCACGCCCATCAGCAACACCACAAACATCGCCAACTGCCAAAACTTCGGCTGACGCACATAACGCCACAGCGTGGCGCTGTCGGCGTGTGGCGAGGCGAGCATCGAACGCTGCGGCGCATGGTGTAGCAGCAGCCAATGCACGGGGGCACACAACAGCAGGTGCATCGCGGCCAGCACACACAGGGCATCGCGCCAACCGAGCAGATCCATCAACCATGCCACCAGCGGAATGAACACCGTGCTGGCCAATCCACCTAAAAACGTGAGCGTGATGATGGCCCGCCGAAAGTGCTGTGGAAAGCGCCGCGTGAGTACCGCAAACGCAGGCGGGTACAGCGTGCCCGCCAACCCCACCCCTAACAAGGTCCACACCGCGTAAAACTCGGGGACCGTGGTGATCTGGCTATGCATCCAAAATGCCAGCCCCACCAACAACGAACCGCCTGTCATCACCGCTCGTTCGTGGCCACGGTCAATCCAGCGGCCCACCGGAAAAGCCAACAGACCCTCTGCCAGCAGCATCAAGCTAAAGCCGAGCGATGACTCTGCACGCGTCATGCCCAGCGCTTGTTCTAACGGTGCCATGAACAAGGCAAAACCGTAAAAGACACTTCCCCAACTGATGAGTTGCAATCCTGATAAGGCCCAAACGAAGCGTGCATCGCGGCCAGTGAAGTGGGAAGAAGGCATGTCAATCAATCATACGAAGTTTGTCAAACCGTTCGGCATGCGTCAGAAGTGACAAAGGGGCGCATGGCGCCCCTTTGTCATGTGCAGGTGTCGCCCCTGCGCTGGCCATCAACTCTTCAAACAGGCCCGCATTTTTTCTTGACGCGCATTGCCTTTGAGTTTCTGGGCCTCAGCCTTGCAAGCGTTCATCGCGTCTTCTTGGGAGCTTGTTTTGGCCGGTTCTGTGGCAGGACCTTTGGCGCTGAGACACTCTTTCATGAAGGCTTTGCGTTCATCGCCTACCAAGTTCTTGGCTTTCGCGGTTTTGTGGCATTGGCCCATCTTGCTTTCTTTCGGCGCTTTGTCGGCTTCGGCATGTGCGGTGAGGCATGGCGCCATCGACAAGCAGAGCGCGGTCAACATCAGAAATTTCTTCATGGCAGTTCCTTGAATCGTTGGGGTTGAAAGAGATGCCGCTGTGGCACGTCCATGTGCACGGCAGAGGCCACCCCATTTTTGGTAGGCCCTTGGCCAAGTAGCCTAAGCCCTACGCACATAAATCGAAGCCCGTGCTTAGTCCTTAACCGTTGATTAACACGCGTCGGTACTGCACCGCTTCGGCGATGTGCGCGACTTGCACCTGGGCTACGTCTGCCAAGTCAGCAATCGTGCGTGCCACACGCATGGCCCGATGTGTGCTGCGGCTTGACCAACCTAACTTGCTTGCGGTGCGTTGTAGAAACTGAGCCGCGCAAGGGTCTAACTGGGCTTGAGCGTCCAGCGCTTGACCTTGTAGCGCTTGGTTCGGCACGCCTTGTCGGATCAGTGCGCGTTCATACGCTGCCACACAACGTGCCCGCACTGTGGCCGTGGATTCGCCCATGCCGACATTCAGCAGCACATCGGGTGTCAGTGTGGGCACTTCGACTTGTAAATCTATGCGATCTAGCAGCGGCCCACTCAACTTGCCCTGATAGCGTGCCACTTGGTCGGGCGTGCATCGGCAGGCTTTGATCGACGAGCCCAAGTAACCGCAGGGGCAAGGATTCATCGCCGCAATGAGTTGAAAGCGCGCAGGAAACTTCGCCTGTGTGGCCGCACGCGAAATGGTGATGTGGCCGTTTTCCAGCGGCTCGCGCAGGGCTTCGAGCGCGCTGCGTTTGACTTCCGCCAGCTCGTCAAGAAACAACACCCCGTTGTGCGCCAGAGAAATCTCACCGGGGCGCGGCGGTGTGCCACCACCGACCAATGCCACAGATGTCGCCGTGTGGTGGGGGCTGCGCGTGGGACGTTGCATCCATTGGTCCAACTCAAAGCGGCCCGCCAGGCTGGCGATGGCGGCGCTTTCTAGCGCGTCGTCTAGCGTCATGTCAGGCAACAGTGCGGCAAAGCGGTGGGCCAACATGGATTTACCGGTTCCGGGCGGACCTACTAATAAGAGAGAGTGGCCCCCTGCGGCTGCAATTTCTAGGGCCCGTCGCGGTCCGGCTTGACCTTTCACATCGGCAAGGTCTAAGTTTTGTCGGAGGGTGGGGCAGTTCAATGCTGGCGGTTGAATGCGGCACCATCCCTCGGTGGTCTGCGCTTGAGCTTTGGCAAAGTGCGCCACCACATCGCTCAGGTGTTGGGCGCGATACACCTCTGCCGTGGGGACCAATGCCGCCTCTTCCGCGCTTCCCGGTGGCAACACCAAACGCGTGCGCGCACCCGACCCGCGCACGGCCAGCCCCATGGCCAATGCGCCCCGCACAGGACGCAGCGCACCCGACAACGACAGCTCGCCTGCAAACTCGTGCGAGGCCAATGCGGTTTCGTCGAGCTGACCATTCGCGGCCAAGATGCCCAAAGCAATTGGTAAATCAAACCGGCCAGAGTCTTTGGGTAAGTCGGCGGGCGCGAGGTTCACGGTAATGCGCTGATTGCTCGGGAAATCCAAACCCGCGTTTTGGATGGCACAGCGCACCCGTTCGCGGGCTTCCTTCACCTCGGTGTCCGCCAGACCCACCAAGGTGAAACTGGGTAACCCGTTTGCTAAATGCACCTCAACGGTCACGGCAGGTGCCTGCAAACCTAGAAGTGCGCGACTATGAATTAACGCGAGCGTCATAAAACTTCTCTTTTTGATGGCTTGTCCCCATTGCGGGGCATGTAAGACAAGGTGATGCACCAACTGTGTGCATGAAAATGGGGCAGTCGTCAGACTACTGCATCACTTTGGGTCTTAGTTCAAGTGAAGAGGGCACTTTTGTGGACTTCAACGCTGGCACGGACCCTGCTAAGTAGATGTATCCCTTTTAAATTTTTCAATGGAGAAAACTATGAACCTCAAGTCCAAAATTGTGTTGGCCCTCTTGGCCACCTCTTCAGCCGCATTTGCGCAAACCGCACCCGCAGAACCCGAATCAACGCTGGGTTACAACGTGGGTGTTGTGAGCGAATACCGTTACCGCGGCTTGGCACAAACCAAAGGTGATCCAGCCCTGCAAGGTGGCGTGGACTATGCGCACGCAAGTGGCCTGTACGTCGGTGCATGGGGTTCTTCGATCAAGTGGATCAAGGATGCCGGTTCAGATGCCAAAGGCCCTGTCGAGTTGGACCTCTATGGTGGCTACAAATTTGAAGCCGCAGGCTTGGCTTACGACGTGGGTTACTTGCGTTATGAGTACGTTGGCAACACCTACTCCAAAACAGGTGGTGTGAACGCCAATACAGACGAAGTCTATGGTGCCGTGACTGCTGGCCCAGCGACTTTGAAATATTCCCATGCTTTCTCTGATTTGTTTGGTTTTACAAACTCCAAGGGCAGCACCTACTGGGATTTGAGCGCCACATTTGATTTGGGTGACGGCTACTCTTTGGTCCCTCACGCCGGTCGCCAAGCGGTTGCCAACAACGCCGCCTATAGCTACACCGACATCGCATTGACTTTGAACAAAGACTTTGGCGAAGGTTTGGTTGCAAGCGTGTCTGCGATCAGCACCAATGGCAAAGGCAAGGCTGCATTCGAATCTGTCGTGAGCAAGTACGACACGGCAAAGAACGCATTGGTCGTTGGCGTCAAGTACAGCTTCTAACCCCAAGCTAACTGTCTTCTCTAGGAGCAACCATGAAACTCATCACCGCCATCATCAAGCCATTCAAGTTGGATGAGGTCCGCGAGGCCCTCTCTCAAATTGGCGTGCAAGGCATCACTGTTACGGAAGTCAAAGGCTTCGGCCGTCAGAAAGGCCATACCGAGTTGTATCGCGGTGCTGAGTACGTGGTTGACTTCTTGCCCAAGGTCAAGATCGAAGCGGCGGTTGACGCTGAACACGTCGACCGCGCGATTGAAGCCATCGAAGGTTCTGCACGCACCGGCAAGATCGGCGACGGCAAAATTTTTGTTTACGACCTCGAACAAGTCGTCCGCATCCGCACCGGTGAAACCGGTCCTGAAGCGCTTTAAGAAAGAAGACCATCATGAAAAAATTTCTAGCCTCTCTGGCCCTCGGGTTTGGTCTGTTGCTGGGTGGCACAGCCGCCATGGCGCAAACTGCCCCAACGGCTGATGTCAAAGTCACTGCACCCGCCGCAGCGCCTGCAGCAGCCGCCGCCGTGGCAGCCCCTGTGGCAGTGCCCAACAAAGGCGACACCGCCTTTATGACGATTTCGACTGTGTTGGTCATCTTGATGACCATCCCTGGCCTGGCCTTGTTCTACGGCGGCTTGGTCCGCAGCAAGAACATGCTGTCTGTGCTGATGCAGGTGTTTGTCGTGAGTTCACTCATTTACGTG
>CANCCJ010000084.1 GCA_947374535.1 Comamonadaceae bacterium | reverse complement strand
CGTGCCAGCGAACAAGCGGCGGTGACCGAAAAAATCGACAAACAAGATTTAAAACCCGGTGACTTGGTGTTCTTCAACACCATGCGTCAAACCTTCAGCCATGTGGGCATCTACGTGGGTGACAACAAGTTCATCCATTCCCCCAAGCCTGGCCAACAAGTGCGTGTGGACGACATGCGCCAAGCCTATTGGGACCGTCGCTTCACTGGCGCACGACGCGTAGCGCCCGCCAACAGCGACAGCACCAACAACTAGGCGCACCCGGGTGCGGTGTATTAAAACCGCTCGCCTTCGGCCAAGTAGCGCCAAGTCCCCTCTTCCAAATCGCCCAAACTCACGCGGCCCAAGCGAATACGGCGCATCCCGATGATGTCCAGTCCGGCCAATTCACACAAATAAACGGCCAGGCCTAAGTGCGAGCCTTTGACGGCCAAACGCAATTTGCTGCGCTCGGGATTGGCGCTGCCCACGCTGATTTTGAAGTCGGGCAAACGCAAACGCTCATCACGCATCGCCCGCTCAATAGGACGCAGTGCATCGGGCAACACCTCACCACGCACATCAATGATGAGCTCATGCTCCATGAAGGGCATGTCTTCCACCAACTTACGTTGGGTTCGAAAATCTTGCGTGAAAGCCACTAAACCGCTAGCTTCGTATTCCAAAGGCACGCTGGCGTCGAGCCTCGTCAAATGGCTTTTCAACAAACGCACACCGCTGTGGTCGTGCTTGCTGTGCTGTGCGGGCGTGAGCAAGCTGCGCACATTTTGTGGACCTCGAGGGGCCCGGGGTGGCTCAGATTGACGGCCCGGCTGTGCGGACCTCGCCACCGGCAATGGCTCTAAACCATCGGTCCAACCTGCGGGCTTATTCAGGATGAGCGTTACAGACTGCAGATTCAGCAAGGTCGCGTGTGCATCCAGTGTCACGTTTTGGTGACTGACACGAAACTGCGGCTCTTCCACCACCACGCCATCGACACGTACAAAGCCAGCTTCAATGTATTGCTCAGCCTCACGACGCGAACAGTCGCGCAGTTGCATGATGCGTTTGGAAAGGCGTTCGCCCTCGGGTTTGCTTGAATTCATAAGGCATGGATCCTCCCACAGTTAATCGTTGTATCGTTCAAACCTTCACGTCTTGAGGGAGAGATTTCGTTGAACCTTGCTCATTTGCTACAACGCATGGCGCGACAGCACACCCACCGGGTGGCCTTGTTCCAAGGCACGCAGGCGGTCGCAACCCATGGCGCGTGGGCGCAACGCAGCGCCCATTTGGCTCAGCAGTTTCAAACCGCAGGCCTCAAGCCTGGCGATCGCGTGGCCCTGTTCATGCACAACCACCCACGCTACCTTGAGGTGATGTTTGGTGCATGGTGGGCTGGCTTGGTCGTGGTGCCCATCAACGCCAAGCTCCATGTCCGCGAAGCGCAATGGATTGTGGACAACGCACAAGCCAGCTGGGCGTTTGTCACGCGCGACGTGACCACCGACACGGGCGAGCAACTGCAAGGCTTGCAACGTGTCATTGACGTGGACTCGACCGAAGCCGATTCCTTGTGGCGCCTTCCCAAAGACCACCAAGGTGCAGCGCCCAACACCCCCATTGCCGAGCGCCAGCCTGACGATTTGGCTTGGTTGTTTTACACCAGCGGCACCACAGGGCGGCCCAAAGGCGTCATGATCACGCACCGCAATTTGATGACCATGGGCATGGCCTACTTCACCGATGTGGATGCCATTGACATGCAAGACGCCATTGCCTATGCGGCCCCCATGTCGCATGGGGCGGGCCTGTATGCCATCCCACACTTGATGGCTGGGGCACGCCACGTCATCCCTGCCTCTGGTGGGTTTAATGCGGCAGAGCTGTTTGAACTAGGCCGAGCCCTTGGCCCCTTGTCACTGTTTGCAGCGCCCACCATCGTCAAGCGCTTGGTAGACCATGCAGAACAAGCAGACATCACACCCGAGCGCTGCGCACATTCATTCAAGACCATCGTCTACGGCGGTGCGCCCATGTACGTCGCAGACATTCAGCGCGCCCTGCGCATCATGGGGCCACGCTTTGTGCAGATTTACGGTCAAGGCGAAAGCCCCATGGTGGGCACTGCCCTGTCTCGCTTTCATTTGAGTGACACCGCGCACCCAGAACACGCCCAACGCATGGCTTCCATCGGCGTGGCCCAAACCCCTGTGCAAATTCGTGTCACCGACAGCCACGGCCAAGACTTGGCTCAGGGTGAAGTCGGCGAAGTGCTCATTCAAGGCGACAGCGTGATGGCGGGCTACTGGCGCAACCCTGAAGCCACGCAAGCCGCCATTCGCGACGGCTGGTTGTTCACCGGCGACATGGGTAGCCTTGATGCACATGGGTTTCTCACCCTCAAAGACCGCAGCAAAGACCTCATCATCTGCGGTGGCTCCAATGTCTACCCGCGCGAAGTAGAAGAAGTACTGTTGCAGGCACCAGGTGTCAGTGAAGTCGCGGTCATCGGTGCGCCAGACCCTGAGTGGGGGGAGGTCGTCGTCGCTTTTGTCGTGGCACAGCCTGGTGTCACCCTCAGCACGCAGGCACTGGACGCGTTTTGTCTGAACGAAATCGCCCGCTTCAAACGCCCCAAGCGCTACGAGCTGGTCAGCAGCTTGCCCAAAAATAACTACGGCAAAGTGCTCAAAACCGAGTTGCGTCAACGCCTCTCCCAACCCTAGTGGTATGGTGCTGCCCCATGCATACACAAATAGACCATCTCGTCATCGTTGCCAAAAGCCTTGAGCAAGGCGTGCAATGGTGCGAAGCAACCCTGGGCATCACACCGGGTCCCGGCGGCGAACACACGCTATACGGCACGCACAACCGCTTGTTCAAAGTCGCCTCGCCATCCAACCCCATGGCCTATGTTGAAATCATCGCCATCGACCCAAAAGCCGTTCGCCCCAAACGCGCCTGCCCTACCCGCTGGTATGACATGGACGACCCCGCTTTGCAAAAAGCCGTGGCCCTTGAACCACGCTTGGTGCACTTTGTGGTCAACACCCCCGACATCAAGGCAGCACGCATGGCCATTCGGATGCAAGGCATTGACCGCGGCCCCGCCATTCACGCCAGCCGCCGCACCAACCGAGGCACACTCAACTGGCAAATCTCAGTGCGCGCCGATGGTCAACGCTTGTTTGACGGCTGTATGCCCACCCTCATCCAATGGGGCAAGCCCGAAGCCACGGACCCGCTCAAGCTTCACCCCCGCAACACCCTCACCCGCTCGGGTGTGACCTTGCAAGGTCTCGAAGTCACGCACCCCAGCGCGGCCAAACTGCAAGCCGCTTATGACGCGATTGAACTCGCCCGTGTGCGCGTGACCGAAGGGCCAGCCAACCTCAAAGCCACGCTGCAAACCCCCAAGGGTGTGGTGGTGCTGGAAAGTCTTGGGCTTTAATTACTTTTTAAGCGCCTGCACTTTGGCATAAGCCGCCCACAACTTGTGCTGCATTTGACAGCCGTCCATCATCAAGCCCGGCGCTGAAATGCCCATGAAGCGGTCGGTCTGCATGATGAGCGCGTGGGCTTGTTCAAACACACCAGAGCCAAAGAGCTGACGAATCGCCCCCACATAAGGCGCAGTGTCTCCTCGGTCAGTGAGCAACACCAAGGTTTCGATGCACGCATAGATCGAGCGACGTTGCTGCGGAATTTGGTCGAAGTGTCGAATCCACTCGCAGCCTTCCACGGTAGCCGCTTCATCGCCACAGGCCAACGCCAACAAGGTTTTGAGTTCGCCTACGCGCAAATCGGCCCAGAAGGTGTCTGCATCAGGTGTCATGCCAATCAGGCTCGCCACGGGGCGTTGGTCTGCTAAGTTGGACGCGTTCAGCGAAGCCAACAAATCGGTGCATTCTTCGTTGTCGAGGTCGGTCAAGTTGAGGATGGCTTCACGCATCTCGTTGGCGATGCTGTTGTTCTCAAAGTCGAGGTCGTCCACCGGATAAATCTCGGACATCCCGGGTACCAAAATGCGGCAGGCATAGACGCCTAAGTGCTCGAAGTCGGCGATGTAGATGTCAAAGCCGTCGTCGTGGATGCGCTTGACACAAAAGGCGTAGTCATCAGCCGTGGTGGTTGCAAAGTTCCAGTCCACAAACACGTAGTCTGGAATCTCGCCCAAAAACTCCCAGTGAATCACGCCGCTCGAATCTACGAAATGAATCTCAATGTTGGTCGCGCTCGCGGCTTCGTCCAAATCAAAGGTGGGGGGTGAGAAGCCCCCCAAAGTGTCCAGCGCTCGGCCTTGCAGCAGCTCAGTCAAGGCCCGCTCTAAGGCCACCTCAAAACGTGGGTGTGCGCCAAAACTGGCAAAGCAACCTTGGTCTTGCGGGTGCAGCAGCGTGACGTTCATCACGGGGTACTTGCCGCCCAGGGACGCATCTTTCACCAAGATGCCAAAACCTGCGGCACGCAAAGCGGCAATGCCCGAGGCAATGCGTGGGTAACGGTTGATCACCGCCTCAGGCACGTCGGGCAAGCAAATGCCTTCGCTGATGATTTTGCCCTTCACGTAGCGCTCAAAAATTTCAGACAACGCCTGCGTGCGTGCCTCCGCAGCGGTGTTGCCCGCCGACATGCCATTGCTCACATACAAGTTACCCATGATGTTGACGGGAATGTAGGCCGTCGAGCCATCGCGCTGGCGCACGTAGGGGATGGCGCAAATGCCGCGGTCCACGTTGCCCGAGTTGAACTCCACCAAGTTGGCGCAATCGATGTTGCCTTCTGGGTTGTAAAACTTGTGCAGCGCGTCGTTGAGCAGGCCCTTGGGCCAAGCGCCGTCCTCGGTCAAATCAAACCAGCGCTCTTGTGGGTAATGCACAAACGGGGCATTTGCCGTGACGGGGCCTAAGTAGAAATGGGTCCAAAAATAGTTGGTGGCCAAGCGCTCAAAAAACTCGCCTAAGGCACTGGCCAAACACGCCATGCGTGTGGCGCCTTTGCCGTTGGCAAACAACACGGGACAATCACGGTCACGGATATGAACCGACCAAACGCCGTCTACAGGGTTGAGCCAACTCTTCTCTTCGATGTGAAAACCCAACGCCTGCAGCTTGGCTTGTAGGGTGTTGATGGTGGCTTCGAGCGGCGCATCTTTGCCGGGGATATAACTTTGTGTGGGCACGGTTTGTCGCTTAAAAAATTGCGGAAGGCGCCCTAGAGCAAGCGCTTATTGTGGCGCTTGTGTCCCGAAGTCAAAGATCGGGGTTTTCGCTCAATCTCCTTTGGGCAACGTCGCGAGCAGCGCCATGCCGACAGCCATCACGCCAGCGGTCAGCCACAACGCGCCTTTGAACGTGCCCGTGGTCTGCGCCATGTAGCCCGCCACCACGGGGGCCAGCATTTGCGCAGCGCCATAGCTGAGCGTGAGCTTAGCCATGGCCTTGCCTGGGTTGTGGGGCGCGCGTCGCCCGACCAAGGCCAGCGTGAGGCTGACGATGCCGATGAACGTGGCGCCATAACCCACGGCACCCGCCAAGGCAGCCCACAGCGTGCTGGACATGGCAGGCAATATCACCGAGACGGTTTGTAAACCAAACGCCAACAGCAAGGCCCGCTTGTCGCCTACACGGCGAGACACCAAGTCCCAAATAAACACAGCTGGCATGGCCGCCAACCCCACCATAGCCCAAGCCAGCGGACCAAGCCCCGCCAGCGCAGGTTCGCGCTCCACAATCGCCACCGTGAATGTGGCGCTGATGACAAAACCCCAGCCCGCCGCAAAGTAGCTGGCCAACATGGTCCATGTCCAGCGACGAGACCCCATAGCGCCGGCTTGTGCGTCATGTGCGATCACCACTTCCGGCGGTACGGGCGGCCGCCACTTCCAAGCGGGCACAAAAAATACCAGCCCCAAAGCCGCAAAGGCCAACCATTGGTCCGACCATGTGGGCCACAGCTGCGCCAAACCCCAAGCGCCCAGCGCCGACACCACAATGCCCAGCCCCAAACCAATGAAATACAAACCCAGCTCAGGCCGACGACCTTGTCGCATCAGCCAACCCAACACCAAGCCAGACCCGAGCAACATGCCCGTCGCGCCGCACAAGCCGCCAACATAACGAACCAACGCCCATGCAGGCATCCAAGTGGTCAGCGCCATGGCGGCCACTGTGATCAAGGCCATCCATAAGCCTGCGCTGTAGAGCCAATGCCGCCAACGCACATCGTCAATCCAAGTCGCGGCCAAAGCCCCGCTCATATAGCCTGCATAGTTGATCGCAGCCAAACCGCCTGCGGCAGCGTCGCTCAATCCAGTTTGCGTTTGCAAGCTTGGCAGCAAGGGCGTGTAGGCAAAACGCGCCAAGCCAATGGTCAGCACCAAACCGCAAATGCCGCCTGTGAGAACTTGCCACGGGTGAAGGTGTTTGTGCAAAGCTCAGCCTCGTGCGCCTTTGGGCTTCTCAAACCCCGCATCTACCCAAGCCTGCGCGGTGTTGCGGTTCAGCTTAAAGCCCGCGTCCACACGCACGTCAGCCAGCGTGTCACCGCCCTCGTCTTGCGCGCTAAGTGTGGCGTAGGGGTTATCGTCGTCGGGCACGATGTCTAACAACACCGAAACGCGGCCAGTTGGGCCATTGACCGTGACCGACTGGTGCAGCGTAGCGTGCAACTGCTGTTCGCTGCGGCGCACAAACTCAGACGCCGTTTTCACCAAGGTGATGAAAGCATTGCCGTCCAGCGGCTTGGGGTTCTTTTTGTCGCGGCCCATGGTCCAAGGGCCAATCAGCGCGGCTTCGGATTCGCCGTCTTTGAACATGGCCACTGCCCAACCGTCGTCATCGTCATTTTTGATGACCTTGGCCGTCCAAGTTTCGTTTTGCCACAGGCGTGGCTCTTGGATGAAGGGGGTGTCTAGGGTGTCGTCGGTCATGCTTGTTTTGGCATGGCGTCGAACCATGCGTGGATATCTTTGGGGCTGGTCAAGGTGCGCACATGCATGTAGGCAGCCTCAGCCTCGGGGTAGTGCTTGCGCAAAAAATTCAGCCATTGTTTCAAACGTCCTGCTTGGTGACGCTCGCTCACATGGCCCGACACGATTTGCCAAAACGTGTGCAGGTGCGGCGGCAGGTCTTGCCAGCGGACCTCGGGTGCGGGTGCGGGTAAACCTTGCGTGGCAGCGTCATGCGCTTGAATGGCCCAACCTAAGCCCGGGTTGGTGACGATGCCGCGACCCAACATCAAGTCAAAGCAGCCTGACTCGGCACGGGCGTTCAGCGCATCTTGCACATTCCAAATTTCGCCATTCGCCACCAGCGGTGTTTTCACCTTGGCTTTGATGTCAGCAATCCGGTGCCAATACGCGGGCGGGCGATAGGCGTCGGCCTTGGTGCGGGCGTGCACCACAATTTCGCTGGCGCCGCCCGCCTCTAGCGCCAAGGCGCATTCTTCAGCCGTGCTGTCGTCATTGAAACCCAAGCGCATCTTGGCCGACACCACTTGGTGGGCAGGCACAGCGGCACGGACGGCTCGCACAATTTGGTACAGCACCTCGGGGTCTTGCAGCAACACCGAGCCACCGCCGTGGCGATTAACTTGTTTGGCGGGGCAGCCAAAGTTCAGGTCTACCCCATCACAGCCCATGCCCGCCACACGCGCGGCGTTGTCGGCCAAACATTGGGGGTCTGACCCCAATAACTGAGGGCGCACAGGCACACCCGCAAAGGTGCGGCCGCCGTTGGTCAGCTCGGGCACGATGCGCAAAAACGTGCGCTCGGGCAGCAAGGTGTTGGTGACGCGGATGAACTCGGACACGCAGCGGTCTACCCCACCAATGCGGGTCAGCACGTCGCGCAGCACAAAGTCGAGCAAGCCCTCCATCGGGGCAAGAATGAGCATGGGTTTGGGAGTTTGAAAAAGAAGGCTGCAAGCAGCAAAGTCACTACTCTACCTAAGTCTTCGCCAAGGTTAGATTTACTGGGACAATAGCGGTCTTATCTGTTTACCGAATTCCCTCTCTCCATGTCCGAATTGACAACTGTTGAAGTCCGTCCCGCCACGATGCGCGACGCCACCAAAATCGCTGAGCTGTATGCCACCACAGCCAAAGAAGCCTTTAAAACCATGCAAACTGGCAGCAACATGCTGCCCGTCCCCGAAGAGAAAAACACCACTTACTGGCGCGAAGCCATCGAATTTGCTGAGCCCCAAGTGCAGGTGGCCGTGGACGGCAGCCAGATCGTGGGCTTTGTGGGCTACGACCGCTCACGCGACAAAGGCACGCCCAACACCCTTGGCGAGATTTGGGACATCTATGTAGATGCCGCCTACTGGGGCCAAGGCGTGGGCCTGGCTTTGTGGGACGCCGCCCGCGAAGGCCTGCAAGAAGAAGGCTGCACCCATGTGTCCATCTGGGTGCCGATTGCCAATGACCGCGCCATGCGCTTTCATGAACTAGCGGGTTTCAAACGCGAAATGTCGAGTGCCAAAACTGTGCCCATGGGCCCTGTCAAGGTAGAAGAAATTCGCCTGAAGCAAGCACTCTAATTTTGCAAGCGCTGTGATGTTTAAAAGAGCTGAACGTGTCTGAACACTACGCCGCCCTTGGTCTGAAAAGCGATGCAACGCTGGCAGATATCAAACGCGCGTTTCGCCAAAAAGCCTCACAGTTTCACCCTGACCGCAACACGGCCGATGACGCGCCTGCGCGTTTTCGCGAAGTGCAAGAGGCCTACGACGTGCTGTCAAACGAGGACAAACGCAAGGCCTACGACGACAACCGTCGCCGTAATTTGCTGGATGACCCCGCGCAGACAGCGCGCGAAATTTGGACCGCCTACTTCCAGCAAGTGCTGAACCGTTCGTAAACCACGCGCCCGAGATACCCATGAGCATTTCCCCATTTTTCCAAGAGCTGCGCTCGGCCTATCAAGCCGAGTTGGACGACCTCAACTCTGACTCTGAAGGCCACTACATCCTCGACAAGCGCTTGTCTGAAAAGCGCAAAGAGTTGGACTTTTTGCTGCAAATGCTCGATCTCAACCCTGAGATGGTGGCCGTGGTGCTACACCAAGCCTTTGAATTCACCGAGCCCGAGTTGATGGACCATTTCCTCACGCTGGACGCTGACGATTTACTGAGCTGGGATGCTTTGTCTGAAGGCGTTCGCATCCACGCTTGGGCGCAACCCATGGTCGACAAAATCTTGGCCGAACCTGTGGGCGCTTGGTTCATGACCGTGGCTGCTGCACTCGAATACATGCATGGCACCCCGATGCGCGGGGCCGCCAAGTCAAGCGATGCAGACGCCGACGAAGACTTGGAAAACGTTGAACGCGGCGACCAGCCTGAACAAGACGAAGAACGCGAAGCCCGTGAACGCGAAGAAGCCGGCAACGCGTGGATGGTCGAACAAGGTTTCGACAGCAAAGAATAAGGAAAAGTCATGACCGACAAAGCCAATGCCCTCACCCTCATTGCCAAAACGCAAAGCCTGATCGCGGCAGGCGACATCACGGGCGCAGAAGCCGCGCTGGTCGAATTGGCCGATGCCGAGGGAGATCAAGCCCTGATGGTGGTGCTGGAGCAGTTGCCACCCAAAGATATCTTGGCCGTCATCCGTGAGTACGACACGTCCAAAGAATCGGTCATCAACCTGCTGGTCACGCCCGAGCAATTTGCCCGCGCCGTGGTGATTGAAAAACAATACAAAGACCTCACCCGCACCCACTTACGCGGCATGATGAATTCCATCATTTTTCGCGAAGATGCAGACACGGTTGAGTTCCTCACCGCCATTGGCGACCTTGAAGGCGGCGCCGAAGCGCTGGCCGACTACTTCAGCGAGAAGTGGAGCCGCATCGAGGCCTTTGCCCGCACCGGCACGTTTGACACCATGGAAGACGACGGCGACATGCTGTCGGAAAGCGCCCTGCTCGGCTCGGCCTATGTGAAGCCGCGCGTCGAAGAAGACGAAGTGGCCGACCAAGACTGGATGCAACTCGCTTGGATCTTGCGCCACAAAATTCCAGACCTGTTTATTGAGATGCTGCTGGTGCTGCGCGCCAAAGCACGCGCCCACGACGCCGGTTTATCTGAAGACGAGGACGAAGACGACGATGGAAAGGTCGAGACCAGCGCCACCGACCGCGGCCAAGCCACGCCTGCCGCGCGTGACTCGGACGAAGAATCAGCGATCTAAGCGTAGTGACCGTGACGCCATCTGTTGTTGCCCTTTTCGACGACCGCCCTTTCTTTGAAAAGGCGTTGGCCTTCGGCGTGCAACACGGCGTGCTGGACCCTGCCAAGCTAGACGCCATTCAAACCGATGCGCCCAAAGGCATGGTGCAAATTGCGCGTTACTTTGGCAGCGAGTTTTTGCGCCCTGAGCTGGAAAAAGCCAAGGACCGCATTGTCAACTTGGTCAGCCTCACGCTTGAAATTCAAAGCGGCGGCGACTTGCGCAAAGCTGCCGAGCAGCTGCGTGAGCACTCCTTCATGTCACGCTCCAAAGCAGCATCAGACATGCTCAAAGCCCTCATCGTCATGCCGCAAAACACGCACTTTGGCATGAACGAGCACGGCGGTTTCAGTGACAAACACATTCCACAACTGGCCAAGTGGTCGCTCTGCAGTTTGGCCGAGTACCAAGCCGAGCTGGCCAAGCGCCAACAAGTGGCCCATGTGATTGACGCTGCCATTTGGATGGCCGATCAACTGGGCCTACACGCCGACGATTTAGAAGAAGCCGGCTGCGATGCCGAAGCCGTCATTCGCACAGCCCTCTTGGCCGCAGCCACCAAACACAAAGACATGCCAGACTGGGTGGCTTTTCAAAAAATCATCGCCACCCTGCGCAAACCCAGCGCCACCAAAACTATCAACTTGGCCGCGCCCAAAAACTTGCCTGCAGAATTCAAAGCCGCAGTCGAGCAAGTGCGACAAAGCGTGGAAGCCGACTTGCCCAAAATTTTGGATGCCAAGCTGACGCCGCAAAAACTGTTTAACCAAACCCCTGCTTTTGTAGGCCGCTACTTTTGGGTGGAAGATGGTTTGTCTGAGGTCGACCACTTTGACCGCCAAACCTCTGCCGCTTGGACCAAGGCCACGGCTGGCCACAGCGACGACAGCTCCTTGCTCACGCTCTTTTTGTGCATCGCTGCAGGCAGCGCCGGCAAAACACTGCTCACCGAGAAAACGGCAGCCACGCTGGTTCGCAAAATTCGTAAATCTGGCATGAAGCCCGAACTGGCCATTGCCTTCATTCAATCCCAAGCACCGGCCGAACACCAAGACGACTACCTCGACATGTGGGAGGCCTTCATGGACGAGTCGCGCACCACGCTAGAGAGCGACCATGACCACAAACTCCACGACGCGCTCTCGCTGTTGCGCCGCGAGTGCAATGTGTCCGAGTAAGCGGTGTCGGCTGATTTCCCTCATGCCGTAGCTCGCCTTCGCGCAGCCCGCCTCGCGCGTAGCATCAAACCTTTTCTAGCCCGTGGCGGCCCCAAAGGTGAGCGCTGCACCGGCTGCCGCTTAGTCCCCACCCATTGCCTGTGCGCCCTGCGCCCCAACGTACCCACAAGCGCAGGCATGTGTTTGCTCATGGCTGACATCGAGCCGCTCAAGCCCAGCAACACCGGCTGGCTGATTGCCGATGTGGTGGCCGA
>CANCCJ010000083.1 GCA_947374535.1 Comamonadaceae bacterium | reverse complement strand
AACAACAAGACGGTGGGGAAGGATGAAAACTCAAGCGGCTTACGTGTGCCGATGGCGATCATGATCACGATCAAGCTGCAAAGAATGTTGAAAGTAAACAAAAAGTCCAACAAGATGGGTGGCAAAGGCAACACCAGCATCGCCATGATGACGAGCACCACCACCGGAATACTTAGTCCGGAAAGGTCAAATTTCGACAAGTTGTGTCGAATCGTTGACAGAGTGAGTGTGCTCATCAGAGGAATCCAGTTGGAAGTGGAACGTTTAGATTTCTTTTTGCCTTGAAAAAACTATCGAGGCATGTTCATTAAGCAATCGATGTGCCAAGTCAAACTGACACTGATGGGCGTTTCGGCGATCAGCGGCAAGAAGTGACCTGTCACAGTTCTTGCTTAACTCGATGGCAAACTCGTTTTAAGACCACCATGAACCTGTCCAGTTATCTCCAAATGCCACCAGCACCGCTGGTGCCAGCTAGCACCAGCACCGCCGCACCTCTAGGCGCGCGCACTGGGGCTGGCCCGTCTTCGGGTGTTAATTTGGGGTTTGACTTTGCAGAAGTCATGGCGCGCCAAATGCAGCGCTTGGTACCGCTAGAGCGGCAAACTATTGCCGCTGACACGCAGCCAAACCAAGAGCCGCAGCAAGAACAGCAAGTGCGCGAACAAAAAAATTCACAGCCATTTGATAACCAGCGCAACACTGAGCCATCCAATCAAGAGGCACGTGATGTGCGCACAGGCGACGATGCAAACCATGAGGATGCGAATGACTCATCTTCATCTCATGCACACCCTCGTGCGCGGATCGCCACGCCGAAATCAGCAACCGCAGATGCTTCTCTATTAGAGGGTTTGGTCCAAGCCGCACCAGTAACTCCAGTAGCACCCACAACGCCTGTCCAAACAGTGGCTGTCGCAACAGCCACTGCAACCATCCCAGCAACGCCAGAAGCTGCACAAGCGGCTAGCGTCAGCACGCCTACTCCGCTGCAGACGATTGAGTTGAGCCCACAGGTGCGCATCATCACTGACCCCAAAAAAGCACCTAGCCCTGAGAGCTTGGTGGCTTTTGCCAAATCAATGGGCTTAGACGAATCAGCGATTCAAAATCTGCTGGGACAAGCGCCCACCACAGCGGCAACAACCCTCACCAGCACCGCGACCGCGTCAGGATTGACCACGGCAGGCTTGACGTCTGCCGCGCCCACTGGCTTGCCAGGGGCCATAGGCACCGCGCTGAGCGGCATGCCATCTGCCACGATGCCCACCCCAGACAGCGCGGTCGCCACCCAGCTTGCGGCCATGAGTGCCAGCAGTCCTGACACCGCCATGCCAACAGCGGTCACCGCATCGGGAGTCGGCGTGGGCGCTGTGGCCAGTGCGAGCGCCGTGATGGTCCCGAGCGTGGTGCCTGGCCTCACGCCCACCGATATGGCAGCCATTCAACAATTGCAAATCACCGTCTTGCCTGCCGCTGTGCTGCCAGTCAACACAGGCGTGACTAGCGCCAGCACGCCAACTCCCAGCACGATCGACATGCTCTCGCTGCTAGGCGCAGGCGTGGATGACAAAGATGTGAGCGCCCTTTTGTCCCGCTTCTCTGAAGATGCCGGCAACGAAGGCAACCCAGACCAACAGCCATCACAAGGTGACGGCAACAATTTCAGCAGCTTTGCGCAAGCGCTGTCACGCAACAGCAATACCGCCAGTGCAACGCCAGCGAATGCAGCGCAAGCAGCAGCCCCCAACATGAGCGAAGTCTATGACCAGCTCAGCGACAAGATGGCCACCGAACTCGCCGCGCGCATGCACAAGCAGCTCAGTGATGGCGAATGGAAGATGAAATTTGCGCTGCGTCCCTCCAACTTGGGCGGCGTAGAAATTCAACTTGAAATGAAAGACGGCAAGCTCGATGCCGTATTCCGCGCTGACAATCCACTCACGCGTGACCTGCTTCAAAACAGCAGCCAACGCCTGCGTGACGCACTGGGTAACCTTGGCATCAACGCGGGACAAGTCAACATCGGACAAGGTGGCGGCAACGCCCAACAAAACAACTCGGGAAATGCAGGTAAGCAATCTCAAGTTAGAGACAATTCATCTTCGCAAGTCAAGGGCTCAGACAGCGCATCCAGCGTGACCTCGGCCCGCATCAAGGCCAATGCGTCCTTGCTTGACCTCTATGCATAAATTACGCATGACAATCTGAACATTAGGAGAACGATATGGCAGAAGCAGCAAAAGAACCGGTCGAAGAAGTAGTCGAAGGCGAACCGAAAAAGAAGAAGCCTATTCTTTTGATTTTGGTCATCGCTTTATCCACGATCATCGTGATGATCGCTGTCGTGTTTGGCACACTTTATTTCTCTGGCTTTTTTGAGCACAAGAGTGAAGCCGCTGCTCACGAAAAAGTGGATGAACTAGAAAAAGAAGCCGAGGACGCACACAGCGCGACCCCCGAAGGCCCCACCAAAGTGAAAAAGGAAGCCGAAGCCACGCGCTTTGAGAACACCTATTTACAAATCGACAAAGAGTTCATGACCAACATCACGGGCTCTAAAAAGGTGATGGTGGTTCAGATCGCTGTGATGACGCACTACGACTCACGCGTGTTTGACAACGTGAAGAAGCATGAGTTTGCCATTCGCTCTGCAGTGCTTGACGTGATGCGTCAAAGCACAGAAGCTGATATTGCCAAACCTGACTTCCGCACCGATTTGGCAGCGAAAATCAAAGTGGTGATGAACGAAATGCTGATGAAGTACGAAGACTTCGGCGGCATTGAAGACGTGTTCTTCACCTCTTTTGTGATGCAGTAACACGTGACCACCCATGAAATCTAACCTGCTCTCGGACGAAGAACTGGCCGCGCTGTCGGAAGGCGTGCGCGACGGTTCCATTGAGACCGACACCGGCTTCAATGACAGCGTAAGGGTGCGCAAGCACGACCTCGCCAGCGAAGACAGCAGCCTCGGCGTGAACGTCTCGTCGATCGACATGATCAACGAACGCTTCATCCGCTTGTTCCGTCTTGGCTTGCTCGAAGTGCTACGCACCAGCCCACGCGTGAACCCCACGCGTGTGCAGATCTTGAAATTCGGCGACTACCTCAAAGGCCTGCGTGCCCCGTTGTCGGTGAACATGATTCGCATGAACCCGCTGCGCGGCAACTCAGTGATCATCATTGACCCCAACGTGGTGTTCAGCTCGCTTGACAGCTTTTTTGGTGGATTTGGCAAAGGGGTGGGGGAACTGCCCCCAAGCCGCTTGTTCACGCCCACGGAAACCCGCATCATCAAGATCATTCTTGAAGTGTTCTTCCGCTCGTTGACCGAAGCGTGGGGACCGTTGATGCAGATCGAATGCGAACACGTGAGCTCTGAAATCAACCCTCAGTTTGCACAAATCGCTGACGAAAACGACTTGGTGGTGCTGAGCCGCTTTGAAGCCGATGCCACTGCAAGCGGCGGCAAGGGTTTCATTGACTTGGTCTACCCTTACGCCACCTTGAAGCCTGTGCGTGAACTGCTCAGCAGCCGCGTGCAAAGCGGCGAAGGCAACGAAGAATCAGACAAAAAATGGCGCAAAGAACTCGCCTCGGCGGTGGGCGATGCCAAGCTGGATTTGCAAGTCACCATGGGTGAAATCAAAACCACGCTGCACCATTTGAACCATTTGCAAGAAGGCGATTTGTTGTTCTTCAAGAAAGACGACACCGCTCTGATGAGCACCAATGGCGTGCCTGCCTTCCACGTCAACGTGGGCACACGCGGCTCACAAGTGGCTGTGCAAATTGACCACGAATACGTCCACGGCAAACTCTGAGACAGGAACACATCATGACTGACAAGACCGAAAACCCAACGCCAGACACAGAAGAAGCCGAAGCGGCCACTGCTGAAGCCGAACACGCGAGCCACGTTGAGGTGGCTGCGCAAGCAGAAGAAGACGAGCCAAGCTTGGAAGATTTCAAACCCACCATGCCCGGCAACATCAACCCCGAGGTGTTGCAAAACATCGTCGTGAACCTGTCCATCGAAGTGGGCCGCGCACAAATCAAAATCAAAGATTTGATGCGACTCACCCAAGGCAGCGTGGTGGAACTCGACCGCATTGCGGGTGAACCCCTCGACTTATTAGTGAACAACTCGGTCGTGGCCCAAGGTGAAATCGTGTTGGTCAACGACCGCTACGGCGTACGCCTGACGCGCGTGGTGCCGACTTCAGAGCGCCTCAAACTCATTTAACTTGAGTGCTTCGGGGGGACCTATGAACGCTGACCTCATTGACCCCCAAGCCTTGCTTCGACTGAGAGCCGTCTGTAGGCTAGACCGCGCCCGTGTGGCGCGTTTTTGTGACTTGACCGAGGCACAGGTGCGGGAACTCGAAGAAGGCGGCTACAGCCAGTTTGCATCGCCCGACATGAAGGTCCAAGCGGCCTTGAAAATTGCGGTCAAGCTCAGCGGCTTGCAAGCCAATGGCATGCCTGTGGTGAATGTGTTTCGCTCACACGCGGTGGCCGATGGCTTGGGTGTACAACTGCCCCCAATCAAATTTTCGCCATCGCAAACACCGCCAGCCAAACCACCATTCACAGACACACCTGAATTTCTCAAGCTGTTATTGGTGTTTGTCGTGATGGTGTTTTTATTGGTGGCCGTTGCCATGCCGCTGCTCTATACCTTGCCAACGCCGCCCCCCAAACTTTCCTGACACCCGTCGCGGCAGTTCTGGGTCGCTGACATCCACTCGCTGATAAAAAAACGCCTGCTCTGGCAACAGAGCAGGCGTTTTTACAAGGACTTAGAACGTTTTAAAAATCAGTTGGCGTTGATCTTGCGACCGTTCAAAGGCTGTACAGGTCGTGCGTTGCGCTTGAAAGGAAAGTCCACGACTTGCTTCTTGCCGATGTCCACGGGCGTCTTCAAGATGAAGAAGTTCACGCCTTCGGTACAAGGCGGCGTTGTCAACGAGCCTTCGTAGCTGTAGTGCGTCAAGGCGGCGGGCACCAAGCTGCTCGGGTCAAATTTCACCCCCTCAACCACCACTTCTGGGCCCTCGGCCTTGGGTGCGTTGTTCCACAAAGTTTGGATCGCGGCGTTGTCTTTACCATCGTTGAGCAACACGCCCATCACAGCCAATTTGCCTTCGGCGTTTTTGTGCACAAAGTGCGCCACCATGGCCATGGGCTTGCCGTCGATCTGCTCTTCGCTGGGACGGTGGAAGTGGAATTGCAAGAGGTTGTACACGTCCTTGTTGATCTTCAAGGTGCTGCCTGGCTCCACGTTCACTTGGATGGTGTGGCCGTTGTTCAACATTTTCAGTGGGCCTTCTTTGTAGTTCACCACCAACACGTCTTTGGACTTCTCGAAAGGACCGGTGATGTTCAAAGGCGATTGTTTTGTACCTGTGCCGCAAGTGGGGAACTCATCGCCCCAGTTCTCTGGGCCCATCTCACCGGCGTAGTCCCAATGGACCGCATGGCCTTTTTTGTGGCCCTTGGCTTCTTTTTCAGTCGCGCAATCAGCCAACACTTTGACTTTTTGGCCGGCAGCTGCCAAGGCGTTTTGTGCCGCGCAAATGGACTTCAAACGAGACGACCACTCAGCCATTTCCAGGGCCTTTTGGAAGGCGCTGACGGTGTCTGGGTCTTCCGCGCCCTTGGTCAACAGGCGCAACGCGCCCAAGCCCAATTGGCGTTCGCTGGTCACTGGGCCTTTTTGCGCCTTGATGAAGGCTTCGTAGTCTTGCAACACCACGCCGTTGCTGAAGGACTCTTTGACCGCCATCATTTGTTGGGCTGCGGGTTCGGCTTCTTCCAGCTTCTCTTTGGCCTCTTCCAATTCCTTGGTCAGCTTTTCGAGTTCTTCTTGCGCTTCGCTCGCGCCTTCGCTGGCTTGCGTCAGTTCGCTCATGACGTGGTTTTTACCGGTGTAGCTCCAGTAACCAAACGCCAAAGCGCCTGCGAGAAGCAGACCCATGACGAGCTCAACAATCAGTCTTAAATATTTTTTCATGGCCATTCACTTGAGTGGGTGCATCAGATAAAGCCCTAAAGCAACGCGCAGCGCACATCGTCTCTTTGGGCAAGTCAGTGGGTATCGGCTTGATTTATCACAAGCTTTAATCCCAACATAGAACGGCGAATTATTGCCGCAACTGATAAAAGCAATAAACGTACACAAAAGAAGCCGACACTACAATCGTCATCTTCTTCCACAGCCTCTGGATCAACACCATGAACCGCTGCTTTTATCCCCACGGGGAGGCTCACGCATGAGCCGCAAAGTCTTTATCAAAACCTTCGGTTGCCAAATGAACGAGTACGACTCGGACAAGATGGTGGACGTGCTTGGGCAGTCCGATGGCTACGAAAAAACCAACGACGTCGAACAAGCTGACCTGATCGTATTCAACACCTGCTCGGTGCGCGAGAAGGCGCAAGAAAAAGTGTTCTCAGACCTCGGTCGCATCCAGCACTTGAAAGCCAAGGGCGTCAAGATTGCGGTAGGCGGCTGCGTGGCCAGCCAAGAAGGCGCGACCATCATTGCCCGCGCGCCCTATGTGGACGTGGTGTTTGGTCCCCAAACCCTGCACCGCTTGCCCGAACTGCTGAACCAACGTGAAGCCTTGATGCGCCCGCAGGTGGACATCAGCTTTCCCGAAATCGAAAAGTTCGACCACCTGCCGCCCGCCCGCGTCGAAGGCGGCAGCGCCTATGTGAGCATCATGGAAGGTTGCAGCAAATATTGCAGTTACTGCGTGGTGCCCTACACCCGTGGTGAAGAGGTCAGCCGCCCGTTTGACGACGTGTTGGTTGAAGTGGCGGGCTTGGCCGCACAGGGCGTGAAAGAAGTCACGCTCTTGGGTCAAAACGTCAACGCCTACCGCGGCGTGATGGGTGGCACGGCTGAGATTGCCGACTTTGCCCTGCTCATCGAATACGTGGCCGAGATCCCCGGCATCGAACGTATCCGTTACACCACCAGCCACCCCAACGAGTTCACCCAGCGTTTGATCGATGTGTACGCCAAGGTGCCGCAACTGGTGAGCCATCTGCACTTACCCGTGCAGCACGGCAGCGACCGTATTTTGATGGCCATGAAACGCGGCTACACCGCCATGGAATACAAGAGCACGGTGAAGAAGCTGCGTGCCATTCGCCCAGACATGGCGATGAGCTCGGACTTCATCGTGGGCTTTCCGGGCGAGACCGAAGAAGACCACCAAAAGCTCATCAAGCTCATGCACGATGTGTACTTTGACAACTCGTTCAGCTTCATCTTCAGCCCCCGCCCCGGCACGCCTGCGGCCAATCTGCACGACGACACCCCGCACGCGGTGAAGCTGCGTCGTTTGCAGGAGGTGCAAAAAATCATCGAAGACAACATGCACGACATCAACGTGCAACGCGTGGGCACCGTGCAACGCGTGTTGGTAGACGGTTTCTCAAAGAAAGATGCCACCGAGCTGCGCGCCCGCACCGAGTGCAACCGCATCGTCAACTTCAAAGGCGGCCCCAACCCTGAGCGGCTGATGAATCAACTGATTGACGTGAAGATCACAGAAGCCAACCCGCATTCACTGCGTGGTGAGGTGTTTGTGAAAGAGTCGGCTTAAAACCTACTCCCGTCAATCATTGAAAAAGCCCTGAGGCCTAGAGGCGTCAGGGCTTTTTGTTTTGAGCGCGAGCAGCTCAGCGCATGCCGGGGAAGCCACCGCCGCCCATTCCGCCCATGCCTTTCATACCGCCCATGCGCTTCATCATTTTCATGAGGCCGCCGCCGCTCATCTTCTTCATCATGCTTTGCATTTGCTCAAATTCTTTGAGCAAGCGGTTCACGTCTTGCACTTGCACGCCCGCGCCTGCGGCAATGCGACGCTTGCGCGTGGCTTTGATGAGGTCGGGCTTGCGGCGCTCCAGCGGCGTCATGCTGTGGATGATGCCTTGCTTGCGCGCAATATCCTTCTCGGCCTTGTCCATATCGACTTGACCGGCTTTGGCCGCCATTTGCGTGGGCAATTTGTCCATGATGTTAGACAGCCCACCCATGGAACGCATTTGTTGGATTTGAGACAAGAAGTCGTTCAAGTCAAAGGCATCGCCGCGTTTGACCTTATCGGCCAACTTTTGGGCGGCAGCCATGTCGACGCCTGCGGTGACTTGCTCGACCAAGGCCAAAATGTCGCCCATGCCCAGCACACGACCGGCGTGGCGGTTGGCGTCGAATAACTCCAAACCATCGAGCTTCTCGCTGGTACCTGCGAACTTGATGGGCGCGCCCGTGATTTGGCGCACCGACAAAGCGGCACCGCCGCGTGAATCGCCATCGAGCTTGGTCAGCACAATGCCTGTCAAGGGCAGCGCATCGCTGAAAGCTTTGGCCGTGTTGATGGCGTCTTGGCCTTGCATGGCATCGACCACGAACAAGGTTTCCACAGGGTTCAACACGCTGTGCAGTTCTTTGATTTCGGCCATCAAGGCTTCGTCAATGGCCAAGCGACCGGCGGTGTCGACCAGCAACACATCAAAGTAATGCTTGCGGGCGTAGTCCAAGGCAGCGCGGGCAATGTCGGCGGGCTTTTGATCGGGTGTGCTGGGGAACCATTCGGCGCCGGCTTGTGCCGTGACGGTTTTGAGTTGCTCAATCGCAGCGGGGCGATACACGTCACCCGACACGGTGAGCACTTTTTTCTTGCGCTGGTTGATCAACCAACGCGCCAGCTTGGCGGTGGTAGTGGTTTTACCCGCACCTTGCAAGCCGGCCATCAAGATCACAGCGGGAGGTTGAGCGGCGAGGTTCAAGTCGCTCACGCCTTCGCCCATGGTGGCGGCTAACTCTTGGTTGACGATGGCCACCAAGGCTTGACCTGGCTGCAAAGAGCCAACCACTTCTTGGCCGAGCGCTTTTTCTTTGACGCGGGCAATGAAGTCGCGCACCACGGGCAGCGCCACGTCGGCTTCGAGTAAGGCCATGCGCACCTCGCGCAACATGTCGGCCACGTTGCTTTCGGTGATGCGGGCTTGTCCGCTGATGTGTTTGACGAGGCGCGAGAGTTTGTCGGTAAGGGCTGATGCCATATAAACCCCTTTGAAGGGCTGGTTTTGCGTGTGTAGCGAAACGCTAAACTGTTGCCATGATTTTAGCCAGCGACATCCCGCTCAACCTTTGGCTCGCTCTGCCCACAGCTGCCGCTTACGCTTTGACGGCCCTCATCGGACCGCGCGTGGCGCCGGACATGGGGCATCGCCTCTTGAGTGTGCCTTGGGCCCTGCATGGTTTGGGCCTCGTCTTCGCACTGTTCGCCCCCCAAGAAGGCGGCCTGCGTTTTGGTTTTGGCCCCGCTTTGTCGGTGACAGCTTGGCTGATGCTCACGTTTTATGTGCTGGAGCAGCATTGGTTCCCACAACTGCGAACGCGCTGGACGCTCTCGATGGTGGGCGCTGCCGTGGTGCTGCTGGCTGCTGCGTTTCCAGGCACCGCCCTACACACACACACATCGCCTTGGCTGCCGCTTCATTTGGCGCTGGGCGTTGCATCGTATGGCTTATTCGCTGCAGCCGTCGTGCATGCATGGCTCATGACCCGTGCCGAAAAGAGTATGCGCTTGGGGGCAGACGCACATGTGGGCTTGCCCTTGCTCACGCTGGAACGCCTGACATTTCGCTTTGTCAAAGCAGGCTTTGCCTTGCTGACTGCCACATTGGCTGCAGGCTGGTTGTTTGGTGACAGCCTATACGGCGCGCAAGCCGCTTGGCGCTGGGACCACAAAACAGTGTTCTCGCTGCTGTCATGGCTCACCTTTGCGGTGTTGCTCATTGGTCGTGGCCGCTTTGGCTGGCGTGGCCGCAAGGCCGTGCGTGTGCTTTACATCGGCACGGGTTTGCTCTTGCTGAGTTATGCAGGATCACGCTTTGTATTGGAAGTCATTTTGGGACGCGTGACATGAAGTACCTTGTGCTGCTGTTGATTGTGTTGGGTGGCATTTGGTGGATTCGCCAACAACGCAAACCTCATCCAAACGCTCAAAAAGAATCAGTCACACAAGCACAAGTGATGGTGCCCTGCTCGGAATGTGGCACGCATGTCCCAGCCAATGATGCCGTGCGTGGCGCACAAGGCATGTATTGCAGCAAAGCACACCGCGATAGCCATGAAGGCTGAGCCCATGAACGTCCTGTGGCGCAACGGCTGGTACCGCTTTGCCAAGCACACCCCCTCGCCCAACTTCGGACCTCGCCCAGCTGACACGTCTGTGGACTTGGTGGTGGTGCACTCCATCAGCCTGCCCCCAGGCCAATACGGTGGCCCCGAAATTGAATCTTTGTTCACCAACACACTGGATTGGGATGCGCACCCGTACTTCCAGCACATTCGCGGCGCAGAGGTGTCCGCCCACTTTGTGATTCGCCGCGATGGCGCGTTGATTCAATTTGTGAGCTGCGACGACCGTGCTTGGCATGCCGGACGCTCAACCTTCCAAGGCCGCGACAACTGCAACGACTTCTCGATTGGCATCGAACTCGAAGGCTTAGAGGGCAGTACCTTTGAAGCCCCGCAGTACGAAACACTCAGCAGCTTGTGTGCGTCCATCGCACAGCGTTACAAGTTGCACCACATCGCAGGCCACGAAGATGTGGCCCCCACGCGCAAACAAGACCCAGGCGCAGGCTTTGATTGGAAACTTTTGCAGCAATCTTTAGGCTGGCCTGACAAGAGTTTTCCGTTCAAAAATTAATTTTTTGTCATCGACTAAAAAAAGTTGTTTTGCACAACTTTTGTGCATCTCAATTTCATAACTAGATTCCATGCGGATCAGCGCGGCAAATCCATCGCAATGACGCGTCAACACTAGATTTTCAATTCAAATTCGCGTCAATATTGAGCTGCAGCGGGAGTCCAGAAATACGCGTGTCGTGCACTTGATTTTGCGAAACCTGAAATGTAAGCATTTTCCATCTAAACACTACCTGTAGCGTATTGGCAGACCATCGAACACCAGATATAGTGTCGACTTGAATTTCACGAAAGCGGTCATGGCACCGCTTTTGTTCGCACTATTGAACCGCTCACAAGGAAGAAAAAGACATGCAAACCGCTGAGACCGCTGCGCACGCAAGCCACATGGGCCATTCGTCTGTCGCACATGACCGCGCAGCCACCGAAAACCCAACCATGCTGACGCATTACCAAATCATTCGCCGCAACGGCGCTGTGGTTCCGTTTGAACCCGCCAAGATTGCGGTGGCGATGATGAAGGCGTTTTTGGCTGTTCATGGCACTCAGGGCGCGGCCTCTGCCAGCGTGCGCGAAACGGTCGAAGTTCTGACCCAAGGCGTTGTTCGTGCGTTGATGCGCTCACGTCCAGGGGGCGGCACGTTCCACATCGAAGACGTGCAAGACCAAGTCGAACTCGGTTTGATGCGCGGCGGCCATCATGAAATCGCACGTGCTTACGTGCTGTACCGCGAACGCCGCAATCAAGAACGTGCGCACATCAGAGAAGAGCAAACGCCTGCGGCACCTACCTTGCACGTGATCGACAACGGTCAACGCGTGGCTTTGGACCTGAACAACCTCAAGCGTTTGATCAACGATTCGTGCGCAGGCTTGGGCGCTGATGTCAAACCTGACCCCATCATGGCCGAGAC
>CANCCJ010000082.1 GCA_947374535.1 Comamonadaceae bacterium | reverse complement strand
GCTTTTTTACGTTTGTGTTGGCGGAGCAAGAGGGATTCGAACCCTCGGTGGGCTATTAACCCACACACGCTTTCCAGGCGTGCGACTTAAACCACTCATCCATCGCTCCGAAGCCATGCATTGTAACAGGGGGCGAGTACACTTCGGCGCTATTGTTTTTTTCAAGCTTGAAACGCTCGGAGCACCGCATGAAATTTCGCTTTCCCATTGTCATCATCGACGAAGATTTTCGTTCTGAAAATACGTCTGGTTTGGGCATCCGTGCGCTTGCCCAAGCGATTGAAGGCGAGGGCTATGAGGTCATGGGCGCTACGAGCTATGGCGACCTGAGCCAGTTCGCACAACAGCAGTCACGCGCCAGCGCGTTTATCTTGTCGATTGACGACGAGGAGTTCACACCAGGCCCAGACCTTGACCCTGCCGTGTTGAACTTACGCAACTTCATAGAAGAAGTGCGTCGCAAAAACGCGGATGTGCCTATTTATGTGTACGGTGAAACCAAAACATCGCGCCATTTGCCCAATGACATCTTGCGCGAGTTGCACGGCTTCATTCACATGTTTGAAGACACGCCAGAGTTTGTGGCGCGCCACATCATCCGTGAAGCCAAGAGTTATTTGGAAAGCGTACAGCCGCCGTTTTTCAAAGCCTTGCTGGACTACGCTGAAGACGGTTCGTACTCATGGCACTGCCCGGGTCACTCGGGCGGCGTGGCGTTTTTGAAGAGCCCTGTTGGGCAGATGTACCACCAGTTTTATGGTGAAAACATGCTGCGCGCCGACGTTTGCAACGCGGTGGAAGAACTGGGCCAGTTGTTGGACCACAATGGCGCGATTGGCGAGAGCGAGCGCAATGCCGCGCGCATCTTCAACGCCGACCATTGCTTCTTCGTGACCAACGGCACCAGCACCTCCAACAAAATTGTTTGGCACCACACCGTCGCGCCGGGCGACGTGGTGGTGGTGGACCGCAACTGCCACAAGTCGGTGTTGCATGCCATCATCATGACGGGCGCCATACCCGTGTTTTTGAAACCTACGCGCAACCACTTCGGCATCATCGGCCCGATTCCACAAAGCGAATTCGAACCTGCAGCGATTCAAGCCAAGATCAAGGCCAATCCTTTGCTCAAAGGCGTGGACGCCAAGAAGGTCAAACCCCGCGTGTTGACCCTCACCCAGTCCACCTATGACGGCGTGCTCTACAACACCGAGACCATCAAAAAGATGCTCGATGGCTACGTGGCCAATTTGCACTTTGATGAGGCTTGGTTGCCTCACGCAGCGTTCAACCCGTTTTACGGCACGTACCACGCGATGGGTAAGAAACGCGAGCGCCCCATGCACTCGGTGGTGTACGCCACGCAGTCGATTCACAAGCTGTTGGCGGGTATCAGCCAAGCCAGCCATGTATTGGTGCAAGACTCCCAAAAAACAAAGTTGGACCGCCATCTGTTCAACGAAGCCTATTTGATGCACACCAGCACCAGCCCTCAGTACAGCATCATTGCCAGCTGTGATGTGGCGGCAGCCATGATGGAGCCGCCCGGCGGCACCGCCTTGGTGGAAGAGAGCATTGCCGAAGCCCTCGACTTTCGCCGCGCCATGCGCAAGGTGGACGATGAATACGGCAAAGACTGGTGGTTCAAGGTTTGGGGCCCAGACGAGCTGGTGGACGACGGCATTGGTCGCGCAGAAAGTTGGATCATCAAAGGCAAAGGCAAGTCTTCTAAGTGGCACGGTTTTGGTAACTTGGCCGATGGCTTCAACATGTTGGACCCCATCAAGGCCACCATCGTCACGCCTGGTTTAGATCTGAATGGCAAGTTTGACAAAACCGGCATCCCTGCCAGCATCGTTACCAAGTTCTTGGCCGAGCACGGTGTGATCGTGGAGAAAACGGGGCTCTACAGCTTCTTCATCATGTTCACCATAGGCATCACCAAAGGCCGTTGGAACTCCTTACTCACCGCCTTGCAACAATTCAAGGACGACTACGACCGCAATCAACCGATGTGGCGCATCCTGCCCGAGTTTTGCCAAAAGCACCGCGCCTACGAGCGCATGGGTTTGCGCGACTTGTGCCAGCATGTTCACACGCTCTATGCCAAGTACGACATTGCACGTTTGACCACCGAGATGTACCTGAGCGACCTGACACCCGCCATGAAGCCCAGCGACGCCTATGCACAAATCGCGCACCGCAACACCGAACGTGTGCCGGTGGACGATTTGATGGGGCGCATCACCACCAGCTTGGTCACGCCATACCCACCGGGTATTCCGTTGCTCATTCCTGGTGAAGTGTTCAACAAGAAGATCATCGACTACCTCAAGTTCGCCCGCGAATTCAACTTGCAGTGCCCAGGCTTCGAGACCGACATCCACGGTTTGGTGGAAGAGGTTGGCGAAGATGGCGTGAGGCGTTATTACGCCGATTGCGTGAAGGCCTAACCCGCTCAGCGTTCAATGGCTGGCTGTGTTCGCACATAGCTGGCAAACCGCGGAATACCCTTGTCGGTGCGCCCGCGATAGGTGTAAGTCACCCACTGGCCGATGGCTTGTGGGTTTAGTCTTTCTGCATCGCGCAAACCCGAACCCAGTTTGAAGCGCTGGCCTTGTGGCGTCTCGACCCATAGCGCGCCTGTGCCTTTCGCGTACTTACCATGCACGCGCATGTGGGCAACAACTTGAGCCTCCGCATCGTCTTGGGGTTTGACTTTGAGTTGATCGCTGCTGCGTCCGGCTTTGTACCGTGCGTTGGCGAGGTGAAGCATCAAGCCTTCGGCGCCTGCTTTGACGCGCTGAGCCAAGAGCGTGTCTAGTTCTGAAGGGCTTCTTAATTGCCATTGCTCGACAGCGTGAACCCAAGGTTGTGCAAGCGTGCTAACAGCCGCTTGGTAGGCGGCCATGCGTTGTGTGAAAGTTCCTGCATGACCGGGTGTATCAAACACCATGAAACGCAGCGTTTGCCAAGCTTCATCTGAGGCTTGTTTTTGTTGCAGGATGGAGGCGACTGCTTCGAATTGACCGCGGCCAGCCCAAAGTTCCCCCTCAAAGGGTGAGGTAGGCCAGTTTTTGACAAACCACTCGGGTGGGTTCAGTGCTTTGCCCTTGCGCGTGAGCAGTTGTTTGCCAGTCCAATAACCGCGAATGCCATCGTATTTTTCACTGACCCAGTAGTCTTGCAAAGCCACACCAGGGCGATAGGTGTTGGCCAGCCATAGAGCCGGGGCAGGCGATGTGTGGGAGAGCTTTGGCCAGAGTAGTCCAAAGGAAATCAGAGGTAGGACATGGCGGCGTTGCATGGTTGACTCCTTTGGGGCTGATTCAGCCTAAAGCGGCCACCCGAGTGGCCAAGAGCGCCAGCTTACTCGCCTGCAGGCTCCGCAATGCCACCTACAACTTTGCTAAATCCGCCGTCTACATAGGTAATTTCGGCAGTCACGCCTGCGGCCAAATCGCTCATCAAGAACGCAGCCACGTTGCCCACGTCTTCGATGGTCACGTTGCGGCGAATGGGCGAGGCTTCAGCCACCACGCTCAAAATCTTGCCAAAGCCCTTGATGCCGCTGGCGGCCAAGGTTTTGATGGGACCTGCGCTGATGCCGTTGGCGCGTAGGTTGCGGCCTTTGGCACCCAAAGATTCAGCCAAGTAACGCACAGATGCTTCAAGCGAGGCTTTCGCCAAGCCCATGGTGTTGTAGTTCGGCACAGTGCGGATCGCGCCTAGGTAAGACAGGGTCAACACAGCTGACTTGTCGTTCAAATAGGGTAGGGCAGCTTTGGCCATAGCGGGGAAGCTGTAGGCACTGATGTCATGTGCGATTTGGAAGCCTTCACGTGACAAACCGTCAAGAAAGTCGCCCGCGATGGCTTCGCGTGGCGCGTACCCAATGCTGTGCACAAAACCGTCAAAAGTTGGCCAGTGGGTTGACAAGTCTTTGAACATTTGGTCGATTTTCGCGTCGCTGCCCACATCGCAGTCAAAAATAAGTTTGGAGTCGAAGTCAGCAGCGAATTCGGTGATGCGGTCTTTGAAACGTTCACCCACATAGCTAAAGGCCAGCTCAGCGCCTTGCGCGTGGCAAGCTTTGGCAATGCCGTAAGCGATAGAACGGTTGGACAAGACGCCCGTAATCAGCAGCTTTTTACCCGACAAGAAACCTGTTTTTGTACTCATGTGAATCACTCCAAAAAAATCTTGCAGAATTGTCGCATGCGTAGGTTTCTCATTTTGTTGGCGTTTTGGTGTGCAAGCCCCTCTTGGGCGGGGCATGCGTACGCCCAATTTGGGGATGTGAAATACCCCACCAATTTCAAAAATTTCAATTACGCCAACCCACTTGCACCCAAAGGGGGTGAGCTGGTGTTGGTACCGCCTTCGCGCTTGTCGAGTTTTGACAAATACAACCCGTTCACCCTCAAAGGCAATGCGGCCCCTGGTTTGACGAGCTTGGTGTTTGAGTCCTTGCTCACCGGCACGATGGACGAGCCCACCACGGCCTACGGCTTGCTGGCCGAAGATGTGACGGTGGCCGCAGACCGCCGCTCGGTGACCTTCAAGCTGCGCCCACAAGCGCGCTTTCACAATGGTGACTCGGTGTTGGCCGAGGATGTGAAGTATTCGTTTGAGCAACTGATCAGCAAGCAGGCTGCGCCGCAATTTCGCACCTTGTTTGCTGAGGTGGATGACGTGGTCGTGGTTGATGCGCGCACCGTGCGTTTTGATTTCAAGCGCGTGAACCCTGAGTTGCCGCTGATCGTGGGCGGCATGCCCGTCTTCAGCCGCCACTGGGGCGAAGTGGATGGACATGCCAAACCTTTCGACAAAATCGTCACAGACGCCCCCATTGGCAGCGGCCCTTACAAATTGGGCCGTGTGGTGTTTGGCCGCGATGTGAGCTACGAGCGCGACAACAACTACTGGGCGCGTGACTTGAACGTGCGTAAAGGTTTGTTCAACTTTGACCGCATCACCTATCGCCTTTACAAGGACAACACGGCGCAACTCGAAGGCTTCAAAGCGGGTGAGTTTGATTTGTTGCAGTCCTTCATCGCCCGCGAATGGGCGAGGGGCCTGACGGGCAAGCAGTTTACGAATCATGAATTGATGAAGAGCGAATTCAAACACGGCAACGCTGGTGACTTTCAAGGCTTTTTATTCAACACGCGTTTGCCCAAGTTCAAAGATGCCCGTGTGCGCGAAGCCATTGGCTTGGCGATGGATTTTGAGTGGATGAATCGCCAACTGTTTTACAACGCCTACAGCCGCGTACGCGGCTACTTTGTGGCCAGCGATTTTGAAGCCACAGGCATGCCAGACGCTGCCGAGTTGGCGTTGCTCACGCCTTTGCGTGACAAGCTGTCGCCAGAGGTTTTTCAAGCAGCGGTGCCTTTGCCACCCCGTACATCGCTAGACCCCAAGTCGGGCCACACCTTGCGCGACCATTTGCGAAAAGCCAAAGCCTTGTTGGCGCAGGCCGGTTGGACTTACCGTGATGGCGCTTTGCGCAACTCACAAGGCGAGCCGTTCACGCTTGAGTTTTTAGACAACTCGGGCGCGATGGGGCGCGTTGTCACGCCGTACACCAAGAACCTAGAGAAGTTAGGTTTTCAAGTGAATTACAAAGTGATTGACTTTGCAATTCTGCAAAAGCGTCTTGACGTGTTTGACTTTGAAATCATCAGCAACCGCAATGTGGGCAGCGAATCGCCAGGCACCGAGCTGATGGAACGCTTTGGCTCCAAGGCTGCAACCACCGAGGGCTCAGGCAACTTCATGGGCATACAAGACCCAGCGGTAGACGCCTTGCTTGAAAACATCCTCTCCGCCAAAACTCGGCCTCAGCTCATCACGGCCGTGCGTGCCTTAGACCGCGTGTTACGACATGGCTACTACAGCGTGCCGCATTGGTATGGCGGTGTGCATCGCGTGGCGTGGCGCAACGGTCGATTTGAATTACCTGCGGTGATGCCGCGCTACTACCAACCCGAGGGCTGGGCATCGTCAACGTGGTGGGCCACCATCGACAACCGCGCCACCTTGGCTGCGACCAAACGTGCGGAGCGCTCAACGCCATGACCTCATACATTCTCAAGCGCTTGTTGTTGATGGTGCCCACGCTGTTGGGCGTGTTGCTGATGACCTTTGTCGTCATCCAATTTGTACCGGGCGGCCCCGTAGAGCAAATGGTGTCCCAGCTGCAAGGGCGTGACAGCGGCGGCGAGGGCGCTGGTGCAGCAGGGGCTGGTTACCGTGGTCGCCAAGGTGTGGATGCTGCTCGTATCGAAGAAATCCGCCAGCAATATGGCTTTGACAAACCCGCGACGGAACGTTTTTGGCAAATGCTTCAACAGTTTGCCGTCTTCGACTTGGGCAAGAGTTTTTTCTATCCGAAAACCGTGTGGGAGTTGGTGAAGGAAAAAATGCCTGTGTCAATCAGCTTGGGGCTTTGGACTTTCTTTTTAAGTTATCTCATTTCCGTGCCTCTGGGCGTTGCCAAAGCCGTGCGAGCAGGCTCGCACTTTGACTTGGTGACCAGCTTGGTGGTCTTGGTGGGATTTGCCATTCCCGGCTTTGTGTTGGGGGTGGCGCTGCTCGTGGTCTTTGGTGGTCAGTTGCAGTGGTTCCCACTGCGTGGTTTGACCTCGGCCAATTGGGAGCAGCTCACATGGGGCGCACGCATCACGGACTACCTGTGGCACATCTTTTTACCCGTCATGTCGAGTGTGCTGGGCGCCTTTGCCGTAACCACGCTGCTGACCAAAAACGCCATGCTCGAAGAGATTCGCAAGCAATACGTGCTGACTGCGCGTGCCAAAGGTTTGTCTGAGCGCCGTGTGATTTGGCAGCACGTGTTTCGCAATGCGCTTATCCCATTGGTCACAGGTTTTCCTGCGGCGTTCATCGGTGCCTTTTTTACCGGCTCGCTGTTGATTGAAACCTTGTTCTCTCTCGATGGTTTGGGGTTGTTGAGCTATGAGAGCGTGATGCGTCGCGACTATCCGGTGGTGTTGGGGACCTTGTATTTGTTCACGTTGATTGGTTTGGTCACCAAACTCATCAGCGACCTTTGTTATGTCTGGGTGGACCCGCGTGTCAAATTCGACTGAAGCCTCCTTGTCGCCCACCCAACGTGCTTGGCTGCGCTTTAGGCACAACCGCCTTGGCTTTTACAGCTTGGTGTTGTTTGTGTTTTTCTTCGCGTTGAGTTTGTTTGCCGAAGTGCTGTGCAACGACAAGCCCTTGCTCGCACGCTACAACGGCAGCTTCTATATGCCCATCGTGCACAACCAACCCGAGACTACCTTTGGTGGCGATTTTGATTCACCCACAGATTTTCTAGACCCCTTCATTCAAGCGCAGTTTGACAAGCCCGGCAACTGGGCGCTGTATCCGATCATCCCGTACCACCACAGCACCTTGAACTACTTCGCCAAGCAGCCCAACCCCGCGCCGCCTTCGGCCGATAACTGGTTAGGCACGGACGACCGTGGCCGCGACGTGGTGGCGCGTTTGCTCTACGGTTTTCGTATTTCGGTGCTGTTTGCTTTAGCGCTCACGCTGTTTGGCACCGTGATTGGCATCTTGACGGGGGCTTTGCAAGGTTTCTTTGGTGGCAAAACCGATTTGGTCATGCAACGCTTCATCGAAATTTGGAGCGCGATGCCCGAGTTGTATTTGCTCATCATCTTCTCAGCCGTGTTTGACCCAAGCATCACCTTGCTCTTGATTTTGTTGGGCATGTTTGGTTGGATGGGCTTGTCCGACTATGTGCGTGCCGAGTTTTTGCGCAACCGTCAACTCGACTACGTGCGTGCTGCGCGGGCGTTGGGTTTGTCTGATGCGCAAATCATGTGGCGACATGTGTTGCCCAACAGCATGACGCCCGTGGTGACTTTTCTGCCGTTTCGTATGAGCGCCGCCATCTTGTCGCTCACCTCGCTCGACTTCTTAGGGCTGGGCGTGCCACCCGGCACACCAAGCTTGGGCGAGTTGTTGGCGCAAGGCAAAAACAACATCGACGCATGGTGGATTTCTTTGTCTACTTTTGTTGTGTTGGTTGTCACGTTGATGCTGCTCACCTTTATGGGTGACGCATTGCGCGATGCGCTGGACCCCCGAAAGGCACGCCCATGAGATTGCCTTTGCTTCAGGTGCGCGATTTGCGCATTGGTTTTCAGCATGAAGATGTCGTCAAAGGCATCAGCTTCAACTTAGACCTTGGTGAAAAGTTGGCTTTAGTGGGAGAGTCAGGTTCAGGCAAAAGCGTGACGGCGTTGAGCTTTGTGAAGCTCCTCGAAGGCGCGCGCGTGTCGGGTCGCGTGCTGTGGACCGCGCAAGATGCGGATACTTTGCATCCTGAGGCCACCGACGCGCCGCAAACGTTCGACTTGGTGAAGTTGACCGAGCGTGAGTTGGTCAACATCCGCGGCCAAGACATTGCGTTTGTCTTTCAGGAGCCCATGACAGCCCTGAACCCGTTGATGACGGCGGGCGATCAAATTGCAGAAGTGTTAGAGGTCAAGCGTGGCATGAGCCGCGCTGAGGCTTGGCATGAAGCCGTGGAGTTGCTCAACCTCACCGGTATACCCGAACCCGTGCGCCGAGCCAGCATGTACCCGCATCAGCTCTCGGGCGGTCAGCGCCAGCGCGTGATGATTGCCATGGCGTTAGCGGGGCGCCCGCGCCTGTTGGTGGCGGATGAGCCGACCACGGCCTTGGATGTGTCCTTGCGAATTCAAATTTTGGATTTACTCAGCGACCTGCAAAAACGCTTCGGCATGGCGGTGTTGTTGATCACGCATGACTTGAACACGGTGCGCCGCTTTGCCGATCATGTGATGGTGATGGAAAAAGGCTGCATCGTCGAATCCGGCCAAACCCATGTGGTGTTGACCCATCCAGAGCACCCGTACACACAAAAACTGATCGACAGTCAGCCACCCCGTGATGTGATGCCCGCCAAAGTCGATGCCCACATCGTCATGCAAGCCAAGGGCTTGCGCGTCAGCTATCCCATACGCCGTGCGGGTTGGCGGGGTTGGCTGGGAGGCGACAAATTTGTGGCGGTGCAGGCCGCGAGCTTTGACTTGCGTGCTGGGCAAACCTTGGGCGTGATTGGCGAATCGGGCTCGGGCAAAACCACCTTGGCTTTGGCTGCTTTGGGCCTGATGTCCGTCGAAGGGACGCTCACCATTGATGGCGCCGCTTGGAAGGGTCAAGCGGCCCACGATTTACCGTTGCGTCGCAAGGTCCAAGTGGTGTTTCAAGATCCGTTCTCATCCTTGTCACCACGCATGAACGTGCAAGAGTTGGTGTCTGAGGGGCTGAGCTTGCACGCGTCTGAGCTAGATGAACTGGGCCGCTTGCGCCGCATTTTGGTGACTTTGGCTGCGGTGGGCCTGACCGAAACCGAGTTTCCGGGCTTGTTATTGCGTTATCCACACGAGTTTTCGGGCGGGCAACGTCAGCGTTTGGCCATTGCGCGGGCTTTGGTCATAGAGCCGCAAGTTTTGGTGCTCGATGAGCCCACCAGTGCGTTGGATGCCACCACCCAGTTGCAGGTCTTGCAGCTTTTGCAAAAGCTCCAGCGAGAGCGGGGTTTGAGCTATTTGCTCATTACCCACGATGTGTCGGTGATCCGCGCTATGGCGCACCATGTGATGGTCATGCAAGCCGGTAAGGTGGTGGAAGCGGGCACGTTTGAACAAATCCTGAACCAGCCGCAAGCGGCCTATACCAAGATTTTGGTGGGCGCGGAGGGTTAAAAATACCGTTTATCCTTTGATAATCAAGGATTTAGGCGCTACAATGAGCGCTTCACGACCAAACGGGCGGGTAATTACCGCTCGTTTTTTTTGGTCGTTTGTTTTTTGAACACTTGATTTGAAGGCTATTTTTCGACGTGAGTTTGCAGCAAACCGTAGAACAAACAGTGACCGGCTTAGGTTACGACCTGGTAGAGATTGAACGCTCGGCCGGGGGACTCTTGCGCATCACGATTGATATGCCTTGGACGGCTGACACGCCCGTGCAGCCCATCAATGTGGAGGATTGCGAACGCGTCACCCGCCAGTTGCAATTCGCGCTGGAAGTCGATGGCGCCGAATATGCCCGCCTTGAGGTGTCGTCACCCGGTATTGACCGTCCTTTGCGTCACCAAGCCGATTTCGAGCGTTTCGTGGGCGAAGAGGTTGACCTGACACTCAAGGCTCCCATTGGCGCGGCTGCGGCCGGTCAAGTCGCGGCGAGCCGTAAAAAATTCCGTGGAACCCTAGAGCGCACCGACGATGGTGCAGGTTGGCAAATCACCTGGCGTGATGAAGTCAAGGCCAAGCCTGGTCAAAAAGTTAGCCCCAAAAGATTAGCCGAAATGCCAGTGCACGCACTGGGTTTCACGCTGGACGAGCTGCGAGAAGCACGTCTGGCTCCGATAGTGGATTTCAAGGGCAAAAAGCCCCGTTGAACGTAGGTAAGAGAAGGAGTAACCGATCATGAACCGCGAAATGTTGATGTTGGTCGAGGCAATCTCGCGCGAGAAAAACGTCGAGCGCGATGTGGTGTTTGGCGCCGTCGAGTTGGCGTTGGCCCAAGCCACCAAAAAGCTGTACGAAGGTGATGTGGACATCCGCGTTGCGATGAACCGCGACACGGGTGAATACGAAACTTTCCGCCGTTGGTTGGTTGTTCCTGACGAAGCGGGTTTGCAAAACCCAGAAGCCGAAGAAATGTTGATGGACGCCCGTGAACGCGTGGCTGACGTCGAAGAAGGCGAATACATCGAAGAGGGCATTGAGTCTTTGCCGATTGGTCGCATTGGTGCGATGGCTGCCAAACAAGTGATCTTGCAAAAGATCCGCGACGCTGAACGCGAAATGTTGCTCAACGATTTCATGTCGCGTGGCGACAAGATTTTTGTGGGCACGGTCAAGCGTATGGACAAAGGCGATCTGATCGTTGAATCCGGTCGCGTAGAAGGCCGCTTGCGTCGCAGCGAAATGATCCCTAAGGAAAACTTCCGCAGTGGCGACCGCGTGCGCGCCATGATCATGGACGTGGACTTGACTTTGCGCGGTGCGCCCATCATCTTGTCTCGCTCTGCGCCTGAGTTCATGGTGGAGTTGTTCCGCCACGAAGTGCCAGAAATCGAACAAGGCATGCTGGAGATTAAATCTTGCGCCCGCGACGCAGGTTCACGTGCCAAGATTGCAGTGATCTCTCACGACAAGCGCGTGGACCCGATCGGCACTTGCGTTGGCGTGCGCGGCACCCGCGTGAACGCCGTGACCACTGAGCTCGCTGGCGAGCGCGTGGACATCGTGTTGTGGAGTGAAGATCCAGCCCAGTTCGTGATTGGTGCTTTGGCACCCGCCAACGTCAGCTCCATCGTGGTGGACGAAGAGCGTCACGCCATGGATGTGGTGGTGGACGAAGAAAACCTCGCTATCGCCATCGGTCGCGGCGGCCAAAACGTGCGTTTGGCGGCAGAGTTGACGGGGTGGAAAATCAACATCATGGATGCGGCTGAGTCTGCTCAGAAGCAAGCTGACGAAACATTCAGCATCCGCGAGTTATTCATGGCCAAGTTGGACGTGGACCAAGAAGTCGCTGACATCTTGATTGAAGAAGGCTTCACCAGCCTCGAAGAAGTGGCCTACGTGCCATTGCAAGAGATGTTGGAAATTGAAAGCTTTGACGAAGACACCGTCAACGAGTTGCGCACACGTGCCAAGGATGCGCTGCTCACCATGGAAATTGCACGCGAAGAGAGCGTCGAAGAAGTTTCGCAAGATTTGCGTGACCTCGA
>CANCCJ010000081.1 GCA_947374535.1 Comamonadaceae bacterium | reverse complement strand
ATTAATTAGATGCTCAAGGCATAATGATGCGGCACATTACCCAGCCACGCCATGAACCTACATCAGTTTCGCTTCGTCCAAGAAGCCGTCCGCCGCAACCTCAACCTCACCGAGGTGGCCAAATCGCTGCACACCTCCCAGCCCGGCGTGTCCAAAGCCATCATTGAACTGGAAGAAGAGCTGGGCATTGAAATCTTCTCGCGCCACGGCAAACGCCTCAAGCGCGTGACCGAGCCAGGCCAACATGTGCTGCGTAGCATCGAAGTTATCTTGCGCGAAGTGGGCAACCTCAAGCGCATTGGCGAGCAGTTCAGCGCCGAAGACAGCGGCACTTTGTCGATTGCCACCACCCACACCCAAGCCCGCTATGTGCTGCCCGTGCCTGTGGCCAAGCTGCGCGAGGCCTACCCCAATGTGAACATCAGCC
Organism: Comamonadaceae bacterium; assembly: GCA_947374535.1. The sequence continues at coordinate 11,469 of CANCCJ010000081.1, read as the reverse complement.
TGCACCAAGGCGCACCTGCCCAAGTGGCGCAAATGGTGATGGACGAAGTGGCCGAAATTGGCATTGCGACTGAATCCTTGTCGGAATACCCCGACTTGGTGACGCTGCCCTGCTATGAGTGGGAACACATGTTGGTCATCCCCAAATCACACCCGCTGGCCGCCAAAGTGCGCATCACCCTCGAAGACTTGGCGGCAGAACCCATCATCACCTACCACCCGTCCTTCACGGGCCGCACCCGCATTGACAAAGCCTTTGCCGCCAAAAACCTCACCCCGCGCATCGCGCTAGAAGCGATTGACTCTGATGTCATCAAGACCTATGTGCGTTTAGGCCTGGGCGTGGGCATCGTGGCCGAGATGGCCGTGAAAGACGGCTTGGACGACGACTTGGTGGCTCGCCCCGCATCGCAACTGTTTGGCAAAAACGTGGCACGCATTGCCTTCAAACGCAGCGCCTACATTCGCCACTTTGTGTATGACTTTGCCGCGCTCTTGAGCGACCGCCTCGACCGCAACCTCATCATGAAGGCCCTCGACGGCCACCCCACTGACTTCAACATGTGAGCCACGCAACATGACAACTCCACACCTCGACACCAAGTTCCCCAAAATCGGCACTACCATCTTCACGGTCATGTCGGCTTTGGCCACCGAAAAAAATGCTGTCAACCTCGGCCAAGGTTTCCCCGACTTTGACTGCGACCCCAAGCTCGTGGCCTGTGTGAATGACGCCATGACCCACGGCCTCAACCAATACCCGCCCATGACGGGCGTGCCCGCCCTGCGCGAAGCCGTGGCCGACAAGATTGAGTCGCTCTACCAGCACCGCTACGACCCCACCAGCGAAATCACCATCACCGCAGGTGCGACCCAAGCCATCCTCAGCATCATCTTGGCCGTGGTGCGTACGGGTGATGAGGTCATCGTGCTTGAGCCCTGCTACGACAGCTACATCCCCAACATCGACATGGCCGGTGGCGTGGCTGTGCGCGTGCCGCTTACCCCCGGCACTTTCCGCCCTGACTTCGACAAAATCGCAGCGGCCATCACGCCCAAGACACGCGCCATCATCGTCAACAGCCCGCACAACCCCAGTGCCACGGTGTGGACACACGAAGAAATGCTCAAACTTCAAGAGCTGCTCGCCCCCACGAACATCGTGCTCATCAGCGACGAGGTCTACGAGCACATGGTCTACGCACCGCTGAAGCATCTGAGCGCCTCCAGCTTCCCCGGTTTGGTCGAGCGTGCGTTCATCGTGTCGAGCTTTGGCAAAACCTTCCACGTCACGGGCTGGAAAATTGGCTACGTGGCGGCGCCTGCGGCGTACAGTGCCGAGTTCCGCAAGGTTCACCAGTTCAACGTGTTCACCGTCAACACGCCTGTGCAACATGGCTTGGCAGAGTTCCTGAAAGACCCACAGCCCTATTTGCAACTACCCGCCTTCTACGCCGCCAAGCGCGACTTGTTTCGCCAAGGCTTGGCCCAAACCAAGTTTGAGCTGCTGCCTTCAGAAGGCAGCTACTTTCAGTGCGTGCGCATCGACAAACTCGGCGTGCCTGAGAAAGACCTCAGCGAAGCCGACTTCTGCAAATGGCTCACCTCTGAAATTGGCGTAGCCGCCATTCCACTGTCGGCCTTTTACGCCGATGGCTTTGACCAACGCGTGGTGCGCTTTTGCTACGCCAAGAAAGACGAAACTTTGAAGTTGGCTCTGGGCCGATTGGCGCGCCTCTAAGCCCCGCATGCACCGACCCACCCTGTGTCTCGTCACGCCAGCCTTAGCGGACGCCAACAACGGCAATTGGCAAACCGCCCAACGCTGGGCGCGCATGTTGTCGGGCGTGTATCACGTTCGCATCACCTCTGCATGGCCCGATGGCCACGATGCAGATGTGCTGCTGGCCTTGCACGCACGGCGCTCTGCGCCATCTGTGGCAGCATGGGCCAGCGCCCATCCGGAGCGCCCTGTTGTACTGGCCCTGACTGGCACGGACCTGTACAAAGACATTCACCACGACGCAGACGCCCAGCACTCATTACAGCTGGCAAATCAAATCATCGTCTTGCAAGAGCAAGGCCTGCAGGCGCTGCCTGAGCACCTACGCCACAAAGCACACATCATTTACCCATCCACCACGCCTCTACCCACCGCAGACAAAACGCATGCGCATTTGCGTGTGGTCATGGTGGGGCACCTACGTGATGAAAAATGGCCACAAGTGCTTTGGCAAGCTGCACAGGCCATGGACGTGGACGAAGGCATTTACATCGACCACATTGGCAAAGCCCTAGACCCTGCGCTGGCTGAAGAAGCGCTGCAAGTGGCTAGCCAATGCAAGCACTACCGCTGGTTGGGTGAACTGCCGCACGCACAAACACGTCGAAGCATTCAACGCGCCCATGTGCTGGTGCATCCCAGCCGTCTTGAAGGTGGTGCACACGTCATCATGGAAGCCATGCTCAGTGGCACACCTGTGCTGGCCTCGCACGTATCGGGCAATGTGGGCATGCTGGGTGTCAACTACCCAGGCTACTTTGAGCCTGGCAATGCCACCCAACTCGTAGCTCTCTTGCGTCAATGCAAACAAAGCCAAACACAAGCAGATGGTTTGTTGGCCCACCTGACCCACGCGTGCCACACGCGCGCACCTTTGTTTCAACCCGAGCGCGAACAAGACAGCCTGTGCGCGCTACTGAGCTCTGCCCTTCATCCCGTATGACACACCTTCATCGCCGTCAGCTATTGGCACTGCTGGCCAGCGCAACCCTACCCTTGGGCAGCACCGCACAAACCTCTAAAACGCAAGGCCGCTTGATCATCATTGGCGGCGCGGAAGATCGCCAGCAAGACCGCATCATCCTGCGTAAATTCCTTGAACTCAGCGGTGGCTCCAACGCCAAAATTCGTGTCATCAACGCCGCCAGCGGTGCGCCTGACGCCACATGGGCCAGCTACCAAGCTGTCTTTCAAGATCTCGGCGCACGCAACTGCGAAGTGGTGCCCATGCTCACCCGCGAAGATGCCTCTGAACCCAACGTGGTCAGCCTACTGGCTGAGGCCAATGGCATCTTCATCACCGGCGGCGACCAAAATCGACTCATGCAATGTCTGTGGGAGTCACCTGCCGCGCAAGCCATGCACCGCGCTTTCCATCTGAACAACACCTGCATTGCAGGCACCAGCGCAGGCGCGGCAGTCATGTCGCGTCACATGCTGGCGCAAGGCACGCCCACCGCCACGCCAGAAAAAGACGTGGTGTCCATGGACATCGGTCTGAGCTTCATGCCCAACGCCATCGTGGACCAACACTTCTCGCAACGCCATCGACTCAGCCGCTTGCTCTCAGCCTTGGCCCAGCGCCCCGACCTCTTGGGCGTTGGCATTGACGAAGACACGGCCTTGTTGATCGAGCCCAACCAATCGCTAGAAATTGTGGGTCGTGGTGCTGTGACCTTGGTAGACCCGCGCCGCATGCGCAGCAACCTCGACACGATTGGCGAAGGCGACAAACTTGAGATGCTGGGCTTGCAACTGCACGTTCTTCCCGCAGGCAACCGCTACGTGCTGCCCAGCAACCCCAAGAACCGTAAACAACCGGGTTTGCTCTGGGACGCGCTGAGCATACTGGCCAAAACAGGACCGATGCGCGGTTAACACACCCTCATGCAAGCACTGCTTCACGCCATCGCCACGATGGCTATCCCCACCGACTCGCAACGCGTGTTTCATGGCCGAGGTGGTTTGCACCCCGGCTGTGAGCATTGGGTGCTCGACGCGTTCCCACCCGTCTTCGTACTCACCAGCTTCAAACCCGCAACCAACGACGAGTTGGCCACTGTGCATGCAGCGTTGCAAACACGCTGGCAACAGCTCGCCCCCGAACAAACACTCAACTGGGTGTTTCAGTGCCGCCATGAAAGCCAAACCGAAACTCGGCTGATGAGCGGTGCAGTGCCCGAGCCGCATGTGGTGACCGAGCAAGGCGCACGCTATCGCGTGCATGTGCTCAAAGGGCAAAACCACGGCTTGTTTCTTGACATGGCTGAAGGTCGTCGCTGGGTGCGCCAACATGTGGCAGAGCACCCCAAACTCAAAGTGCTCAACTTGTTTGCCTACACCTGCGCCTTCTCGGTCGTGGCGCAGCAAGCCGGCGCCAAACATGTGGTGAACGTCGACATGAGCCACGGCGCCATGGCGATTGGCCAACAAAACCACCAACTCAATGGACTCATGGCAGGTGCTAGTTTTTTAGCGCACGACATCTTCAAAACGTGGGGCAAGATCAGTCGCAGTGGCCCCTATGGGCTCATCATCGTGGACCCACCGAGCTACCAAAAAGGCAGCTTTGTCGCCACCAAAGATTACGCACGCCTCATGCGCCGCTTGCCCGAACTCTTGGCACCAGGTGGCCATGCTTTGTTGTGCCTCAATGCACCCGAACTGGACCTCGCATTCTTGCAAGACCAAATGCAAGAACTCGCCCCAGAACTGACCTTTGAACAACGCGTGCCCAACCCGGCTGTGTTTGCAGACGTGTCGCCCGAGCGCTCACTCAAAGTGCTGGTTTACAAGGCCCCCGAACTATGAGGTCTCCCATTTCGGTCGTCGATGTGGACCGCCCTGCGACCTGGACCCGCTACCGCAACGGCCTGTGCGACACCTGCGCCGCCAACTGCTGCACCATGCCCGTCGAAGTCAAGCTGCCGGACTTAGTGCGCTTAGAACTCGTTGACCCATTCGAAGCCGAGCATGAAGAACCCAAGCAAATCGCCAAACGCTTGAGCAAAGCCGGGTTGATTGACCACTTCAATTTCAAAAACAGCATCTTCACCCTCGCCCGACGCGCCAGCGGCGACTGCCAGTTTTTAGATGCCCGTACCCGCCGCTGCACCGTGTATGACAAGCGCCCCAACACATGTCGGCTGCATCCGCAAGTGGGGCCTCGGCCGAATCATTGTCCATATGGGGCGTTTAAGCAAACGCGTTAAGGCTCAATAGCTCAACTGCTGCCAAGCCTTCTCCAGCCGCTTCACACTCACCGGCTGGGGCGTGCGCAGCTCTTGTGCGAAGAAGCTCACGCGCAGCTCTTCCAATAGCCACCTGAACTCTTGCATGCGCGCATCGGTCACACCTTTGCGCTCGGCCACGAGGCGCCAATATTTTTGCTCCAGTGGTTTGAGTTCAGCCAGCTTCGCCGCATCGCGTGCGGGGTCGGCACGCAGTTTGTCGAGGCGCAGCACCACGGCTTTGATGTAACGCGCAAAGTGCTGCAGCTGTGTGTAGGGCGTGTCCGCGATGAAGCGTTTGCCTACCAAGCGTTGCAGCTGTTGCGCGGCATCGGCCACGCTGTCGGGGCTGATTTTGGTGTCCTTCACTTTGCGGTTAGCCGCTGCAAACTCGGTCAGCACCGTGCCCGCCAAGCGGGCAATTTCATTGGCAATCAGCGTCAGTCGGCCACGGCCTTCTTCAAGGCGGCGTTTGAAATCGGCCTCGCTCGTAGGCAGTGGGTCGAGCAAGAAAGCGCGGTCAAGGGCGACGTCCAAAATTTGTTGTTTGAGTTCGTCACCCGTTCCCAAACTCATGTACGCGACCGACATTTTTTGCAAGTCGGGCAAGTTTTTCTCAAGGTACTTGAGCGCGTCTTTGATTTGCAAACCAAACAAACGGCGCAAGCCTGCGCGGTGTTTGGTGGCGGCCACCTCGGGCTCGTCAAACACCTCAATGCACACCGCATCACCCACATCCACCAAGGCAGGAAAACCAATGAGGGTTTGCTTGCCTCGGGTGATTTCCATCAGCTCGGGCAGTTCGCCAAAGGTCCAACTGGTGTAGCGCTGGTCCGCAGGCGCGGTAACAGACGCGCCCTTGCCAGAAGGTTTTGGTTGATGGGGCACAGCGGGCAACGATTTCTGTGAGGCATGAGGCGCCCGCTGTGCCCCATCAGCCGACACCGCAGCATCGTCAACGCCAACATCGGCCCGCGAGCCAGCACTCAAGGTGCCCACACCTTTGAGTGCCGCCAACGCCTGAAACGCCCCCCGAGCCTGACTCCCCAACTCAGCCTTCAAAGCACCAAGGTTACGCCCATGCCCCAACTGCCGCCCATGCTCATCCACCACGCGGAAGTTCATGAACAAATGCGGCGGCAACATGTCCACCTTAAAGTCCGCACGTTTCACATCCACTTGGGTGGCGTCACGCACCAGCTTGAGTAAGGCATCCACCAAAGGGCCAGAGCCAAACACCGTGTCTGCCGACAAAGCCTCGGTCAACCGTGCCGCACTTTCGGGCAGCGGCACAAGGCGCGAGCGAGGCCGCTGGTGCAAGGTTTTGAGCAAGGCGTGAATTTTTTGGTTCAGCATGCCCGGCACCAACCACTCGGCGCGTTCTTCGCTGACTTGGTTCAACACAAACAAGGGCACGGTCACGGTCAAGCCATCTTTGGCGTCGCCCGGTTCGTGCAGGTAGTCGGCCATGCAGTCCACACCACCCATACGCAATGTTTTCGGAAACGCTTGCGTGGTGATGCCCGCCGCTTGGTGGCGCATCAGCTCTTCGCGGCTCAGGCACAAAAGTTTGGGCTGACGCTTCACCTCTTCGCGATACCAATGTTCCAGGGTGACCAAGCTGCACACATCAGCAGGCAGTTGCTGGTCGTAAAACGCGTAGATGAGCGCATCGTCCACCAGCACGTCTTGGCGGCGCGACTTGTGCTCCAGCTCTTCCACTTGAGCGATGAGTTTTTGGTTGGCCGCGAGAAACGGCAGCTTGGTATCTAGCTCGCCCGCCACCAACCCTTCGCGAATGAAAATTTCGCGTGCACCCACCATGTCTACTTTGCTGTAGCTCACGCGTCGGCCGCTGTAGACCACCAAGCCATACAACGTAGCGCGCTCTAGTGCTTTGACCTCGCCTGCCTTCTTTTCCCAATGCGGGTCAAGCAATTGTTTTTTCAGCAAATGGCCGCCCACCTGCTCTAGCCACTGCGGCTCCATCGCGGCAATGCCACGGCCAAAAAGGCGCGTGGTTTCCACCAGTTCAGCCACCACAATCCAGCGGCCCGGCTTTTTGCGCAAATGCGCGCCGGGGTGGCGGTAAAACTTGATGCCGCGTGCGCCCAAATACGCCTCGTCGTCTTCTAGCTTGCAGCCCACGTTGCCCAACAAACCCGCCAACATCGAGAGGTGCAGCTGGTCATAGCTGGCAGGCAAAGTGTTGATACGCCATTTGTGCTCGGTCACCACCGTCAGCAGCTGGGTGTGCGTGTCGCGCCACTCGCGCACACGGCGCACGTTGATGAAGTTTTGGCGCAACAACGCTTCGTATTGGCGGTTGCTCAGTTTGTGCTCGGTGGGCACGCCAGTTGTTCCCACCTTCACTGCACCTTGTTTGCTTTGCGGCTGCTTGATGGCAATTTGCTGCTTCATGCTGGCAGGCACATGCGGTTTGCCACCGCGCGAGTTTTCTAGCCATTTCCAGAGGTTGAGGTAGCCGCTGAATTCGCTGCGGTCGTCGTCAAACTTGGCGTGCGCATGGTCAGCCGCAGCTTGCGCTTCCATCGGGCGGTCGCGCACGTCTTGCACGCTCAGGGCCGAGGCGATGATGAGCACTTCGTCCAGAGCATTGCGGTCACGCGCTTCCAAAATCATGCGGCCTACGCGGGGGTCTAGCGGCAGCTTAGACAACTCACGGCCCATCGGCGTGAGTTCGTTGTCGTCATCCACCGCGCCAAGCTCGCTCAGCAGTTGATAGCCATCTGCAATGGCTTTGGGGCGCGGGGCTTCGAGAAACGGAAACTGCTCCACGTTGCCCAAGTGCAGCGACTTCATGCGCAAGATCACACCCGCGAGTGAGCTGCGCAAAATTTCGGGATCGGTAAATTTGGTTCGGCCGTTGAAATCCACCTCGTCGTACAAACGAATGCAAATGCCATTGGCCACACGGCCACAGCGACCTGCGCGTTGGTTGGCGGCGGCTTGGCTGATGGGCTCGACCATCAACTGTTCCACCTTGCTGCGCCAGCTGTAGCGCTTGACGCGTGCCGTGCCTGCATCTATCACATAGCGAATGCCGGGCACAGTGAGCGAGGTTTCAGCCACGTTGGTAGCCAGCACGATGCGACGACCACCACGCGTGTCAAACACGCGGTCTTGCTCGGCACTCGACAGTCGCGCAAACAAGGGTAGCACCTCGGCGCTGCGCATGACAGGGCTGTGGCTCAGGTGGGCACGCAAGTGGTCAGCCGCTTCGCGAATTTCACGCTCGCCCGGCAAGAACACCAAGATGTCGCCCTGCTGCGACGGGTTGCTCCACAGCTCGTCCACGCCGTCGGCAATGGCGTTGTTCAGGTCGTAATCGCGCTTTTCTTCAAACGGGCGGTAGCGCATCTCCACGGGGAAGGTACGGCCCGACACCATCAACACCGGCGCTGGCCCTTTGGCTGAAGCAAAGTGCTGCGCAAAGCGGTCTGCATCAATCGTGGCCGAGGTGACGATGATTTTTAGATCGGGCCTGCGCGGCAAGATTTCGCGCAAGTAGCCCAGCAGGAAGTCGATGTTCAAGCTGCGCTCGTGTGCCTCGTCAATGATGATGGTGTCGTAGGCCTTGAGCAGCGGGTCGTTTTGTGTCTCGGCCAACAAAATACCGTCGGTCATCAGCTTGACCGAGGCGTCTTTGCTCAGCCGGTCTTGGAAGCGCACCTTGAAACCCACCACCTCGCCCAGCGGTGTTTTGAGTTCTTCGGCTATGCGCTTGGCCACTGAGCTGGCGGCAATGCGGCGGGGCTGGGTGTGGCCGATGATCTGCTTGCGAGGAAATTTGGGGTCAGAGCCCGACTTTTGCTTCGCAAAATCGGTGTCTGACCCCAATTTTCCAAGCTCTTTGCCTTGCCCGCGCCCCAGAGCGAGCGCCATTTTGGGCAGCTGCGTGGTTTTGCCCGAGCCCGTTTCACCGCACACGATGATGACTTGATGCGCCTGCATGGCAGCCATGATTTCCTCGCGTCTGGCCGAGACGGGCAACGATTCTGGAAATTCAATCTGGAAGGGAACGGGCGTAGACAAAACAGGCACTAACTTGATAGACAATCCGCAATTATCCCCGTCCGGCTCACACCGAGAACGCCCAGCCCTTTACCCGCCACAAACCAGCCCACATGTCCGCCGTTTTTGACTTCACCTTTGTGCCTTGGTTCCGTTCGGTCGCGCCCTACATTCACATGCATCGCGGCAAGACCTTTGTGGTCGGCATCGCGGGCGAGGCGATTGCCGCAGGCAAGCTGCCCAACTTGGCGCAAGACTTGGCGCTCATCCAAAGCATGGGCGTGCGCATTGTGTTGGTCCACGGTTTTCGCCCACAGGTGAACGAACAGCTGGCCGCCAAAGGCCATGTGCCCCACTACTCGCACGGCATGCGCATCACCGACGGTGTGGCCCTCGACTGCGCGCAAGAGGCGGCGGGCCAACTGCGCTTTGAAATCGAAGCGGCATTCAGCCAAGCCTTGCCCAACACGCCCATGGCAGGCGCCACCGTGCGCGTGATTTCGGGCAACTTCATCACCGCTCGCCCTGTGGGCATCTTGGACGGCGTGGACTTTCAACACTCGGGCCTCGTGCGCAAGGTGGATGTGGCGGGCATTACCCAAACCTTGGCCGCAGGTTCGATGGTGCTCATCTCCCCTTTTGGCTTCTCACCCACGGGCGAAGCGTTCAACCTGACCATGGAAGAAGTGGCAACCTCAGTGGCCACGGCGCTGCAAGCCGATAAGCTGATTTTTGTCACCGAAACCCCAGGCATTCGCATCAACCCCGCTGAGCCTGCGAGCGAAGACAACCCCATCGACACCGAGTTGCCCTTGGCAGCCGCCAAACAACTGCTGGCCACCCTGCCCCACACCACCGACCCCTCCGACATCGCGTTTTACTTGCAGCATTGTGTGAAAGCCTGTGAGACAGGCGTGGAGCGTAGCCACATCTTGCCGTTTGCAGTGGATGGCTCGCTGCTGCTAGAGGTCTACATGCATGACGGCATCGGCACCATGGTGGTGGACGAAAAGCTGGAAAGCCTGCGCGAAGCCACGCACGAAGATGTGGGCGGCATCTTGCAACTGATTGAGCCGTTTGAGAAAGACGGCACCTTGGTCAAGCGTGACCGCAACGAGATTGAACGCGATGTGGGCCAATACACCGTCATCGAACATGACGGCGTCATCTTTGCCTGTGCAGCGCTCTACCCCTACCCTGAAGCCCAAACCGCGGAGATGGCGGCGCTCACCGTGTCACCTCAATCACAAGGTCAAGGCGATGGCGAGAAGGTGCTCAAGCGCATAGAACAACGCGCCCGCAACAAAGGCCTCAAAAGCATTTTTGTGTTGACCACGCGCACCAAGCACTGGTTCTTGAAGCGTGGTTTTGTGCAGGTCGACCCCGACTGGTTGCCCGAAGCGCGCAAGCGCAAATACAACTGGGACCGCAAGAGCTTGGTTCTGGTGAAGAAACTGTCATGACAAATTAGGTCAACACGTCTTCGCCAGCGTTCGTGTCAGTCGTCGTCACCGGTTGAGACATCAAGCGAACGACTGTGGCCAAGGCCAATAAACCCAAACCCACAAACGCCACAAATGACCAATTGGCAATCGAACCGCCTAAAAAGGTCCAATCCACTTTGCTGCAATCGCCACCGCCCTTAAAAATCATGGGAATGGCGCGTTGTAGCGGGAAAGTTTCGATCATGCCGTAGAAGTCGCGGCCACACGACACCACCTCGGGTGGGTACCACTGCAGCCACGTTTGGCGCGCCGCCACATACGCTCCGCCACCCGCCAACAGCACTAGCACACTGCCTACCGTCAACGAGGCGGTACGGCCTGACAAGCCTGCGCCCAACAAGGCCACCAAGCCTATCAACACCATCACATAGCGTTGCACGATGCACATGGGGCAAGGCTCTAAACCCACCACATGTTGCAAATACATGCCAAAGCTCAACAAAGCGGCACATACCAAGAAGATAAACAAGCAAATGCGGCGAGGACTATCCAAAAGTATTACAAACACAACAGTCTCCAAAGGGGCTAGTTCTGATTGTCGCTGTGAAACAATGAGGTCTGACGCGATCAGCGCACATTACCCGATACAAAGCCATGACTTTACGCACGCCACAGCTCGCCGATACGCCCCGTTTACACAACTTCGTCAACCAACTCGACGCTTTGCTCAACAGCACTTCAGACGAAGCCGCCATTTTGGCAAGTGGCAAAACCTTACTGGCTGATTTGGTGAGCCAAGACGATTGGCTACCCGACGACTACGCACTGCCTAACCCCGAGCGCTACCAACAGTTCTTGCTCTATGCCGACCCGGATGACCGTTTTTCGGTGGTGAGTTTTGTGTGGGGCCCTGGCCAAGCCACCCCCATTCACGACCACACCGTCTGGGGCTTGATTGGTATGTTGCGTGGCGCCGA
>CANCCJ010000080.1 GCA_947374535.1 Comamonadaceae bacterium | reverse complement strand
TCACCACTGCCTGATCCTTGGCCGATGTTCATTCCCATGTTTATCTCCTTCGATCAGTTAGGTTCGGTGATGAAACCGACCTTGACGATACCTGCACGCTGCACGGCATACATCACGCGCCCCACAGACTCGAAGTCGCTTCGAGCGTCACCGCGAATTTGCACTTCGGGTTGCGGGTCTTTCACCGCAAAAGTTTTCATTCGGTTGACCAAGTCCGCAGAATTCTTGATCGGTGTGTCGTACAAGTAAATATTGCCTGCAGCGTTCACCGAAATGATCACGTTCTCTGGTTTGGTCTCTCGGATCAGGTTTTTTTCTTTAGGAAGATCGACCTTCACCGATGTGGTCACCACGGGAATGGTGATCAAGAAGATGATCAGCAATACCAACATCACGTCCACAAGTGGCGTGGTGTTGATGGCATTGATGATCTCGTCATCCCCATCAGATCCAACATTCATCGCCATGATGGTGACTCCTGATTACTTGTTGTTGGTGCCGAGCAGCACAGAATGCAAGTCTGAACCGAAAGCATTCACATCTTCCATGGCCGACTTGTTGCGACGCACTAACCAGTTGTAGCCCAACACCGCAGGCACAGCCACAGCCAAACCAATGGCCGTCATGATGAGGGACTCGCCCACAGGACCTGCCACTTTGTCGATACTGGCTTGGCCGGACATGCCGATCTTCACCAACGCGTTGTAGATACCCCAAACGGTGCCGAACAAACCCACAAATGGTGCGGTAGAACCGACGGTCGCCAACAAAGCCAACCCATCTTGCATGCGGCTTTGCACGTTGTTGATGGCGCGCTGGATGCTCATGGTCACCCAGTCGTTGAAGTTGATGGCACCCAACATGCCAGTGTGTTTGCTAGCACCTTCCAAGCCTTTTTCAGCAATGAAGCGGAAGGGACTGTCTTCGGCCAAGGTGTCTGCACCTTGGCGCACGTTACCAGCACTCCAAAAGCTGTCTTGGGCGGCCTTTGCAAAGCGCATGATCTTGGCTTGCTCAAAGTATTTCGTGAAGATCACATACCAGCTGCCCATACTCATGATCACCAAGATCAGCAAGGTGCCCTTGGCCACCACGTCACCTTGTGCCCACAGAGCACTCAGGCCGTATGGGTTTTCTTCACCAGCGTGCGCAGCAGGTGCTGGAGCGGGGGCAGCCACAGGCGCAGGTGCGGCGACTTCTGCGGCAACAGGCGCTGCTGCAGGGGCTTTGTCCTTGGCGGCTAGTGCTTGACCAACCATGCCGAACATCAAGCCTGCAACAAGGCCAGCGCTCAACGCAAAAGTTTTGATTTGTTTAATCATGATGAATGACTCCTAAGAAATTGATTCGAATTCAGTGGTTGATGTCGTGTCGCTTATTCCAAGCGCCATGTGTATTTCATGCTGGCCCAGCTTTGTTCAGCCTTGCCGTTCAGAGTGCCGGGTTTGAATTGGCAGCGTGACAAGGCAATGCGTGCGGCCTCATCCAATCGCGTGTAGCCAGAGGTTTTCTCGATTTGCGACTCCAACACTTGGCCTTCGGTGCCAATCAAGAAGCGCAGCTGAACCGTGCCCTCTTCTTCATTGCGGCGTGAAGCACTGGGGTACTCCGGCTTCGGACAGTTGGCCGCAGCATTCACCACCGGCGCTGTGCGCACAGGAGCGGCAGAGACAGAAGCAATCGCATTGGCACCGCCTGGTGCATTCACTGCAATATCAACCGGCGGCACGTAGTCAGGTGGTGGAGGCGCACTCTTTTGTGGAGGCGGTGGAGGTGGCGGGGGCGGTGGAATGTCGGGCTTGGCATCTTCAATCAACTGAGCCTCAACAGGCCCTTTGATCACTTTGACGAACTTCTTGGCCAAGCCAGAACTGATCGCCCAAAACAAGATGATGTGCAACAAAACCACCAGACTCAATCCGACAACATGCTTGCCTGGATTGCGTTGTTGACTGGCGTAGTCTTTCATGTGTGTGTGGCTCCTGGTTATCTTTGTTGCAAAAATAGACGAGTTATCTTTGCAATCGTTTGCAATTCTATTTAGGCTAAATTTCTCAGCAACCGGGACAAACCCTAAGTTTAAAAAATCGTTTGTTGCATTCAAATTACACTAGGGAAAGTCCTGATTTCATTGGTTTAATCAAGAAAAAACAAGGGGTTACTGTTCATATTTAAATCTGAACATTCAAAGAATATTTGAAAAACCAAGCAATCTTGTTGCAAACGTTTGCATTGATGCGCAAAATTCGTTCACTCATTGCAATGCATCCAAGGCACGACAAAGAGTCACACTTCCAGTTCAGCTAATTAAATGCAGCAAAACTGGGGATTTTTAAACTTGTATAGGAGACGTTTGTGAAAGCAAACAAGAAAACAATCAGTCCAAAAACGATTGCAGTCGCAGCCTCATTGGCCGCAATGCAAATTGGTGCGGTTTATGCACAAAGCTTGAACTTAGATGAAGTCGTTGTCACGGCCTCTCCAACGGGCCGCACAAAGATGAAGTCGAGCGACTCCGTCACCTCAGTGGGCGAAGAAGCCATCATGCGCAGTGGCGCTACCAGTGCCGCTGAAATTTTGCGCTCTATTCCAGGTATTCGCGCCGAATCTTCCGGCGGTGAGGGCAATGCAAACATCACGGTGCGTGGCGCTCCCGTGTCCGCAGGTGGCAGCCGTTATGTACAAATGCAAGAAGATGGATTGCCAGTTTTGTTGTTTGGTGACATTTCCTTTGGCACACCAGACCAATTCATGCGAACAGACTTCACAACAGACCGCGTCGAAGTGGTTCGTGGCGGAAGCGCTTCAACCTTGGCAAGCAATGCCCCTGGCGCCATCATCAACTTTGTGAGCAAAGCAGGTCGCGATGTGGGTAACGCTGTTGGTGTCACCACCGGCTTGGGTTCACGTCTGAACCGCTATGACTTCAACTTCGGCAGCGCCATAGGTGCTGACACCTACTTCAACATGGGTGGTTTCACACGTCAAGGTGAAGGCGGCCCATTCAAAACAGGCTTCAACTCACAAGACGGTGGTCAATTCAAAGCCAGCGTCACCAAAGAGTTGGACAAAGGTAGCTACGTTCGCGTGAACTTCAAAAACCTGGACGACAAGACACCTACCATCTTGCCAGTACCCACAAAAGTGACGAATGGCAGCATCCAAACATTGCCAGGCATTGATCCACGCAATGCGTTCTTCATCAACCCCAATATGACGCGTGACACCACGATTGATCGCAATGGCAATCAAGTCACAACAAACCCTGCGGATGGTTTGCACGTCACCAGCCGATCTATCGGTTTGGAAGCCAAGTTGAACTTGGACAGCGGCTGGACCGTTGAAGAAAGAATGCGTAAGAGCACCAATGGCGGACGTTTTGTGGGCATGTTCCCTGCAGACAACGGCAACGGCGGCAATACATTCACAGGCACGATGTTCAACACATCGTTGGACAACATGGACAACATGTTCAACGATCTGAAAGCCTCAAAATCATTTGATATGAACGGTGGCAAGTCTGTGTTTACCGGTGGCTTGTTCACTGGCTCACAAAACTTGGCCCAAACTTGGTTCTGGAACCAATACACAGTTGGCACAAATGGTTCATGGTCTGCGCCTGTATCTAGTGGATGGAATACATGGGGCGGTTGCTGCTCACGTACTTATGACGTGAAGTACAACGTGACTGCACCATACGCTGCCCTGAGCTGGGAAAAAGACAAGTTGACGGTTGAAGGTAGCGTCCGCCAAAACGACATGTCAGCGACAGGACAAACATTCCAAGGCTCGACACCTACCAGCGCCACATCTCTGTCAAGCGCATCATGGAATGCCGCATCAGCTGACACGGTGAACTACAAGCAAAGCAAAATGTCTTACTCTGGTGGCGCTAACTACGCCCTGAACAAAGACACCGCTTTCTTTGCCCGCCTGAGCGAAGGTTACAACTTTGCCGCAGACCGTCTGTTGTATGGCACTGCAGGCTCATTGAATGGCAGCAAACCTGTTTCATTCAACCGTCTGAAACAACAAGAATTGGGCATCAAGCACCGCGAAGGTAATCTGAGCTTGTTTGGATCGTTCTTCATGGCTCAAACTGACGAGTCGAACTACGAAGCCACAACACAAAAGTTCACCACCAATAGCTACGATGCGAAAGGTTTCGAACTTGAGGCAGGCTATCGCTCGGGTGCATTCCGATTGAGCGCTGGTGCCACCATCACAGATGCAAAGATCAAGAGCTCTTTGACAGCTGCTGAAGTGGGCAAGAAGCCACGCCGCCAAGCTGACATCATGTACGCATTGTCACCTTCATACCGTACAGGTGATCTTGAGTATGGTGCTGCAATCATTGGTTCTAGCAAGTCTTACGGTGACGATGCCAACACCATCACAATGGATGGTTACGTGATCACTAACTTGTTCGCGAACTACCGCATCAACAAACAAACCTCTGCAATTGTTAGCATCAACAACGCTTTCAACAAATTGGCTTTCACAGAAGTTGAAGGCGACGGCCATGCCGCTCGCGCTTTGGCAGGTCGTAGCGCCAAGGCAACTTTGAAGTACGAGTTCTAAAACTCATGAAGAAACCAAGACGCGCAAGTGCCTTGGTTTCTTTTACTTGAAGATCAATTGTGCTGCGCCCACAAGGCTCAGCACATCTCATACCGAATTGTGAACACTATGCCCCTCATTGAAGATTGCCACGTCATATCAGGACAGGCCCATCTTCCAGCTCGCATCAATGAGCTGCTTGAAAGCGCCCCCATAACTCGCGCCGTTGTTTTGCGCGAACGTCTGAATGTCGAGTTCCCTGTTCTGCGCGACAGACTATCTCGCCTATACGGCGGCAATAAGAATTTCTCTGATTGGCTGAACCAATTGGTGGTTCAGTCAGTACACCTCGCGTTGTCGCGCCCCGATGATTTGTGGGCCTTGGATGTGCAACGCGCCTCGCAGACCAACTGGCATTTGAATGGTTCATTGGGCTATTGCGCCTACGTCGATAAGTTTGCAGGCGACTTGCCTGGCGTGCGTACGCGCATTGCGCATTTGCAAGAGCTGGGCGTGACCTACTTGCACCTGCTGCCGTTCCTCAAACCAGGCACGCCACCCAACGATGGTGGCTTTGCAGTAGCCAGCTATGACGAAGTTGACCCAGCGCTGGGCAACAACCAAGATTTGCAAATACTCACGAAAGAGTTACGTGCCGCAGGCATCAGCTTATGCAGCGACTTTGTGTTGAACCATGTCTCACACGAACACAAATGGGCATTGAAGGCTCGCGCGGGCGATGCACACTATCAATCGTATTTCCATTGGGCAAAAACGTCCGAGGAAGTGGCTGCACAAGAAAAAAATCTGATTCAAATCTTCCCCAACACGGCCCCCGGTAATTTCACCTTCATTCCTGAAGTCAAAGCGTGGGCTTGGACTACGTTCTACCCGTATCAATGGGATCTGAACTACACACAACCTGACGTATTTGCAGAGATGTCGCAGTCGCTCTTGCAACTGGCCAACTTAGGTGTCGAGGCTTTCCGCTTAGATTCCACAGGTTTTTTATGGAAACGCGCTGGCACCAACTGCATGAATCAACCCGAAGTCCATTGGATCTTGCAGGCCCTGCGTTGCATCACCAACATTGCGGCCCCCGGCGTGCTCTTAAAGGCCGAGGCCATCATGCCCACGCAAGACTTGCCACCCTACTTTGGTTTGGGTGACACAAAAGGTGCAGAGTGCCATGTGGCCTATCACTCCAGCCTCATGTCAGCGAGCTGGGTGGCCTTGGCTGAAGAAAACACACAAATCATTCAAGACGTGCTCTCGCACACGCCCGCCCTGCCCGATGGCTGCGCATGGATGACCTATGTACGCTGCCATGACGACATTGGCTGGAATGTGTTGCGCCCCGAGATGGATGCACGCGGTGCGGATCAACGCGCACGCCTGTTGCATGCATCGCAATTCTTTGCGGGGAAGGTTTCTGGCAGCTATGCACAAGGCGCGGCCTTTCAAGCAAGCGACCCCACGGTGGTGCACGGCACCAACGGCATGGCCGCTGCCTTAGTGGGCTTGACATCCGCACAAACACCAGCAGAACAAGAAGCTGCCAAATCACGCTTGGTGATGATGCAGGCCTTGTCATTGTTTGTGGGCGGCTTGCCCCTGATTTACATGGGTGACGAATGGGGGCAAGGCAACACCTCGGCTGAAGAGATCGCTCAACGTCAAGGCCCTGATGGTCGTGAGTTGCATCGCCCCATGTTTGATGAGCATGGCTTTGCCAATCGCCATGATGAGTCAACGCTACAAGGCCAGATTTATGCCGCACTGCGCGCATTCATTCAATCCAAAAAGCAAAACAGCAGTTTGAGTGCCACACATCCATTGAGCATTTGGAATACCGGCACAAGTGCTGTCTTGGGCTTGAAGCGTGGCGCCCATGTCCTAGGCTTGTTCAATTTCTCAGGACAACCACAAACCTTGTCGCCCACGCCAGCAATCACGCAAAATTGCATGACATATGGCACTGATTTAATTTCAGGCAAGTCCATTGATCTGCAAGGTTTGCAGCTCACCCCTTACTCAGCCATTTGGCTTAAAAAATGAGCACACACCTCAAGCCGCATCTGTCGTTTTGGCAAATCCTCAGCATGAACTTCGGGTTCTTCGGAATCCAATACAGCTTTGGCCTGCAACAAGCCAACATGAGTCCCATCTACCAATACTTAGGTGCAGACGAGGCCAGCTTGCCTTTGCTTTGGCTTGCGGGTCCGATGACGGGTTTGCTGGTGCAGCCCATCATAGGTGCGATGAGTGACCGCACCATCAGCAGATGGGGCCGTCGTACGCCCTTCTTCATGATTGGCGCAATCTTGTGCAGTATCTGCTTGCTGTTCATGCCGTTCAGCCCCACCCTGTGGTTTGCTGCGAGCTTGCTTTGGATTTTGGATGCCTCCAACAACGTGACCATGGAGCCCTACCGTGCTTACGTGAGTGACCGGCTCAACACCAACCAACACTCATTGGGCTTTTTGACCCAAAGCGCATTCACGGGCTTGGCACAAACCTTGGCATATCTCACCCCCTCGCTCTTGTTCTGGTTTGGCCTGAACAAAGATGCAGTGAATGACAGCAATATTCCACACATCACGGTCATTGCATTTTTGATTGGCTCCGTGCTGTCATTCACGACAGTGTGGTGGTCCGTGCATTCGACGCCTGAACTGCCTCTGACAAACCAAGAGCGTGAGGCCATCTTGGCCAAGCCTACCGGCATCAAAGCCACGCTGGATGAAATTGTGGAAGCTGTGCGCGAGATGCCTCAAGCCATGCGCCAACTCTGGTGGATGAAGTTGTTCCAGTGGTACGGCATGATGTGTTACTGGATTTACATCGTGCCTTCAATCGCCAAATCGGTGTTTGACACATCGGATGCTTCGTCACAAGGCTTTCGTGATGCGGGTTTGCTCAACGGGCAAATTGGTGGCTTCTACAACTTTGTAGCTTTCGTGGCAGCCTTCGCTCTCATTCCACTGACACGACGCTTTGGACCCAAACTGGTCCATGCAGCCTGTTTGTCACTCGCAGGCGTTGGCATGTGGTGCTTGCCGAACATACAAGACACGGCGTTGTTGTTTGTCCCTATGGTGGGCATTGGCTTGGCTTGGGCCAGCATCATGGGCAACCCCTACATCATGTTGGCCCGCAGCATTCCACCTGAGCGTGCTGGCGTGTACATGGGCATCTTCAACATGTTCATTGTCTTGCCCATGATCATTCAGATGCTCACATTGCCGCTGTATTACGACAGCTTGTTGGGCAGCGACCCAAGGCATGTCATTCAATTGGCCGGCTGCTTCTTGGGCATTGCTGCATTGCTCACGCTTCGTGTGAAAACCAATGACTAAACCTATTCGCATTGCACTCGCTGGTGAGGCATTGATTGACCTCATCGCCAGTCCTGACGGAACGTTCACGCCGTGTTTGGGTGGTGCGGTGTACAACTTGGCCCGCGCACTGTCTCGCCAAGGCGTGGGGTCGATGTATCTCAACCCACTTTCGTCAGACCGCTTTGGTCGTTTGCTTGCACAACAACTCGAGCAGGATGGCGTAGCACTTGCAAAGCCAACTCCTGTGCAGGAGGTTACATCGCTAGCCGTGGTGAACTTAGACGAAACAGGACACCCCGATTACGCCTTCTACCGCGAAGGCGTGGCTGATCGAACCATCAATGCCGCGTCGTTACAAAACAGTTGCAGTCAGCTCTCAGAACTTAAGATGGTTTGCACAGGTGCACTCGCCCTCGATGCACGCGACCAAGGCCATTACTTGCCGTGGCTAAAGACACAAAAGCAGGCAGGTCACTGGGTGGTGGTCGATGCCAATCTTCGCCCGTCGGTCATGCCTCATTTGCCAAGCTACCGCGCTGCCATTCAGCAGGCGTTGGCCCTAGCTGACATCATCAAGGTCAGTGATGAGGATTTGATTCACCTCGGTTTAGAAGGGGCCTCACCCGTTGAGAGTGCGCAGCAATTGCTCAGACAGACCTCTGCGCAACTCTTAGCCTTGACATTAGGTGAGCACGGCGCGTGGCTGATGTCTGCCAATGGCTTGCTGTGCTTTGGGCGTGAAAGAACGAAGCTGACTATTGCCGATACGGTGGGTGCAGGAGACAGTTTTTTGGCAGGTTTGCTCGCAGCCTTGCTCAATCAAAACCTAGACATCAGCAGTCAGGCAGCGCTCGAACAGCTCTTGCGTCATGCCGTTGCCAGCGCCAGTTTGTGCGTTCAAGAAAAGGGCTGTGTACCGCCCACTTGGGATCAGGCACACGCTTGGTCTGTGGCGCATCCATTGAATTTTTAACAACAAATAGCCACAAACGACAAAAAGCGCTTGCCATGTAACTTAATTACATTAAAATTTACAGATTAATCTAATCCAGTTACAACCATGCTTGACCGAATCCAATCCACTTTGCAGTCATTGGCCCCCGCCGAGCAGCGGGTGGGCAAGTTGCTGTTGAGCGACCCGCGTAGTTTTGCGAGCACCCCTGTCGCAGACTTAGCCGAACGCGCCCAGGTGAGCAAACCCACCGTGGTGCGTTTTTGCCGCAGCATGGGCTACAAAGGGCTTAGTGATTTTAAGCTCAAGCTCGCAGGCAGTATCAGCGAAGGCGTGCCCTTCATCCACCGCAGCGTTGGCGCACAAGACAGCAGCAATGATGTGCTGGTCAAAGTCATTGACAACACCGTCACTGCGTTTTTGAAATACCGCAACGATGCCTCGGCCGCTCAGATTGATAAGGCGGCAGAAGCCATTGCACTCAGCCACAAAAAAGGCAAACGCCTTGAGTTTTTTGGCGTAGGCAACTCAGGCATCGTGGCACAAGACGCGCAACACAAATTTTTTCGCCTAGGCTTTCACACCATTGCGCACAGCGATGGCCACATGCAGATCATGAGCGCTTCCTTGCTCGGCCCTGGTGACTGCTTGGTGGTGTTCTCTAACTCGGGCCGCACGCGCGACTTGCTCGACTCGTGTGAGATTGCCAAAAAGAATGGCGCCACCACCGTGGTGGTCACAGCCTCTGGCTCACCCTTGGCCAGCGTCGGAAAAATTCACCTCGCAGCAGATCATCCTGAAAGTTACGAAAAATTTAGCCCCATGGTGTCGCGCTTGCTGCACCTGATGATCGTCGACGTATTGGCAACCGCTGTTGCTTTGCGTATTGGCAGTGCACAGTTGCAGCCCTTGCTGCGCAACATGAAACAAAACCTCCTTAACAAACGTTACTCATGACACAGAACACCCCTTCAGCAGGTACGCTGGACATCGTGATTTTTGGCGGCGCTGGCGATCTGTCATTCCGCAAACTCTTGCCCGCGCTCTACATGGCGCATTTGCATGACAAACTCGATGTCTCAGCACGCATCATTGCCGTGGGTCGCCAAGATTGGACCCGCCAAGAGTATTTGGACTTCATCGACAAAAACTCGCCCGCGTTCATTGAGAAAGATGCGTTCACCGCAAACGACTGGCAAAGCTTTCTGAGCCGACTGGCCTACGTGAGCATGGACGTCACCAATGCCAACGACTTCGCCAAACTCAAAGACTTGTGCCACACGCCCGCGCTGCGCGTGTATTACTTGGCTACGGCACCGAGCTTGTTCACACAAATTTGCGCCCACCTGTCTAACGCAGGTTTGGTGGATGGGCAGTCGCGCGTAGTGCTGGAAAAACCGCTGGGCACTGACCTCGCCTCGGCACGCGAAATCAACACGAATGTGGCCCGTTATTTTGACGAACAACAGATTTACCGCATCGACCATTACCTGGGCAAAGAAACCGTCCAAAACCTGATGGTGCTGCGCTTTGGCAATGCCATTTTCGAACCGCTCTGGCGTGCACCTTACATCAAGAGCGTGCAAATTACGGTGGCCGAAAGCGTGGGCGTAGGAAGTCGCGCAGGTTTTTACGACGGCGCAGGTGCGATGCGCGACATGATTCAAAACCATTTGTTGCAGCTCTTGTGCATCGTGGCCATGGAGCCGCCTATTTCTTTAGGCGCCGATGATGTGCGCGATGAGAAACTCAAAGTCTTGCGCTCGCTGCGCAAGATGGATTTGGCCGACATCAAACGCGACACCGTGCGCGGCCAATACACCGCCGGGGCCTCAGAGGGTGCTGCTGTCAAAGGCTATTTAGAAGAAGACAACGTGCCCGCCAACAGCCGCACCGAAACTTTTGTGGCCTTGCGCGCGCAAATCAACAATGCACGCTGGGCCAATGTGCCTTTCTTCCTGCGTACGGGCAAGCGCATGCAGCGTCGCGAATCGCAAATCATCATTGAGTTTGCAGATCAACCCTTCTCTATCTTTGGTTCCACCGCACAGCAAGAGCCCAACCGACTCATCATTACGCTACAACCTGAAGAGTCGATTCAGTTGGAGATGATGGTCAAAGAGCCTGGGACCGGCATGAACTTGCATCCTGTGAAGCTGGGCCTTGACTTGCAACAGTCTTCTGACAAACGCCGTGCCGAAGCTTACGAGCGCTTGTTGATGGATGTCATCAAAGGCCGCCTGACTCACTTCATGCGCCGCGACGAATTGGAAGCGGCATGGATTTGGGTCGAACCCATCATCAACGGCTGGGCTGAGTTAGACGACAAACCACGCGCTTACTCAGCGGGCAGCTGGGGGCCTGCAGCTTCGTCGGCGTTGATGGCCCGTGAAGAATTGTCTTGGTTTGAGGAAGCCTGATGCACAGCACATGGCACCCTGAATCACGCGGATCATTGACGGTACACACCGTCAGCCCCACCGAACTGAATGTGCGTTTAGCACAAGACATTGCACAACGTTTAGCTGCAGCCATTCAAGTACGCGGGTTTGCCGTGCTGAGTGTGTCTGGCGGTAAATCCCCCGTGGCTTTGTTTGAAGCGCTGCGTGTGACGGACATCGATTGGTCGCGCGTGCGTATCACTTTGGTGGATGAGCGTTGCGTGCCACGCAACCATCCGGACAGCAATGCGCTGTTGGTTCAAAGCCATTTGCAGCAAGACCTCGCGGCCAAGGCCCAACTGGTATTCATGGTGACCAAAGCATCTGAGCCT
Organism: Comamonadaceae bacterium; assembly: GCA_947374535.1. Next base: position 287 of record CANCCJ010000080.1, on the reverse strand, counting down.
TTGGACACACCTGCAGCACAAGCCAAAGCAGCAGGGATTGCCTTGCTCGCAGCGAGTCCGGCTGACGTGTTGGTGTTGGGCATGGGCGCAGACGGCCACACGGCCTCGTTATTTCCAGAGGCGCCCAATTTGGCAGAGGCGCTGGATTTGCGCAACACACAAACCTGTGTGTCCATTGAGTTGGCCCAACCTCCCGCCAATGCCCCCTATGCACGCATCACCCAAACTTTGGCGCAAATTCTGTCAGCACGTCACATCGTATTGCCACTGACAGGCGCTGACAAACT
>CANCCJ010000079.1 GCA_947374535.1 Comamonadaceae bacterium | reverse complement strand
GTGGATGGCAGCCGCAACTGCAGAGCCTGATGACATTGAAGAACTTGAAGTGGAGTTTTAACCATGAGTACCGCTGTTTCTAAAACCATCGCCTACGAGAGCAATACCGATTTCTCTCACGTCAAACCCGAAGACACCCAGTTTTTGCCCGGTGGCTTGCGCGACTTCTTTGTTTACCGCGACTTAGGCGTCGCCAAAGCCACGCATGGCAAGGTGATTGCGCACATCGCCAAAGCCAACATGCCGCCCGACAACGGCACGGGCTGGCACTACCATGTGGCTGAATTTCAAATCGTCATCATGCTCAAAGGCTGGGCGCGTTTCATGTATGGCGAAACACCCACACTGGTATCTGCGGGCGACTGCGTGCATCAAAAGCCCGGCATCATTCACTACCTCTTCGACTACTCGCCCGACATGGAGTACTTAGAGATCGTGGGGCCTGCGGACTTTGAATCCATTGCGGTGGATGGGCCTTGTGCGGTGCCAAAAATCACGCCTTGGGTGAAGTAACTTTTAACTGCTTCTCAGACATAAAAAAAGACCACCCTCGGGTGGTCTTTTTGTTAGCGTCACACTTTATTAAAAGTGATATTCAGCGCGAATCATGGGCGTCTTAGCGAACGCACCTTTGCCAGCGGCACCTGTGTGGTCGTTACCAAACTTGTTTTTCCAGTATTGGTACTCAGCACCGATTTTGAAGGTCTTGTTACCCGACACGTCATACATAACTTGCATGTCAATGTTGGTTTCAGCAACCGTATTGCCGCCAAATTCATCCTTACCTTTGGCTGCAATGTAGTTTGCAAAACCTTCAAATGACAAAGGAATTGAGCCTACGCTGAAGGGGACACCCCAGGCGGCAGTCAACATTGGATGAGGCGCATAGTGGTAACGCTCTTTACCGCTGCTTGTGTAAGTGCTGTAGGGTGAGTTGCTTTCCCACAATTGCAACAAGCTCACATTCAAGAAGCCAGGAACATCCAACATGACTGTAGGGCCAGCAGCAAACATTTCCTTCTTAGAGTTGTAACCTGCATCAGTTTTGGTGTTGAAGTCAAAACCACTTGTGAAACCCAAACCGCGAACTCCTGTTGTTTTGAATGATTTGCCAGAAACTTTTTCAAAGTCCAACGTATTGCGATAAACAACATACACCTCATGCGCGCCAGTCTTGGAGCCCGCAGCAGATGGATCTTTTTGGTCTGACAACAGCAAGTCCGCATTGAAGAAGTTGCTGCCGTATTTGAAACCGCTGACATGCGTCAAACCAACGATATTTTTCGTCACAGCATCCGAATTGAAGGGCTCAGCGTAGTTTGTGCCACGACGCAAACTGATAGACGTATCGCTCCAATCAGCAGCTTGCACACCAACTGCAGCAGCAGCCATTGCAACGAGGGCAATTTTCTTTTTCATTTTTAAGATTCCTTCAAGGTTAAAAAATTAGTTATGCAAAACAGATGCCAGAAAACCAGCATCTGCTTTTTTTAGTTACTTAGCGCCTGGCACTTTGCCTTCCACGCCTTTGACGTAGAAGCCAACACCGCTCAAGAACTTGTCGTCAGCGACTTCGTCTTTCTTCAGCACTTCTTTGCCGGTGTTGTCGACCAAGGGGCCTTTCCAGATGGCGAAGCTGCCGTCTTTCAAACCTTTCTTAACTTCGTCAATCTTGGCTTTGGTTTCAGCGGGCACGTCTTCGGCAATAGAAACGATGTCAATCGCGCCGTCTTTCACGCCAGACCATGTGTGGCCGCCGCCAGTCCACTTGCCTTCCAGGGCTGCGCGGGTCGCGCTGATGTAGTAAGGCGTCCAGTTGATGACTGCAGAAGCCAAGTGGGCTTTAGGGCCGTAGGCGGTCATGTCAGAGTCCCAACCGAAAGCGCGTTTGCCCTTGTCTTGAGCTGTTTTCAACACGGCTGGGGAGTCCGTGTTTTGGAACAAGATGTCAGCACCGCCGTTGATGAGCGATGTGGCGGCCTCAGTTTCTTTCGGTGGGTTGAACCACTCGTTGACCCACACCACTTTGGTCTTGACTTTAGGGTTGCTCGATTGCGCGCCCAAGGTGAAGCTGTTGATGTTGCGGATCACTTCAGGAATTGGGATAGAGGCCACAACGCCGAGTGTGTTGCTCTTGGTCATCTTGCCCGCGATCACGCCAGCCATGTACGCGCCTTCGTAGGTGCGGCTGTCGTAGGTGCGCATGTTGGCGGCTTGCTTGTAACCGGTGGCGTGTTCGAACTTCACATCCGGTGTGTCAGCCGCCACTTTGAGCATGGGCTCCATGTAACCGAAAGTGGTGCCAAACACCAGCTTGTTGCCTTGGCCCACCATGTCGCGAATCACGCGTTCAGCGTCTGCTGATTCGGGCACGTTTTCCACGAACGAGGTTTGAATCTTGTCGCCGAATTCTTTTTCAAGGGCTTTGCGTGCGTTATCGTGCGCAAAAGTCCAGCCACCGTCGCCTACAGGGCCCACATAGGCGAATGCAATTTTCAAAGGCTCAGCCTTGGCAGCAGCAGCAGGTGCTTCAGCAGGCTTGGCTTCTTCTTTTTTACCGCAACCCACGAGCACAGCAGCGGAGACAGCGGTTAAGGCTGCAGCTTGCAACCAGCGACGTTTCAACAAGTTAGTCATGAAAAATCCTTTAATTAAAAGAGAACTAAAAAAGCGAACAAATTATCAACCTGGATAAAACGGTTTCCCGATTGAGGCAGGCATGTTTACCCTGAGCCAACGCGGATTTTTGGAAATCAACGCCAGCACCACAATGGTGGACAGGTAGGGCAACATGCTCAAAAACTGGCTAGGCACATCTAAGCCTGTGGCCTGTAAATGGAATTGCAACATGGTCACCCCGCCGAACAGATAAGCACCAAGCAATACGCGTGCCGGGCGCCATGTGGCGAATGTGGTGAGGGCCAAAGCGATCCAACCTTTGCCTGCAATCATGCCCTCCACCCACAACGGTGTGTAAATGATAGAAATGTAAGCACCCGCCAGACCGCACAACGCCCCCCCCACCACCACGGCCAGCAGGCGGATACGGCGCACGGGGTAGCCCAGCGCATGGGCTGACTCGGGTGATTCGCCCACCGCACGCAAGACCAAGCCGGCACGGGTGCGGTAGAGGAAATAAATCAAGCCCAAGGCCAACGCAATTGCGCCATATACCAAGGGGTGATGTTTGAACAAAGCCGGACCGATGAAAGGCATATCGGCCAACACGGGCAGCTCATATTGCACGCGCTCAGGCAACTTGGCCTGCACAAAGCTCACACCCACAAAGGCCGAAAAACCGCCGCCAAACAAGCTCAAAGCCAGGCCTGTGGCGTATTGGTTGGTGTTCATCCAAATCACCAGCACACCAAACAATGACGCCATTAAAGCGCCAGCCCCCATGCCCGCCAAAAAGCCCAGTGCGTCGCTGCCTGTGGTGGTCACAGTGGCAAAGCCTGCGATAGCAGCACACAGCATCATGCCCTCTGCGCCTAAATTGACGATGCCTGCTTTTTCGTTAATCAACAGGCCCAGCGACGCCAGCGCCAAAACAGTGCCCGCGTTCATCGTGGCGGCCCATAACAGTGCGTAAGTCTCCATCACAGTGCCCCCTCAGAATTTGATTTGGTGGCTTTGACCACCCAACGCACGCGATATTGCATCAAGGTGTCGCAGGCCAACAGCGTGAACAACAGCAGCCCTTGAAACACACCCGTGAGCGAACGTGGCAAGCCAAGGCGCGATTGCGCCAGCTCACCGCCAATGTAAAACATACTCATCAAAACTGCCGACAGCACCATGCCCATAGGGTGCAAGCGCCCCACAAATGCCACGATGATGGCCGCAAACCCATAGCCCACGGGGACAAACGGCGTGAGCTGTCGCAGTGGCCCCGCCACTTCCAAGGCACCTGCCAAGCCTGCGGCAGCCCCCGAAGTGAGCAACGCCACCCACAACGCCTTGCGTGATGAAAAACCTGCATAGCGTGCCGCATCAGGGGCCAAACCGCCCACCTGCTGTGCAAAGCCTGCATGCGTACGAAATAAAAACACCCACAAGGCGCCCACACCCGCCAGCGCCAACAACACCCCAATGTTCACGCGTGTCCCGCTGATGAGCTTGGGGATTTGTGTGATGGCATCAAAGGTTTTGGTTTGCGGGAAGTTGTAGCCCAGTGGATCTTTCCAAGGGCCATACACCAAGAAGTTGAGCACCATAATGGCCACGTACACCAGCATGAGGCTGACCAAAATTTCGCTCGCATGAAAGCGGTCACGCAAGAACGCGGTGATGCCCGCCCACACCATGCCACCTGCAATGCCCGCGAGCAAGATGAGCACCCAAAAGCCTGCGCCGGTGCTGACATCAGCCGTGAGTGCTACGCCAGAGGCAAACACCGCGCCCATGACAAACTGCCCTTCTGCGCCGATGTTCCACACATTGGAGCGAAAGCACACGGCCAAACCCAGTGCAATGAGCAACAACGGCGTGGCCTTGACCATCAATTCGGACAAGGCGTACACGCTCTTGATGGGCTCCCAAAAGAACACCTGTAGGCCGCGCACCGGGTCTTTGCCCAGCGCCACAAAAAGAATCACGCCCAACACCACCGTGATGGCCAGCGCCAGCAAGGGCGAGGCATAGCGCCACAGGTTCGAGGGCTGGGCTCGCGGCTCAAGACGCAGCATGGGTCACCTCCTGTTGTGCCGCGGGGGCATCCCATAAACCACTCATCCATGCGCCGATGCGCGACACATTGGCTTCTTCGCGTGCGAGTGCGGGCGACAAGCGGCCCTCGGCCATCACATGCAAACGGTCTGACAGCTCTAACAATTCGTCTAACTCCTCACTCACCAACAACACGGCGCAGCCTGCATCACGCAGGGCCAGGAGCGCAGCGCGTATTTGCGCGGCGGCACCCACGTCAACACCCCAAGTGGGTTGCGACACGATGAGCAGCTTGGGCGCAGCTTCAATCTCGCGGCCCACCAAAAACTTTTGTAGATTGCCGCCCGACAGCGAACGTGCAGCAGCATCAGGGCCCCCCGCTTTCACTTGGTATTTGGCAATGATGCTGGCCGCTTGGGTGTGCAGCGTGTTCAGGTTGAGCCAACCCAACGCACCTGCGACACCGCGAGGCGACACCGCATCATGGCGGGTGAGCAACAGGTTTTGTGCGAGGCTCAAGCTAGGCACTGCACCACGGCCTAGGCGCTCTTCCGGCACAAAGTGCAAGCCCAAGTCGCGGCGTTGGTCTGGATTGAGTTGCCCCATGGCTTGACGCTCAAGCTGAATGCTGTCAGCCGCCGCACGCATGTCTTCACCCGACAAAGCAAATAGCAGCTCGCGCTGGCCGTTGCCCGACACACCGGCAATGCCCACCACTTCGCCTGCACGCACTTGTAGGTTCACACCATTCAGGTCCACACCAAATGGGTCGTCGGCTTGCAGACGCAAATCATGCACGCTCAATACGGCAGCACCTGGTTTGTACTCGCGCACATGCAGCTCGGGTGGCAAGCTGCCAATCATGAGCTGACTCAGCGAGGCATTGGTTTCTTGACGCGGGTCGCACACGCCAGTGACGCGACCGGCACGCATCACAGTGCAAGCGGTACACAAGGCCCGAATTTCGTGCAGCTTGTGGCTGATATACAAAATACTGCGTCCTTCGCTGGCGAGCTGTCGCAGCACCACAAATAGTTTTTCTACCGCTTGGGGTGTGAGCACCGAGGTGGGCTCGTCCAAGATGAGCAGTTGCGGGTTGGTGAGCAATGCACGGATGATTTCCACGCGCTGCATCTCGCCCACACCTAGCGTGTGCACGGGACGGTCAGGGTCAATGTCAAGGCCGTATTGCGCAGCCGTGTCAGTGATACGCTGCGCCACCTCGGCCAAGCTAAAGCGTTTATCCAAGCCGAGCCACACGTTCTCGGCCACGCTGAGCGTGTCGAACAAACTGAAGTGCTGAAACACCATGCTGATGCCCAAGCGCCTTGCCTCTTGCGGGTTGCGGATGTTCACCACCTCGCCGTTGAAGCGAATTTCGCCCGCATCGGGCTTAACCGCACCGTAAATGATTTTCATCAGCGTGGACTTGCCCGCACCGTTCTCACCCAGCACGGCATGAATTTCGCCAGGTTGCACCGTCAGGCTCACGGCATCGTTGGCCACCACAGCGGGATAACGCTTGGTGATGTGGGTAAGTTGCAGTCTGGGTTGAGGCATCGTAAAAATTTTAGTTACGCACAGAGACTGCTAGGTTAGCAGCATCGGCTGTACGACTTCTTGCAAGCACCGTGCCTGATAATTGAAGCATGAGCAAAACCGTCATTTATTCCTTCAAGGTCGAGTTTGGCGACTGCGACCCCGCACGCATTGTTTGGTTCCCCAACTACTTCCGCTGGATTGATGCGGCTTCGCGCCACTTCTTCACCCAATGTGGCGTGCCACCTTGGTATGAAACTGAAAGAACCATCGGGGTCTTGGGCACGCCTATTGTCGACACGCACGCTCGCTTCGTGAACACGGCCAGCTACGGAGATTCACTGGAAGTGCACACCACCATCACCGAGTGGCGTACCAAAAGCTTTGTGACGAACTACAAAATTCGCCGTGGGGATGACCTCATCATGGAATGCGAAGAAGTGCGCATCTTCGCGGCCCACCGTGCTGCCGTGGGGGACCCGCAGCCTGGCATTCGCGCTGTCGCCATTCCCCCCTCGATTCGCAGCTTGTGCGAATGAAGCCTTAGAGCACCAAGATCGCGCGGAAATCGTTGACGTTGGTGTGCGTAGGGCCGGTCACCACCAAATCGTCGACCGCATGAAAGAAACTGTAGGCGTCGTTGCGGTCTAGACAATCGATCGCTTTGACACCTTGCGCCAGCGCACGGGCCAAGGTATCGGGGGTGACAAGGGCACCTGCGTTGTCTTCGATGCCGTCAATCCCATCCGTGTCGGCAGCGAGAGCCCACACGTTCGACTGGGCTTGCAAGGCAATCGCCAAACCTAAGCAAAACTCACCAGCACGACCACCACGTCCTTTGGGCGTGCCTGCGGCTTGGGGTCGAATGGTCACCGTGGTTTCGCCACCACTCAGAATGACACAAGGCTTTTGGAAAGGTCCTTTGCCGTGCGCGGCTGCGCGTGCCAGTGCGGCGTGCACCTTGCCCACCTCGCGCGATTCACCTTCCAGCTCATCGCTCAGCACATAAGCGTTCAGGCCTGCGGCGCGCGCCACTTCGGCAGCGGCTTCGAGCGACTGTTGGGGTGTCGCGATCAAGCGCACGGGCTGCTTGGCCCACTCGGCACTGGGCTTGGGCGTTTCGAATTCACCCGCTTTCAGCGCGGCTTCAATGGCAGCGGGTACTTGTATTTTGTAGCGTTGCAAAATGGCCCATGCATCGGCACAGGTCGTGATGTCAGGCACGGTAGGGCCGCTGGCAATGACCGAAGGGTCATCGCCCGGCACATCACTGATGGTGAGCGTAACAACTTGTGCAGGGCCGCAAGCGGCCGCCAAGCGGCCACCTTTGATGCGCGAAAGGTGCTTGCGCACACAGTTCATTTCACCAATGCCTGCGCCGCTTTTGAGCAAATCGCGGTTGATGCGCTGCTTGTCTTCCAAGTTCAGGCCATCGGCAGGCAGTGTAAGCAAAGCCGAGCCACCGCCAGAAATCAAGAACAACACCAAATCGTCTGCCGTCAAGCCTTGGGTCAGTTGCAAGATACGCTCGGCAGCCGCTAGGCCTGCCGCATCAGGCACGGGGTGCGAGGCCTCGACCACCTCAATACGCTCGGGCAAACCCACAGGGCGTTGTGGTGTGTGGTGGTAGCGCGTGACCACGAGGCCTGACAACGGCTTGTCAGCAGGCCACAGCGCCTCGACCGCTTGCGCCATCGCGCCACCGGCTTTGCCTGCACCGAGCACCACGGTACGGCCTTTGGGTGGTGGGGGTAAATAGGCGGCGGTGTTGTGCAAAGGCAAAGCACGATGGACAGCCGCATCGTAGAGCTGGCGTAGGAAAGATTGGGGATCGGTGTGTGGACTACTCATATGAACAATCGTAGCCGCACTAGCTCACTTTTTGCCTAAGCCCAAACGTGCAGCGCCTTCGGTGTAAATCTGGGTGCGTTCTTTCATGAAAGCATCCATTTGGTCCACCCCGATGTTGATCAATTCAAAACCGTTTTTGGCAGCGAGCTCTTTCATTTCGGGATCGTTGTTCAAATTGGTCCACAGCTCAGACAAACGTTTACGTTGCTCAGGCGTGCTGGACTTTGGTACGCCAATGCCTCGGTAAGCGCCGTCCACCCAATTCACGCCCAACTCTTTGAACGTGGGCACATCGGGCATGAGTGGATGGCGCTGCTCCATTGCCACGGCCAACGGGCGTACGCGCGCCTTGTTGGTGATCGCAAAGGGTGTGTAGGTGATCGCGCCATCGACTTGACTGCCCAACACCGCGGTCGTCATATCGCCCGTGCCTTTGAAGGGGATGTAAATCGTCTTGACGTTGAAGGCTGCATTCAAACGCTCATGCGCGGCGTGGTTGGCTGAGTTAAGCCCCGAACCACCGAGTGACAACTTGCCTGGATCTTTTTTGACTGCGGCCAAAAATTCGGCAAAGTTTTTAATGGGACTGGCGACAGGCACGACCAAGATATCAGGCGTGTAGTGAAACCAATACACGGGCGTGACGTCTGCCGTTTTGTATTGCACTTGGCCTTCAATAGGCTGGAACACGATGTGCGGCAGATTAATGCCCACCACGTTCACGCCATCGGCGGGCAAGCTGTTCATTTGTGTCCACATTAGGGCGCCACCCGCACCGGCTTTGTACTGCACCACGGTATCAATGGTTGCGCATTTCTTTTTCAACACCGCTTGCTGGTGACGGGCCGACAAGTCTGACTCGCCGCCAGGCGGAAACGCCTGCCAGTACTGCACATTTTTATCAGGGCAAGGTTGGGCGAAAGCGGCCGCAGTGAGCAATGCGGACGCTGCAGCAAGAACTTTGAAAGGCCAATTGAAACGCATGGTGTTGTCTCCTTTTTATTGGGTTAAGCCATCAAGGCGCAGACCGCCTTTGTCACTTGCTCGGTGGTGGCTTTGCCGCCTAAGTCGCCGGTGTGCAAGGCAGAGTTGGCCGTGACTTGCTCGATGGCATGCATCAGTTTTTGTGCAGCGGCGTACTCGCCCAAATGCTCTAGCAGCATCACACAACTCCAGAAAGTGCCTACAGGGTTTGCCAGCCCTTTGCCCATGATGTCAAAGGCTGAACCATGGATGGGCTCGAACATGCTGGGGTAGCGGCGTTCGGGGTCGATGTTGCCCGTGGGCGCGATCCCTAAGCTGCCCGCCAGTGCAGCAGCCAAGTCACTCAAAATGTCGGCGTGCAAATTGGTTGCCACGAGGGTGTCCAAAGTTGCGGGGCGGTTGACCATACGGGCGGTGGCCGCGTCGACCAGCTCTTTGTCCCACTTCACATCTGGGAACTCTTTGCTGATCTCTACAGCTATCTCGTCCCACATCACCATGGCATGACGTTGGGCATTGGACTTGGTGACCACGGTCAACAGTTTGCGCGGACGCGATTGGGCGAGCTTGAAGGCGTAACGCATGATGCGCTCCACGCCCGCACGGGTCATCATGGAGACATCCGTAGCCACTTCAATGGGGTGACCTTGATGGGCTCGCCCCCCAACGCCAGAGTACTCGCCCTCTGAGTTTTCGCGCACGATGACCCAGTCGAGGTCTTTGGGCGTGCAGCGCTTCAGCGGTGCGTCAATGCCGGGCAAGATGCGTGTGGGTCGCACGTTGGCGTATTGGTCAAAGCCTTGGCAAATTTTCAGACGTAACCCCCAAAGCGTGATGTGGTCTGGAATATGTGGGTCACCCGCCGAGCCAAACAAGATGGCATCCATGTGGCGCAACGCATCGAGGCCGTCTTTGGGCATCATCTCGCCGTGGGTGCGGTACCAGTCGCCACCCCAGCCAAAGCTGGTGAATTCAAATTTGAAATCTTTGCTAGCTAAGGCCAAAGCGTGCAGCACTTGCTGCCCAGCAGGAATGACTTCTTTGCCAATGCCGTCGCCAGGAATGCACGCGATTTTGTAGGTCTTCATGGGCTCTCTCTCATTTGAATAAATTTCGAGTCACTTTAAGCGTTTCGTCCAAAGACACAAGCCCATAGAGTTAAAGTGGCGACAGTCCCTACACACCTTTTGCTCTATGACGACCTTGCTCATCCACCGTGCCCGCTGCATCGCCACGCAAGACGATGCCAACACCGAACTCAACAACGCCTCACTGCTGCTGCGTGATGGCCGCATTGAACGCATCATTCCCGCCGACGAAAACATCGACGAGCTGCTGAAGCAAGCGGACGAGGTGATTGACGCCCGACGCCATGTGGTGGTGCCCGGCCTGATCAACACGCATCACCACATGGTGCAAAGCTTGACCCGTGCGGTGCCGCAGGTGCAAAACGCCGAACTATTTAGCTGGCTTAAAGGGCTCTACCCCATTTGGGCGGGCCTCACGCCCGAGATGGTGTTGGTGTCTAACCAAGTGGCCATGGCAGAGCTGCTGCTGAGCGGCTGCACCACCAGCAGCGACCACCTGTACATCTACCCCAACGGCGTGCGACTGGACGACAGCATTGAAGCTGCGCACACCATTGGCATGCGCTTTACCGCCACACGCGGCAGCATGAGCGTGGGCGAAAGCCAAGGCGGCCTGCCACCCGATCGCGTGGTGGAAAAAGAAGCCTTCATCCTCAAAGAAACCCAACGCCTGATCGAGACCTACCACGACGCCAACTATGGCGCGATGACGCATGTGGCCGTGGCCCCCTGCTCGCCCTTCAGCGTGAGCCAAGACCTCATGCGCGAAGCCGCCAAACTGGCCCGCGCACACAAGGTGCGCCTGCACACGCACTTGGCCGAGAACGACCACGACATTGCATACACCCAAGAGAAATTCAACTGCACCCCTGCGCAATACGCGGAGGACTTGGGCTGGGTAGGCGACGACGTGTGGCACGCCCACTGCGTGAAGCTGGACGATGAAGGCACCTACCTATTTGCCAAAACTCGCACGGGCATTGCACACTGCCCGTGCAGCAACATGCGCTTGGCCAGCGGCATCTTGCCCTTGCGCAAAATGTTGGACGCCGGTGTGCCCATTGGTTTGGGTGTTGACGGCAGCGCCAGCAACGACGCCGCGCACTTGCTGAACGAAGCACGTCAAGCCATGCTGCTGGCCCGCGTGGGCCGCGCGCTTGATGACTTCGGTTGCGACCACGGCCCCGCTGAGATGACACCCCGCGACGCCTTGCGCCTCGCCACACGCGGCGGGGCCCAAGTGCTGGGCCGCGCCCACGAGCTGGGGCAAATCAAAGAGGGCTATTGCGCGGACATCGCGATGTTCCGCACCGACACCCTTAGCATGGCCGGCGGCGCGGTGCACGACCCCGTGGGTGCGTTGCTGCTATGCGCCAGCGACAACGCCGACTACGTCGTCGTAAACGGCCGAGTGGTGGTGCGTCAGGGTGAAATTGCAACGGTGCACATGGGGCCGTTGATTGAGCGGCATAACCAACTGGCTTTGCAGTTGGCGTTGGGTGCGATTCACTAAGCTCAAGTGTTGGGGGTAGTGATGTGTAACAACTTTGCGGCATTGCCACCTGCAACAGCTTTTAACGCATCCCCTTGCAAGCCGGCTTGCTGCAACCATTGGACTGGACTTTTTTCTCCGACGGGATAGTCACTTCCCATCACCAAGCGGTCAGTACCGACCAGCGCAATCAACACTTGAAGGACACGCGGATCGTACACACAGGTGTCATAGTAAAAATGTGACAAGAAATCGCGTGGCGATTGCCCCCCGAGATGCTTGACCGTCTCTGGACGGTT
>CANCCJ010000078.1 GCA_947374535.1 Comamonadaceae bacterium | reverse complement strand
GTGCCAACGTGCAGTCCGTAAGCCAGTACGTTGTGGCTTGCTTTGGCAGGCAAGTCTGGTCCTTGCCAAATGCCGCGTGCCACGATGATCACCGCATCGTTTTGCAGCACAGCCACAGAACACGACAGCTGCGTGGCCAAGCTCAACTGATGCAGGGTCGGTTGCACGGCCCGAGGCAATCGCGCACCTGACAAATAGCTGCCAGCAAATCCAAGCACTTTGGCTGACAGCCAGTAGTACTGGCCATCTGTTTCCAAATAACCTAGATGCGTTAAGGTCAGCAAATGCCTGCGTGCGGCAGCACGCGTCAGTCCCGTACGCTGTGCGGTGAGGGTGGCATTGAGGCGCTGGCGTTCTGTGTCGAAACTCTCCAACACAGCCATACCTCGGGCCATGCCTTCAATCCAGTCTGCTTTGTTCATGGTGTTTGAGGTGTGAATGTAGGTTGCGCGATCATCGTGCAACTATTCTATTCATCGCGCAGCATTCGGGTTTGGAATTTGCACTAGATCAAATCGACCTTTAATCTCGCTGCACTTCTACAGATAAGGATTTGAGACATGCGTACACAAGTCGTGATTGTTGGTGCAGGCCCCTCGGGCTTGTTGTTGGGTCAGCTCTTGCACAAGGCGGGCGTGGATGCCGTGATTTTGGAGCGCCAAAGCCCAGACTATGTTTTGGGCCGCATTCGTGCCGGTGTGCTTGAGCAAGTCACCTTGGACGTGCTGGCACAAGCGGGCGTCGACCAACGCATGCACAAAGAAGGCCTGGTGCATACCGGCTTTGATTTGTTGTTCAAAGGCCAGCGTCACCGCATTGATTTGGCTGGCCTCACAGGCGGCCAAAAAGTGATGGTCTACGGCCAAACCGAAGTGACCCGCGATTTGATGGATGCGCGCCTTGCCGCAGGTTTGACCACCATCTACGAAGCCGACGATGTGCAGATTCACGACTTTGACAGCGACCACCCCAGCGTCAGTTACACCAAGGATGGCCAAAGCCACACCATCTCTTGCAACTTCATAGCCGGTTGCGATGGTTTTCACGGTGTGTGCCGTGCCAGTGTGCCGCGCAAGTCGATCCAAGAATTTGAGAAGGTTTATCCCTTCGGTTGGTTGGGCGTTTTGTCGGACACTCCACCCGTGCATGAAGAACTGATTTATGCGAACAGCCCCCAAGGTTTTGCACTGTGCTCACAGCGCAGCCTGACGCGCAGCCGCTATTACCTGCAAGTGCCATTGACCGACAAGGTCGAGCAGTGGAGCGATGACGCGTTTTGGGCCGAGTTGCGCAACCGCCTAGACCCAGAAGCGCGCGTCAATTTGGTGACAGGCCCGAGTATCGAAAAGAGCATTGCACCGTTGCGTAGCTTTGTGACTGAACCCATGCGCTTTGGCACCTTGTTCTTGGCAGGTGATGCCGCTCACATCGTGCCGCCTACGGGCGCCAAAGGTTTGAACTTGGCGGCCACGGATGTGAAGTATTTGTCAGATGCACTGATTGAGGCTTGTGTTGAAAAATCACACGCAGGCATTGATCACTACTCCACCCGGTGCTTGGCGCGCATTTGGCGTGCAGAGCGTTTCTCTTGGTGGTTCACTAGCTTGATGCACCGTTTCCCTGACCAAGGTGAGATTGGTCAGAAGTTTCAAGAGGCTGAGTTGGACTACCTCATTCACAGTGAGTCTGGTTCACGCACAGTGGCTGAAAACTATGTGGGCTTGCCACTGAATTTCGGCGAATAAACCCAGTAGAGCCCAAGTAAAAATGCCTGATGGGGAGCCCATCAGGCATTTTTTTACAACTGTTGGTGTGAAATTACTTCACGGGCAACATGTGTTGCGCAAAGAACGTCTTGAGTTCATCGCGTGCACTGAGTGGGAAGATGCCTGAAACATACTGGTCAGGACGCACAACGACGATGGCGCCGTCTCTATGGATTTCGCGGTCACGGAAAATGTCACGCCCATGACCTGCTGCAAAGATTTGGTTGACATCGATGAGGCCAAAAGGTGTTTTGGTGGGTTTGAATACTGCAGGCACATTACCTGGTTCAACCTCGGTGTAGTCTTGTTGGTAGATCACCTTGGTGTCGAAGATGGCATCCGTGTCTCCATCCTTTGGTGTGTACTTGATGCGGGGTGACTCTGTGTCGTTTTCCCACCATTGTGCGAAGTCCGCCGTCACTGTGCCGAAGGTTGCGGGTGCTGCACCATCAGCGAACACATAAACACGCCAGCGGCCATCTGCTTCATGCAAGTGGCCAAGTTGACGCCAACGGTTGTCAGCGCGTCGCATTACCTCCGTTGATTTGAAGCGTTTGCCAATCGGAAAGCCGGTCGCTAAATTTTGGTGTTCAAGGCCTGCAACGATTTGGTTCTTGGGGTACTGGGTCATGAAACCCATAGGGAACTCAATCGTTTTTTCGTACCAACGAGCCAAGTCTTGAGGGTCATCCCATGCCTCGACAGGGCGGGCCATGAGTGTGGACCATTCTTTGTCGAAGTTGATGAGGTCTTGCGCGATCACACGACGCTCGGCTGAATACGTGTCAAGCAATGACTCGGGTGCGCGGCCTTCAAGCACGGCAGCGAGTTTCCATGACAGGTTCCAACCGTCCTGAATCGATACGTTCATGCCTTGGCCTGCCTTGGCTGAGTGTGTGTGACACGCATCACCCATGATGAAGGCGCGTGGATGCTGCTTGCCAACGCGTTCAGCAGGGACGTTGTCAAATCCAGTGGTCACCCGGTGCGCTACTTCGTAGACCGACCACCAAGCAATGCTCTTCACATCCAGTGTGTAAGGATGCAAGATGGCATTGGCGCGTCGGATAATTTCATCAAGACTGGTGTTGCGGATTTCGCCCGCATCGTTTTCGTCGAGGTTGCCCAGATCGACGTATAAACGCGAGAGGTAGCCACCTTCGCGAGGGATCAACAAGATATTGCCAGCGTTGTGCGATTGAATGGAACACTTCACCTGGAAATCGGGGAAGTCTGTGTTGCACAACACGTCGATCACGCCCCATGCATGCAAGGAGGCATCGCCTTCTAACTTGTGTCCGAGCGCGGTACGCACGGCGCTGCGTGCACCATCGCCACCGACCAAGTATTTCGCACGTACGGTGCGTATTTCACCTTTGCGTGGACCTGCGACATATTGAATGCGTGCAGCCACTGGATATTCATGCCGCTCGTCAATTTCGAGGTCAAGAAAATCAACACCGTAATCGGGCACGACCCTGCCAGGCGCTTGCGCTGCATAGCCCAAAAAATAATCTAAGACGCGCGATTGGTTCACATAAATATGTGGAAATTCGCTTACACCATGTGCATCGTCAGGCACGCGCGAGACTCGCACGATGTTTTCGGGGTTCTTATCGTCGGGTTTCCAAAAGCACATCTCAACGTTGCGGTAAGCCTCATCCACGATGGCGTTTGCAAAGCCAAATGCTTGGAAAGTTTCGACTGAACGAGCTTGAATGCCATCAGCTTGTCCTTGTGTCAGCCGACCTTCGCGCTTTTCAATGGCACGCACATGGATGCTGGGGAAATGCGACAACTGCGCAGCAACGGTCACCGCGGCGGGGCCTGTGCCAACAATGAGCACATCCATCTCGTCAGGAATTTCAGTGGGGCGGTTGAGGCCGTAGCCTGCGGCCGGTTTGATGCGGGGGTTTTCTGAAACGTAGCCGCGGTGATGGAACTGCATGAAAGGTCTCCTTGTCTCTATAATTGCAACACAGCATCAAATATAGAGATATCCTAACCGAGGCGTGTAATGAAAAGCAAGCATTCAATGGGTGAGCAGATGGCAAAACTTCAAACTGTGAATTCGCGTGAACTCAAGGCAGAGGGAGGCTCTCAGACTTTGGCGCGAGGCCTTGCTGCGCTAGAAATCATTGGCAGCGTGTCAGAGCCCATCAGCGTTGCGACGCTGTCACAGCAGCTAAAAATTCACCGCTCCATGGGCTATCGTCTCGTCAAGACGCTCGAGCAGAGTGGCTTTATTGAGCGTGATGGCGCGGGTGGACTCATCCTTGGCTCCAAGCTGGCGATCCTCGCGCGCGGCGTTGCCAAAGATTTGCTGTCGGCAGCGACCCCTGAACTAGCCGCCATAGCAGACGCGCTTGAGATGACCGCTTTTTTGGTGACCTACGACGGCGAATCTGCGGTGACATTGAGCAGTGCAGAGCCGAAAAATCTTGAGACAACGCTGGGCAAGAAACCGGGCAGCCGACATGCCATTGGTCAGGGGGCACCGGGTAAGGTGATTCAGTCCCTGTTAAAGCCAAAAAAATTCCCACCGCAACCTTTTGAGGTAAGCGAAAACGAGGTGATTCATGGCATTGCGTCCATCGCGGTGCCACTTTATCTCTCTAGTGGTCAGCCTGCAGCCATTGCCGTGCTTTATCTGCCGCATGATGTCAACGAGGTCAGCGTGGCAAAGGTGCTCACGTCGGCAGCAAGTCGCATCTGCGCGGTGATGGGCTGATCGTTAATCGCCTTTTTCTTCGTGGTTATCGAGGTTTTGCAGCAAGGTATCTAGGGTGTCATACACCTGTTGCAACTGCTTAACGCCCACTTTTTTTTCAAGCTCTAGGTATTCGCGCTCAATGATGGGGGCGATGCTTTTGCCCAGCTTTTTTGTGGCTGCAGTGACGGTCACTTTCACGCGACGCTGATCGTGCTCCATGCGTTCACGTTTGATCAACCCAGCCTCTTCCATGCGCATCAGAACCCCGGCAATGCTGGGGCTTGAAATCAAGCAACGTTCGCACAACTGACGCGGCTCCAGTCCATCTTCATCCAGCAGCACACGCAGAATTCGCCACTGTTGCTCGGTCACGCCATGCTGATTCAGCACAGGGCGAAAACGGCTCATCAAGGCTTCCCTCGATTGAAGCAAGAGGTGGGGCAAGTTCTTGTGCCGAAGCGGACTTTTCATAGGTTTACATCAAGGTTGAGCGGTTGAACTGTACCGAATTCGGGGGGCTGAGGATAGGAGGGTGAGCGAACTAGGGATAACACCCATGAAAGTTCATCCAAGATGGATTGACTTACTAACAAGTGAGCGTTCTAATTGCGCACATGTTAGCAAATATGTGTGACTTCAAAGAGTTGACGATGTCGAATATTTTCCAAATGCCCTTGAGTGGGACTGTGTACGGCACATTGTTGAACCATCGCGAAGCCTTGATGGCTTTGGGTGATCAAGTGAATGTGGCGCCCTACAAGGCGCCGCCAAAAGCGCCAATTTTGTATATCAAACCGCGCAATACGTGGGCCCAAAGTGGTGACTCGGTGCTTGTGCCATCGGATGCGCCCGAGCTGCAAATGGGCGCGACGTTGGGGCTGGTCATCGGCCGCGTGGCTTCTAACGTGAGCGTTGCGGATGCATTGAACCACGTCGCGGGTTATGTGGTGT
Organism: Comamonadaceae bacterium; assembly: GCA_947374535.1. Next base: position 6,567 of record CANCCJ010000078.1, on the reverse strand, counting down.
TGAACGACATCAGCGTGCCGCATGACTCGTTTTATCGCCCCTCCATGCGCTTCAAATGCCGAGATGGTTTTTGCCCAATGGGCGCCTTTGTGCCGCGTGCGGCTGTTGCCAACCCTGATGCACTTGCTGTGACGGTGGTAATTGATGGTGTGGTGGTGCAACAAACGGATACGGGTGGTCGCATTCGATCGGTGGCTCAGTTGTTGGCCGATGTCACGGAGTTCATGACCTTGCATCCGGGCGATGTCCTCAGCATTGGGGTGTCTGCCCATTCCCCGCTCGCCCATGCCGGTCAACGCGTGACCATCACGGTAGATGGCGTGGGGCAACTTGAAAATACCTTGGTGTCGGAGGAGTTGGTATGAAGCGCGCTCAAGTCGCTTATGGCGGTGCCATTCATGAAGCCTACGAACACCCTGCAGGGTTGAAGTTGGCCGATGGCCGCGTGGTTTCTGAAGATGCTGTGGTTTGGTTGCCCCCTTTTGAGGTGGGCACCATCATCGCTCTGGGGTTGAACTATGCAGACCATGTGAAAGAACTCTCCAAAGAGTTGACAGTCACCGCCAAAGACGAGCCCCTGGCTTTTCTTAAAGGTCGCAGCTCTTTGATTGGTCATCGTGCGCAAACCCGTCGCCCTGAAGGCGTTGCCTTTATGCACTACGAGTGCGAGCTGGCGGTAGTGATTGGGCGCACCGCAAAAAATGTCAAACGCGAAGATGCCATGCCATATGTAGCAGGCTACACCGTCGCCAATGACTATGCGATTCGCGATTACTTGGAAAACTATTACAGGCCGAATCTGCGCGTGAAAAACCGCGATGGTGGCACGGTGTTGGGTCCTTGGTTCGTGGATGCCGCAGATGTGGCTGACCCGCATGCCTTGTCACTGCGCACTTGGGTGAACGGTGTGGTCACGCAAAAAGGCAACACCGCTGATTTGATTTCTGATATTCCTGCCTTGATTGAATATCTGAGCGGCTTCATGACACTCAACCCAGGGGACGTGATCTTGACGGGAACGCCGGATGGCGTTGTCAACGTCAACGTTGGCGATGAAGTGGTCACTGAGATCGATGGCATCGGTCGGTTGGTCAACACCATCATGGCTGATGCCACGTTTGGCCGTTAATTTTTTGAATGTAGGAGAGCAAATGCGTATCGAACACTTGATTAACGGCAAAGCCGTCAGCGCCAACCAGTACTTTGAGACTGTGAACCCAGCGACACAAGATGTCTTGGCTGAAGTCGCCAGTGGCACCTCCGTGGAAGTCAATGCTGCCGTGCAAGCGGCCAAAGATGCATTTCCAGCCTGGGCTGCACGCCCCACGACCGAACGCGCGAAAATCATGCGCAATCTGGGTGACTTGATTGCCAAGCATGTGCCCGAGATCGCACAAACCGAAACCAAAGATACGGGGCAAACCATCAGCCAAACAGGCAAGCAGTTGGTGCCGCGTGCTGCCGATAACTTTTACTACTTCGCTGAAATGTGTACGCGTGTGGATGGGCATACTTACCCAACACCCACGCATTTGAACTACACCTTGTTTCACCCCGTCGGTGTGTGCGCCCTGATTTCACCTTGGAACGTGCCGTTCATGACGTCCACTTGGAAAGTCGCACCTTGCTTAGCGTTTGGCAACACGGCTGTGCTGAAAATGAGCGAGTTGTCGCCTTTGACTGCGGCACGCTTGGGAGAGCTGGCACTTGAGGCCGGTGTGCCCGCAGGTGTGCTGAACGTCGTTCATGGTTATGGCAAAGAGGCTGGCGAGCCGCTCTGTGCGCACCGCGATGTGCGTGCCATTTCTTTTACGGGGTCCACCGTGACGGGCAATCGCATTGTGCAAGCTGCGGGTCTGAAAAAGTTCAGTATGGAACTCGGTGGCAAATCACCGTTTGTGATTTTTGAGGATGCTGATCTCGATCGCGCTTTGGATGCTGCTGTGTTCATGATCTTCAGTAACAACGGTGAGCGCTGTACAGCGGGCAGCCGTATCTTGGTTCAGAAAAGCATTTATGCAGATTTCGCTGCGAAATTTGCCGAGCGTGCGAAGCGTATCGTGGTGGGCGATCCCTTGGACGATAAAACCATCATTGGTCCCATGATCAGCCAAGGTCATTTGGCCAAGGTACGCAGCTATATCGAGTTGGGCGCGAAAGAGGGCGCTTCAATTTTGTGCGGTGGGTTGGATGCACCCGAGTTGCCCGCACATTTGCAAAAAGGAAATTTTGTTCGGCCCACTGTGTTTGCCGATGTGGACAACCGCATGCGCATTGCGCAAGAAGAAATTTTTGGCCCTGTGGCGTGTTTGATTCCCTTCACAGACGAAGCCGATGCCATTCGCCAAGCCAACGACATTGAATACGGTTTGTCCAGCTATGTGTGGACCGAAAACATTGGCAAAGCGCACCGTGTGGCTGCCGCCGTTGAAGCGGGGATGTGTTTTGTGAACAGCCAAAACGTGCGCGATTTGCGTCAACCTTTTGGCGGCACCAAGGCCAGCGGTACAGGCCGCGAAGGCGGTACATGGAGCTACGAAGTGTTTTGCGAACCCAAGAACGTGGCTGTGTCGATGGGCAGTCACCACATTCCACACTGGGGAGTTTGATCATGGGCCAACTCGCATTAGCCGCCAAAATCACCCACGTACCCAGCATGTACCTGAGCGAGCAGCCAGGCCCGCGCTTTGGTACACGCCAGAGCGCCATCGATGGCCACAAGGAAATTAGTCGTCGCTGTCGCGAACTGGGGGTGGACACGTTGGTGGTGTTTGATACGCACTGGCTGGTGAATGCGAATTACCACATCAACTGCGCGCCACATTTCAAAGGCAACTACACCAGCAACGAGTTGCCCCACTTTATTAACCACATGGCATTCGAGGCGCCAGGCAACCCCGAGCTGGGCCATCTGCTCGCCAAGGTTGCCAACGAGCAGGGCGTGGAAACGCTGGCGCACGACAACACCACCCTCGGCCCCGAGTACGGCACGCTGGTGCCGTTGCGCTATATGAACGAAGACCAGCACTTCAAGGTGGTGTCGGTTTCCGCCCTGTGCATGGTGCACTACCTGAACGACAGCGCCCGTCTGGGCTGGGCCTTCCGTGAGGCGGTTGAAAAACACTACAACGGCAAAGTGGCGTTTCTGGCCAGTGGTTCACTCAGCCATCGTTTTGCACAAAACGGTTTGGCGCCAGAGTTTGCGCACAAAATTTGGAGCCCCTTTCTTGAACAGCTCGATAAGCAAGTGCTTCAAATGTGGCACAACCGCGAATGGAAAGCCTTTTGCGAGATGCTGCCTGAATACGCTAGCAAAGGCCACGGCGAAGGGTTCATGCACGACACGGCCATGTTAATGGGGGCGCTCGGATGGACGGCCTATGACGGTGGTGCAGACCTCGTGACGCCTTACTTCGGCGCGAGCGGCACAGGTCAGCTCAATGCCATTTTTGATGTAACACCGCAAGACGGTGCCCATGTGCCCAAAGCAGTGGCCAGCAGTGCTGACGGCTACACCGCCATCAGTTCACGTTTGTGATGTTTGAGATCTTTGTGAGAACAGCATGCCCCATCTTGTGATTCTTTATACCGGCCAACTCGACGCCGAAGTCAACATGACGCGCTTGTGCCGTCAACTGGCCGACGCCATGTTGACCGTCAAAGACGAAGCCGACAAACAAGTGTTCCCCACAGGCGGCACGCGCGTGCTCGCCTATCCCGCGCCGCACTATGCCGTGGCCGATGGCGGTGCAGCAGGCCAAGCGGCAGGACAGTTTGAGGCCAACCCACACGGGGGCTCTGGCGACTATGCCTTTGTGTACCTCAACGTGCGCATGGGCAAAGGCCGAAGCGAAGCCACGCAGCAGCGCGCAGGGCAAACCTTGGTCGACGTGACGAAAGCGTTTTTTGCCCCTGTCATGGCGCAACGCCACATTGGCATCACCCTGCAAATTGATGTGGGAGCCGAAGTGTTTGATGCCAAGCACAGCAATATTCACCCCTTGTTTCAAAAGAACTGAACCATGTCTGTTTTCACCGAAGCTCAAATTCAAGCACTGGCGCAAGAGCTGCATCAGTCTGAAAAAACACGCGTGCAAATTGAGCACTTCTCCAAACGTTTTCCAGGTATGACCATCGAAGACGGCTACCGCATCAACCGTGCGTGGATGCAACTGCAATATGCCGAAGGTCATCAAGTCATTGGTCACAAAATTGGCCTGACCAGCCGCGCCATGCAGCAAGCCAGTCAAATTGACGAGCCCGACTACGGTACCTTGCTGGACTTCATGCGTTACGAATGCACGCCTGGTCAAGTGCTTGATATTCCCATGGGCAACTTCATCGCACCCCGTGTCGAAGTGGAGTTGGCCTTCATCTTGAAGAAAGATTTGCGTGGCCCTAACGTGACGGTGGCGCAAGTTCTCGACGCCACTGAGTACGTGACGCCTGCGATTGAAATTATTGACTCGCGCATTGAGCAGTTTGATCGTCATACCCAAGTGATGCGCAAAGTGTTTGACACCATCAGCGATAACGCCGCCAACGCTGGCATCGTGTTGGGAGCCAAACGCGTGGATCCACACACCACCAACTTGCCTTGGTGCGGCGCGATTTTGCGTTTGAACAACGTGGTCGAAGAAACCGGATTGGCTGCGGGTGTGCAAGGCCACCCTGCGGTGGGCATTGCTTGGTTGGCCAACAAGCTCGCACCATGGGATGAATATTTGAAAGCGGGCGAAATCGTGTTGGCCGGCTCGTTTACCAAGCCTGTGCCTGCCAAAGCGGGCGATGTTTTTGATGCGGACTATGGCGCATTAGGGCATCTGCAATTTCGCTTCATTTGAGCGTTGCGAAAAACATAGGAGGACCTAATGAACTTGGAACATCCAAAAGTTGCAATTGTTGGTGCTGGAGCAATCGGGAGTCTTTTCGCTGGTTGGTTAGGTAGCCTGCCTACTCGCTCAGTGAATCTCTCCATGATCGCACGCGGTGATACGCTGCAAGCGTTACAGAAAAATGGATTGCGCGTTGTACAGCAGGAAACCGAGCTCGTCGTGGATGTGAATGCCACCAATGACGCTAAAAAATTGGGTGCACAAGATTTAGTGATTGTTTCCGTCAAAGGCCCATCGCTTGCACAAGTGGCACCTGCCGTGAACGATTTATCAGGTCCACACACCAAAGTCTTGGTCGCTATGAATGGCGTCCCTTGGTGGTTTTTTCACGAATTCGGAGGTGAATGCAAGGGGCTCACCTTACATTCTGTCGATCCTTTAGGCACGATTGCCAAATCCATCCCCTCTAGTCAGGTTGTAGGCGCTGTATTGCATGCAAGTGCAACCATGATTGAGCCCGGCATGGTCAAACATGTGGCAGGAAACAAAATCATCATAGGGCTGCCGCAGAACAAGCGCACGACAGAGCTGGATCCATTAACTCAACTGTTGCAAGCATCTGGCTGGACGGTTTCAGTGTCTGACTGTATCCAGAGAGATATTTGGTACAAGCTTTGGGGCAATATGACGATGAACCCTATCTCTGCGCTAACAGGTGCAACTTGCGACCGCATCCTTGACGATCCGCTTGTACGTGGGTTTTGCACGGCTGTCATGCTTGAAGCCCAAACCATTGGAGATCACATAGGTTGCGTGATTCATCAAGAGCCACAAGAGCGTCACGCCATCACACGCCAGCTTGGCGTATTCAAAACTTCCATGTTGCAAGATGTTGAGGCAAATCGCCCCTTGGAAATTGATGTGCTTGTGAGTGCCGTCCAAGAAATTGGTCAACATCTAGGCATTGCCACACCTAATACAGATGCTCTTTTAGGTCTGGTGCGTTTGATGGGACAAAGCCGCGGACTCTACCCTTTGAAACAAGAACAAATTTCATGATGAATATTTCTAAAAATACCTTTAAAGCCGCTTTGCAACCGGGTGAATCGCAGATCGGAATTTGGGTAGGCTTGGCCGATGCCAATGTGGCCGAAGCACTAGCGGGCTGTGGCTTTGATTGGTTACTCCTCGATGGCGAACACGCACCCAACGATGTGCGCACCGTGCTCGAACAATTGCGTGCAGTAGCACCCTATCCCGTACACCCTGTCGTGCGCCCTGTGCAAGGCGATGTCGCGTTGATCAAGCAGTATTTGGATGTAGGCGCACAAACCTTATTGGTACCCATGATTGACACGTCCGAGCAAGCGGCGTTGATGGTCAAAGCCATGCGCTACCCACCGCATGGTATTCGTGGTGTGGGGGCTGCGTTGGCCCGTGCATCGCGTTGGAACCAAGTGACTGATTACCTGAAAAAAGCCGACGACGAAATGTGTTTACTCGTGCAAGCTGAAACCACCTTGGCTGTTCAGAACCTCGAAGCCATTGCGTCTGTCGATGGCGTAGACGGGGTATTTTTTGGCCCCGCAGATTTGTCTGCCTCGATGGGCTACCGCGGCCAGCCTGCACATCCTGAAGTGGTGAAAACCATTTTGGAAGGCATCGCCACCGTGCGTGCGGCAGGTAAAGCACCTGGCATTTTGATGGCCGACCAAAAAATGGCAAACATGTA